>DAOPZV010000022.1:3171-11492 GCA_035353575.1 Prolixibacteraceae bacterium | reverse complement strand
ATTCTCGCATCAACAGCCACCAATTTTTCGCCATTCCCGAGCAGCGGATTGATATCCAGTTCTTTAATTTCTATGGCAAAGCGCAAAAGTGTTGATAAGCGAACCATTATTTCAGCAAATTTTCGCTCGTTTACTCCTGCGTGACCACGATAACCTTTAATTAATTTATACGCCCGCAGGTTTTTTATCATAGAAGCCGCATCACACATTGTAAGTGGGGCAAGGCCCGAGGTAACATCCTTAAATACTTCGACAAAAATGCCACCCATACCGCATAAAATAATATGCCCGAAGCGGTCTTCGTATTTCGCGCCGAGGAATAATTCGGTACCCGAAGCCATTTCGGCCATCAAAACAGCTGTGGTGTCCTTAATTTTTATCAGTCGTTTGAATTCGTGCTGAACAGTTTCCTGATCGTGAACATTTAAAACTACTCCGCCCACATCTGTTTTGTGAATTGGGCCAACTACCTTCATTACCAACGGAAATCCCAGCTTTGAGGCGGCCTCTGCAGCCAGTTCTTCAGTATTTACGGTAATTTCGCGAACCATCGGTATTCCAGCGGCAGCAAAAAGCCGGTGAATAGTTTCGGGCGATTGGAATCCATCTTCCGCGTTTTCTATTATTCGGCGAATTTCAGGAATGTCCACATTGTCCAGAAATATTTTTTCTTCTGAAGGGCGGGATGCTTTCAATATACTGGTCAAGGCTTTACCGAGCAAAACTTCGTCAGGAAACATTACGTTGCCTTCAGAAATGAAATAGGCCATGTCGTCTTTCACGTTGATGAGCGAGGGCAAAATGGGGAAAATTGGTTTTCGACAGGTTTGCATTTTGTCGTTCAGAACCTGATAAACGTCGCGAACAGGCGTCAGTCCCGGGCTTCCGAAGATAACGGCCATGCCGTCGATGTTGTCGAAATCGTTTTCGCAGGCGTCAATAATTGCTGCCAACTGTTCGGCATTTCCCGTTGCCAGGAAATCGATTGGGTTTTCGACTGATGAACCTGCAAAAAGCTGATTCTTCAATTTTGTTTTAGCAGCACTGTCTTCAATGTGCGGAATATGCAGTCCGCCGCTTTCGAGCGCATCAGTAAGCATAACTGCTGGTCCTCCGGCGTGGGTTATAATTGCGAGTCGCTTGCCTTTCATTGGCTTGCAATGGAAAACGTTGGCTACGGTTGTTAATTCTTCGCGGCCAAAACAGCGAACGATTCCGGCCTTCCGGAACAATGCTTCAACGGCAAGATCGGAGTTGGCCATTGCGCCTGTATGCGAGGCAGCAGCACGGCTTCCGGCTTCGCTGCTTCCGGCTTTTATTGCTGCTATTTTACAGCCTTTTCGTATTAGCGACGAGGCGTGTTTCAACAGTTTATCAGGATTTTTTATGCTTTCGATGTACAATAATTTGACGCGGGTGCTTGTCGCAGGATTAAAAACCTCGTCCATGAATTCGAGAATTTCTTCAACTCCGTTTTGTGCTGAGTTGCCAACTGAGAAGACGCTGGCAAAATGTAATCCTTTGGGTATTCCGGATTCCATAATAAACACGGCAGTAGCACCTGAACTTGAAACCAGGTCGCAGCTCATTTGCTCGAGCTTGGGTATGGGCGTGGTAAAAACGCTGGTGTGCGCGTAGGTAATTACTCCGATGCAGTTCGGCCCAATTAGCGACGCGTTATTCTCGTTGCATATTTTTACAATTTGTTGTTCGAGCTGGCGTCCTTCTTCACTTTCTTCGCTGAATCCGGCAGAGATAATGATAAATCCTTTGGTGCTCTTTTGCGTGGCGAGAATTTTCACAGCTTCGACGCACAAAGCAGCAGGAATTGCTAAAACAGCCATTTCAACAGGTGGCAAATCTTCAACAGATTTATGGGCTTTTATGCCTTGAACATCGTCGGAAACTGGATTGACTACAAAAAGATCGCCCTGAAAATTGTTGTCTTTAAGGTTTTTCAGAAGTTTTCCTCCCGGTTTGGTAATGTTGTTTGAAGCGCCAACAACAACAATGCTTTTAGGCTCAATTAATTCTTTTGTTATCATATACCAGTTTTTAGGAATGGAAACAAAGGTAGCAAAAGCGGGTTCAGCAGGAACTGATTTTTATTCGCATTTAAGTATTGACCACCCAAATAAAAATGCCTTTTGTTCAGATTTTTAATATTAATATTGCTATGATCAATTCTGAATAGTGATGCCAAATTCTTCTTCGCAAAAAATAGTAGTGCTGTGCGATTTCTCCGACAAGATGAAAGAGGTTATTGTTCATGGTGTTCGGATGGCTGATGTTTTAAAGAAGGAGCTTTGCCTTACTGCATTCTGGAAAAAGACAGAGGAAAAGAAGGTGCTTCAGGAGAAATTGGCGCAAACTTCGGGAGTGTTAAAATCGACGCTTCCTTCGTTGGAAATTTCCTGGTTGTTGCTTCAAAAGTCGTTGGTTAGCAATATGCAGAAGCTGATTGACGAATTTGAGGCGGTATTGTTTGTGCTCCATCAAACCGATATTGATTGGGCAATGAGCGCGTTTCGTGAAAGCGGTGTGGCATTTCTATTTGTAAAAGGAGAGGAGCCTCGCTTTTTAAGTTACAAAAATGTTTTGGTGCCAGTCGATTTCAGGAAAGCATCGAAAGACACTTCGTTGTGGGCTTCGTACTTCGGAAGGTTCAACAAAGCGCAGATAAGTTTAATTTATGCTCACGAAACCGAGCGTGAGCGGGCTGCAAAGCTAACGCGAAACGTAAATTTCTTTCGCAAGTTTCTTTCAAGTTTAAATGTCAGTCATCGCGTTAGCGCAGGAAAGGCAACGAGTTGGCGAATATACGACGAAGCCATTGACCGGATTGACGAATTTTCCGGAGACGTGCTGATCATTTCGGGAAGCAGCAACATTACTTTAATAGACCTGATTATTGGGCTTCCGGAGAAGAAACTTTTGCGAAAAGCTGGAAATTTGCCGGTGTTGATGATTAATCCCAAAAAAGACATTTGTGTTTTGTGCGACTAGGCTGGGTTTTTACCGGCTCAAATTTCGGGTGAATTGTATTCCGTACTGAATGTCGGGGGCATTGTTTACTAAAGGATAGTCTTCGCAAATGGTGAAGTACATCGCTGATTTTTTGCCTTTTACACCCCAAAAGAAATACGGTTTAAGCGAGAAGTAATACATTGATGCAGCAGTGAGTTTTGACAATCGCGGGGTTTTGCTGACAACCGTTCCGTCCCAAACTTGGCCGTTTTTCAGGTAAGCAATACCCAGATCGCGGTAATTGTCCTGCGTATCGTTATAAATATTCCCTTTCAAAAAAGAGTCCTGGTAGTTGCAGATTAGTCCAAACGTTAAGGTTCGGTTTTGCTTAGACACCAGGTTTATTGACATATATGATTTGGCTGCCAACCGAAATTTGCGGTCGATCAAATCTGGGGCATCTCCAAAACTTGCGACAGAGTTATTGCTGACCGAGCCATCGACAGCCAAATCGGTGTAGAACCTCGTTGAAATTCGCTGGCGATAAAAGAAGCTGGCCGACAAACCACCTGCAACTTTGGGATAGTAATTGTTGAGCGGAATAATGAAATGCGTTCCAGCTTGAAGAGTTAAGATTGACAACGGTTTTTCCTTTTGCCAAAGCATTTGGTAAAAATTTAGGTCGAGTGTTCCGAGGAAAGTTTTTGGTTTGTCAATTTGTATGTTTCTGCCGTTTTCGTCTTCATAATATAGCTTCGACTGGTTGAATGGAAATTGTTTTCTGCCAAAATTGTCTTCGAGTCCAACCCAGGTGTGAATTTTCTCGATGAACCGATCACTGGCAAAATAATACAATGGAGAACTTCCGCCCGACAATATATAAGTGTTGAGTTTTATTACCGCCGAGCTTTTCCCCCGGAAATGCGTTTTGTAAGTAAAACTCAGGTTTTGCAAAACTCCATCGCTTGCAAAGGTCTTTTGTTTCGTTACAATACCTTGATCTTCGAAGTATTGTGGCCGGTCGGTAACATACAGTGAGTTGACTACTATCCGCTGTTGTGCAGTTAAATTTTGCGGGTAATAAACAGTTGACTGTGGGTGCCAGGTATTTCCGAAGGAATAAGCGACAGCGAACTCAGAACTTTTGGTGTTTGTGAGATTTCCGATGTAAAATGGAGTATTGAATGTGAAAATGCCAAACCCGTGCAACGGATTTACTTCAGTAAATAATATGTCCTGTGCCTGGCCCAAAGATACTACTTCCGCCGTTTGCGCGAACAAGGAGACATTAATCAACAGCGCACAAACCAACAGTGGTAGTTTCGGGAATCGGGATGGATGGGTTAAAAGCGTCATTCAAATTACTTCCTTAGGAACAAGAATATTTGCCTTAATCTACGATCTGCATTTCGTTCAGCAAATACCCGGCTCCGCCTACCTTGTCGGTTACAAACAAGGCATAACGAATATCGAGAATAATGTTTCGGCAACGATCCGGATCGAACATCAGGTCGCTCATTGTTCCTTCCCAGCAACGGTCGAAATTTACGCCAATTAAATTACCATCGGCATCGAGAACAGGGCTGCCTGAATTTCCGCCGGTGGTATGATTGGAGGCAAGGAAACAAACATGTAACTGCCCGTTTTCGGCATAGCGTCCATAGTCTTTTTTTGCATACAAGTCGCGCAGCACCTGCGGAATGTTATAATCGTAAATGTTGGGATTGTCTTTTTCAATGATCCCGTCAATGGTAGTATAGTAATCGTAACTGGCTCCGTCCATTGGTTCGTAGCCTTCAACTTTCCCGTATGCAACCCGCAGCGTTTTATTTGCGTCGGGCCATAGCGGATGCCCTTGTTTCATTTCCATAATTGCGGCGATGTATGTTTTCATCGTAGAATCAATTTGTTTCTGAAGGGAGTTGAAAGTTGGCTCAACGGTTTTTTCGTAATTACTTTTTAAACTTTTGAACATCACGAACATTCGATCTTTATTCAATTTTTTGAATGTTTTCGAGTTGATATTCATCGCGAGATTTGTCAATGCTGGCTGGTTTGCAAAAACAGAATTCTCGTAGAGTTTTGCCAGTTCTTCGCGGCCGGTGTTTTTCATCAACGATTTAAAGTCTTCAGGAAGATAAGCCGGATCGGCATGTCTGGCATAATAATCAATCAACGAAACAAACACTTTTTCGTCGGTGCTTTTATTATACTCATTGAAGTAGTCGGCCAGTCGCTGCCGGATTCCCTTCTGTATCTTCTGGCGATCGGCTTCTGGCATCGAATTCCATTTACTTTCTATTGCTTCAAAAGTTGAAATAATAGAGAAAATATCTGTTCCGCGTTGCACAACCTCGGTGTAGAAATCGTTGGCTTTGGTATATGGGGCAAGCTGTTTGTAAAGATTTTCGAGAGTTGGCAGCACCTCGCCAAACTGTTTTTTTCGCTCGTCGCTCGCATTAACCCAGGTAGCGAAATCTTTTTCAAATTGCAGTTTTGTTTCAATGGCATTTAACCGGCGAAGTCCTTTTATTTCACCTTGCCATTTTTTCCAGGCATTGCTTGTCGCTGCATACTTTGCAGAATACTGAATGCGGATTTCCCGATCTCTTTCCATGTCGGCAGAAAGGACATTTAATTTCAGGTCGCGGATTGCAATTTTATCCGGATCACCTTGTTCCATAATTTGTTTGATGGCTATTGCCGGCAGATACTCCTGCGTTTTGCCCGGATAACCAAACACCATCGTGAAATCGTTGGCATGTACCCCTTTCAAAGAGATTTTAAAGAATTTCTTTGGTTTATACGGAACATTGTCAGGCGAATATTTGGCGGGCTGATTGTCTTTATTGGCATATATGCGGAACAACGAAAAATCGCCTGTATGGCGCGGCCACATCCAATTGTCGGTATCGCCGCCAAATTTTCCGATTGACGATGGCGGTGCACCAACCAGCCGCACATCGGCAAAAACTTCGTACACGTACAAAAAATACTGATTGCCGTTGAATAGCGGTTGAACGATGGCTTCGTATCTATCGTTTTCAGCTGCTTGTTTTGCTATTTTCTTTGTATTCCGGGTTATAATTGTTTGTAGCGAATCGGCTGGTTTATCATTGGTCCCGTTTAAAACAAGGCTGGTAACATCTTCCATTCGATTCAGGATACGGGCAGTCAACCCCGGATTAGTTAGTTCTTCCTGCCTGCTCTTCGCCCAAAAGCCATTGGTTAAATAATCGTGTTCCAGAGAGCTATGGTTCTGAATAGCATCGTAACCACAATGATGGTTTGTGATGAACAGCCCGTCGCCCGAAATCAATTCGGCAGTACATCCGGTTCCGAAAAGGACCACGGCATCTTTCATACTGGCGTGATTAACGCTGTATATATCTTCGGCAGACAGCTTAAAACCCATCTGCTTCATTTCTTCAATATTGTATTTTTCTAAAAGGGTTGGAATCCACATTCCTTCTTTGCCAACAGAACGAAAAACCAGCAAAAAAGCTAATGCGGCAACGAGCGACAGTTTTTTGAACATTCTTTTCAGTTTTTATTTGGAATGCCAAAAATAGTAATCTAAAAGTTGAACAGCAGGGATTTGAAAGATAAAATTGTTGGATTTTCAAATTTTGTACACAAGCATAAAGCCTCGTAGTCACTGTTACTTCAGTTCTGTAGCCGTATGAAGGCCTGAGGCAATGATCGTTTTCTCAATATTGTCTTTGTTTACAATTGCGGCATCAAGCAAAACTGACTTTACCAGGAATTTGCCATTGCTTTCGCTTGTAAATTTCATTTCAGGTGTTTTCCCTTTGGCCACCATAACTGCAATTTCAGAGGCAGTAGCGGCCATCTGTTTCAGCGGCTTCAATATGTCGCATGTTTGTTCTCCGGACAAAATCGCTTTAATGTTGCTTACCTCTGCATCCTGCCCTGCAACCAGTATTTTCCCTGAAAGTCGTTTTTCTCTCAAAACGTCGAGCACGCCCGTGGCAATGGCGTCGCTGCCTGCAATAATTGCTGCAATGGAGTCACCAGATTGTTCCAGAATTTTTGCTGTATGCAGCGCTCCCTCGGCTGGAGTCCATGCTTCTGTGAAGTCGCTGTAAATTACCCGAATGTCGCCCCGTTCCATATATGGTTGAAGAACATTCATCTGGCCAAGAAATAATTTCCTCGAATTATCGTCGTATTTTGACCCACAAATCAGCGCATAGTTTCCCTCAGGTTTTACCGACGTGATGTATTTTGCCTGAAGCTCGCCAACCCTGGTGCTGTTTGTTGTGACATAATAGTCTAGTTTGCAGTTTTTTATCATCCGGTCGTATGCAATTACACCGACGCTGGCTTCGTGAGCTATTTCCACAATTTTTGCGGCCTCATTCTGATTAACTGAAATAACAATTAAAGCCTGTACGCCATTCTTGATCATTGTTTCAGCTTGATCAATTTGCCTTTTCGAGTCGTTATCGGCAACTTTCACCATAACGGTGGCCCCTAATTTTTGTAAATCTTCTACAAGATAATCACGGTCTTTGATCCAGCGTTCGTTTTCGTAACTGTGGAACAGAATGCCGATTTTTGGAGATTGTGGTTTACAACCGGCTGTTTGTAATAATAAAATGGTGACCGAAAAAACAAAAAGCAAATTCGTGATCTTCATGAGCAGGCTAATTAGTTGACGGCCGTTAAATTAGCGAGTTTTTAGGAAGAATGGACTAAAAATTTTTCAAATGTTCATATAAATCTTGAATGGGCAATCCCATAACATTGAAAAAAGACCCTTCGATTCGGTTGACACCAACGTAGCCAATCCATTCCTGAATTCCGTAGGCTCCGGCTTTGTCGTATGGCTTATAATTTTCTAGATAATAGTGAATTTCATCTTCAGCCAGATTTTTAAACCAAACATCGGAAATTGTGTAGAATACAATTTTTTTTGTTCTAGAGAGCAGGCAAACGCCGGTTACTACCTCATGTTTTTTTCCTGACAAGTCGCTCAGCATTTTAAAACCATCGCTGTAATCTTTTGGCTTTCCCATCACTTTACCGTCGAGCCAAACAATCGTATCAGCAGTAATTACCAATTGATTGTTTTTCATTTGTGGGAGAAAGGCATTTGCTTTCAGCTCGGCAAGAAAAACCGGAATTTCAGTCATTCCCAAACCAGCAGGAAATTCTTCCTTCACGTCCATCGACTGCACTGTGAATTTTAATCCAAGGTCGGAGAGAAGTTGCTGGCGGCGAGGCGACTTTGATGCCAGTATTATTTCGTATTGTTCAAGGTTGTGTAGAAACATAAGTCATAAGTTCGGAGTTCGGAGTTTTAAGTTCGGAGTTTCATTTTAGGCACT
>DAOPZV010000022.1:0-3071 GCA_035353575.1 Prolixibacteraceae bacterium | reverse complement strand
AATCTGCTTTTAGTCCGGTAATTTCCTGGCTGGCCCATTTCCCCTGAGAGCGCAAAACTTGTTCGATTACATCGCGAACACAGCCTTCGCCTCCTTTCCGGTCTGAGATATAAATAGCCGCAGCTTTAACTTCTGGAACTGCGTCTGACGGGCAAGTTGGTATTCCTATTTCTTTCATTACAGGTAAGTCAACCAAATCGTCGCCCATGTACAGAATTTCGCTTTTTTTCAATCCGGTTTTATCCAGAATATCATTCAGGCAGCTCAACTTCTCGAATGAATTGAGGTAAATGTGCTCAACACCAAGTTTGCTGTACCTGAGTTTAACGCGAACAGTATTGGCTCCGGTTATAATTGCTACCTGGAAACCATTCTTTAGCGCGTAACGAATTGCAAATCCGTCTTTTACATTTGCTGTCCGCACAGGGTCTCCGTATTCGTCGAGCGCTGAAGTGTCGAGCGAGAGAACGCCGTCAACATCAAAAATAAACGCCTTTACGTTTTTTAGTTTTTCTTTAAAGAATGTCATGCGAGTGTTTTTGTTGAAGCTGAAAAATGCTTTCAGTCACAAAACTATAGATTTTCTGGTAATCAGGCTGGCTATCGAGCATATTCAGATGTGCATTAATAATGGTTTGATCATATCGTTTGGCCGGTCCGGTTTGTGCCTCAATGGGCGAAAGTTCCTGCACCTTGGCCGCCGTTTCGGCAATGAGAGGTTTTAGCAAATCGAAATCAAGCTTTTTGTTTTGCAAAATTTCGGCACTCACAGCATACATGTGGTTTACAAAGTTGTTGGCAAAAACGGCTGCCAAATGGAGCGTCTTCCTTTCGTCGGAATTAATTTGATTTACTGAAATGGTCAGGTTTTTAGCCAGATTTTCGAGTTTCATCAGCACTGACGGATGGTTTGCCTCTATGCAAATGGGGATGTTCGAAAAATCGACCTCCCGGCTTTTCGAGAAGGTTTGCAATGGATAAAACACACCGTAATTATTGCTGAACCCTTCCAAAATACTCATCGGAACACTACCGGCAGTATGCACAATCAGCTTCGTTTCATTTAATTGCAAATTTTCAAGAACTTCCAGAATTGCCGAATCTTTAACCGCGATAATGTATATATCGGCATCGGGCACGAGTTCCGATAAATTGTTGGTGTAAGCAGAACCGGTTTTTTCGGCCAGCTCTTTTGCCGAGTTTTTATTTCGACTAAACACCTGCTTTATTTTTATATCTTTTTTTTTCAGCGCAATGGCCAGTTGAGTAGCCAGATTTCCTGCTCCGATTAGTGCAACATTTTCGATCATAGCTTCATTTTTTTCGGTGTGGAAAGGTATAAAAAGTGCATCAGAAATGTTTTAAAACTTAGTGAGCGGCCCGCTCAAAAGTCGTCCGCTCACCATTAAAAAATCTAAATTATCGTTTTATCTACTTTCGAATCGTTTACTCACCGTATCCCAGTTCACTATTTCCCAGAATTTGTCGACATAATCGGCGCGGCGGTTTTGGTACTGCAAATAGTAGGCATGTTCCCAAACATCAAGACACAGCAGAGGTTTGCCTCTTTTGTCAACAACGTCCATCAACGGGTTGTCCTGATTCAATGTATCGCTAACAAACAATTTTCCGTCACTTCCAGCCGAGAGCCATGCCCATCCGCTCCCGAAATGTTTCTTTGCTGCATTTGAGAATTCTTCTATGAACTTTTCAAATGTGCCAAAGCTTTTTTCAATCGCTAATTTAAGTGCAGGCGATGGACTTGTTTTTGTCGGACTCAGGTTTTCCCAAAACAGCTTGTGATTGTAGTAACCTCCGCCGTTGTTGCGTAAAGCCGCGTTTTGCTTGCTTATTCCGGCGAAAAGATCCAATAAATCCATTTCAGCGGCTGGCGAATCTTTTAAGGCCGCCAAGAAATTATTGAAATAAGCTTTGTGATGCTTGGTGTAATGGATCTCCATGGTTTTGGCGTCAATAACCGGTTCCAGAGCGTTGAAAGCGTATGGCAATTCGGGGAAAGTAACGTCAACAGCTTTTTGCAAAGGTTGTGGAGCACTGTATATGTTCGACCAAACTGGCGCAGCTGCAAGAGATGTTCCTACAAGTGCTAAAAAATTTCTTCGTTTCATCTTTTCTTAATATAGTTTGTCTGATTTGTTTGCTGATTCATAGGATGGTAAACAGCCAGACTTAACTTTTGTTTATCTTAAAGGAAACGAAGGCTTCAAGTTAAGAAATATTAAGGATTTGGGTTTTCCTGCTCGGTTTGTTTGATCCATTCGATCGCGGCTTGTTTCGAATTTACCCATTTAATAAATGGTTCTAATTCTTCAATTTCTTTGTACCGAATTTGATATTCTTCTTCTGTTCCGATACAAATAATTTTTTTAACGTTATCGATTTTTAGCGGATTAATTATGTTGTTTGATGTAAAAGGAAAGAGCTTAGAGGTAATGGTGAATTTATGTTTTTCCCGATTTATAATAATAAATCTGGGATGGATATCTAGAGCAAATTCAAGCATTCGTGAAACCGATGAAATATACTTTTCCTGATTTGAAAAATTTTTCTCGTCGATGACAACTTCAAGATAGTTGAACTCTCGGTTTACCAGAAGCGTGAGGCCCTTATATTCAAAAACTGAATCCTCTGACATAGGTTTAAGATTAGGTTATGAACCTAAATGTAGACCTAAAAAACCGGGAACAAAGTTTCACACTTTTTTAGAAGTAAACTTTTAATGTTTTGTTAAAGTGATAAACGCACAAATAATTAATTCCCTAGTTCGAAAAAACCAGCAATATCACTTTTAGAGAATGTTTTGAATGCCACCATTGATTCGGTGTGGGTAATGCCTTCTATTTTTATCACCTGTTCGGTCATCAGCACGGCCAGGTCGTCGGCGCCTGGTAATTTAATAATGGCAACCAAATCGAAACGGCCGCTAACGGAGTAAACTTCGGCTATTCCGGGTAAGCTAACCAGTTGTTCGGCTACTGTATTGACTTTTGTCCGTTCGGTATTGATAAGTATAATGGCATTGATCATGGGTTATTCCTCCTGAATTATTT
>DAOPZV010000021.1:6568-30199 GCA_035353575.1 Prolixibacteraceae bacterium | reverse complement strand
TACTAAAAAGTCTTTATTTTCTGATCAAAGTATGGTTGTAGGTTGTTAATACATTAAAATAGTTGTAAAATCTTTCGATTGAATACTATTTGAACTAAGACAAAAGGCTATCTATAATTCTAGTTTAAACAACCAATACTTAATGCTATGAAAGAAAAATTAGTCTTACTTACCTTTATTTTGTTGCCTTTCAGTATGCTTGGTCAAAATGAAAGAACCATCAACAATCTCAATAACGGAATGCCAAATCGCATTTCGATGAATGTGACCGTAGCAAAACAAACTCAAGGTGCCACATTTGGAGAGAAAGTGAGTGCGGGACTCTATCAGTCGGGCAGTTATATTGTTTTTCCTAACCGGCAGGCATTTTACATTTCTTCGGATAAAGTAAATGAGATTGAACCTGCTGAATTAGCAAAGGTTAATCAGGGAATTAATGCAACGGGTAGCGCTTTGGCGCAAGGAGCGTCTCTTGTTGGAGGAGCTTTGCCGGGAGGGGCAATTCTCTCCGCGGCCTTGTCTAAAGGTGGATCTGAAAATAGAATATGGCAAATAAAAAATGCTGGAAATGAGTTTAAAATGCCGTCAGGTTTATCTAATGGCGAATATAATCTGATTGTCGATTTTGCTTCAGGAATAAAGGGATCAGTAATTCAGGCTGTGTTTGGACTTCAAGTTGAAAATGGAATGTATAAAGTCACAACGTTGAAAACCAGACACGATACTGTGAAAAATTCAATAAGCAATGTTAGGTAGCAATACCTGGTATTAAGCTCCTGGCTAAAAATGGAAAAGCCTTGATTCAAAAAGAATCAAGGCTTTTTAGTAGCGGGGACACGACTCGAACGTGTGGCCTTTGGGTTATGAGCCCAACGAGCTACCAACTGCTCCACCCCGCAATGTATCTTTTGAAATTAATCGTCTTTAGAACTTCGCCCGGCTGATCTTCTTTCGCTAAGCGGGTGCAAATATAGACGAAGCATTTAGATATTCCTAATAAATGAGTGAAAAATATTTTCAAACTTTTTCTGATCAATGTCTGGTGATACATTAATAAGACGCACTTCAGCTTCATTTTGATTAAATTCTTCTAATTTTGTTGGGCGAAAAATCACGCAATGAACAGGAAAGAGCTTCGGACGAAAATATTTCAAATGCTGAAGGATCATTATCGGCTAATCATTTACAATGATTCTTCGATTCAAACGGTCTGGAGCATAAAGCTCACTCCATTAAAGGTGCTGACTCTTGGTGGTTTAGGAGCCATCGTCCTGATTCTCTTTACTACAGTCATTATTGCCTATACTCCATTACGCGAAAACATCCCAGGCTATCCGAGTGCGAAGGTAAGGCAGCAAATTATTTATAATTATATAAAGGTTGATTCATTGGAGAATGAGATCAAAAACCGCGACAATTATTTTGAAAAGTTGCGTACTTTGTTTCAGGGAGAGGTTCCTGCTGACGAAGCGTCGGCCAATGATCCAGGTATAAAAACACATGAAGTAAAATTCAGGAATTTTAATGCGGATTCGGCTTTCGGAGATAAATTGGAACAGGAAAAAGATTATCTATCGGTGTCGCGAAATGCATCCAAATTGCCAAGTATAGCAAACGTTCATTTTTTTACCCCGTTGCGGGGGTTGATAACCAATAAATTCAGTACAAAAACAGAACATCTGGCGGTTGACATTGTTGGAAGTTTAAATTCGAGGATTTCCAGCGTTCTCGACGGAACTGTGATTTTCTCGGGTTGGACTATGGATACAGGTTATTCGATTTATATTCAGCATGAAAATAATTTGGTTTCAGTATATAAGCATAATGCCGAGTTGCTTAAAGACATTGGTGACAAAGTTAAGGCTGGAGATGCTATCGCTATTATGGGTAATTCGGGAGAGCTAACAACGGGACCGCACCTTCATTTTGAACTTTGGCATAACGGAACGGCTCTGGATCCGGAAACCTATATCGATTTTTAGATTTCATGAAACGAACATGTTGTTGCGAACACAAACACCGATAAAGATAATCTTCAACAACGTGCGAGTTCCATCAGGCAATTAAAAACAAATTATCTTCTGATGAAAAAACGTATTGCAATATTGGGGGCCACTGGCTCTATCGGAACACAGACTCTCGAAGTAATCGAAAATAATCCTGATTTATTTGAAGTTGAGGTACTTACTGCGAATAATAACACTCAGCTTTTGATTGAGCAGGCTAAGAAATTTCAACCGAATGTGGTCGTTATTTCAAATTCATGCCATTACGACATAGTAGCAGAGGCTTTAAAAAATGAGCCGATAAAAGTTTATGCCGGGCGCGAGGCATTGCAGCAAGTGGTGGAAATGTCAACCATTGATGTTGTGGTTACCGCAATGGTGGGCTATTCCGGATTGATCCCAACATGCAACGCTATTAAAGCAGGAAAGCACATTGCGTTGGCCAACAAAGAGACGATGGTGGTTGCAGGCGAAATTATCAATCAACTGGCTATTGAACACAAAGTAAATATATATCCGGTTGATTCAGAGCACTCCGCTATTTTTCAATGTCTTGTTGGAGAAATAAATAACGAAATCGAAAAGATTTACCTCACGGCATCAGGCGGGCCTTTCAGGGGCTATTCGATGGAGCAGCTGGCAAATGTGACTAAAGCGGATGCACTGAAACATCCGAACTGGGATATGGGAGCTAAAATTACCATTGATTCGGCTTCGATGATGAATAAAGGCTTTGAAGTAATTGAGGCGAAATGGCTTTTTGGGCTTAAGCCTGACCAGATTGATGTAATTGTGCATCCACAAAGCATTGTTCACTCTATTGTTCAGTTTGTTGATGGATCGATGAAGGCTCAGA
Source organism: Prolixibacteraceae bacterium (assembly GCA_035353575.1). Classification (GTDB taxonomy): domain Bacteria; phylum Bacteroidota; class Bacteroidia; order Bacteroidales; family Prolixibacteraceae; genus Aquipluma. The sequence continues at coordinate 27,337 of DAOPZV010000021.1, read as the reverse complement.
TGGGACTTCCGGATATGAAATTGCCTATTCAGTATGCTTTGAGCTTCCCTGAGCGATTGCCTTCTCCGTTTAAAAGATTTAACTTTTTAGATTACCCCAAACTTACTTTTGAACAGCCAAATACAAAAAATTTTCGTAACCTTGCACTCGCTTTCGAAGCGCTCAATCAGGGAGGAAATATGCCTTGCATTTTAAATGCAGCGAACGAGGTGGTTGTGCATGCGTTTCTAAACGACAAAATCAGTTTTCTTCAAATGCCCGAGATCATTGAGCAAATTATGGAGAAGGCTTCTTTCCTGAAAAATCCTTCACTTGAAGATTATATTCAAACAGATAAGGAAGTCAGGATTTTAACGGCAGCAAGGGTTAAAGACCTTGTAAAACAGATATAAAAAAGAAAAGATATAGATGGAAGTATTTTTAATTAAAGCAGCCCAACTTGTTTTAAGCTTATCGCTTTTAGTGATTATACACGAGTTTGGCCATTTCCTTTTTGCACGACTTTTTAAAACCCGGGTTGAGAAATTTTATTTGTTTTTCGATCCTTGGTTTTCGTTGTTTAAGGTAAAAAAAGGAGAAACTGAATACGGCGTTGGTTGGCTGCCACTCGGCGGATATGTAAAAATTTCAGGGATGATTGACGAGTCAATGGACAAAGAAGCCATGAAATTACCGCCACAGCCTTATGAGTTCAGGTCGAAAAAATCGTGGCAGCGCTTGCTTATTATGGTTGGCGGAGTAGTCATGAATTTCATTCTTGCATTCGTTCTTTACATAGGTGTTTTGTATGCCTGGGGCGAACAATATTTGCCTACAGCGAACATGAAATACGGTATTGAAGTTGACTCTGTTGGAATGAAGATTGGTCTGCATAATGGTGATAAAATTCTTTCGGTTGATAACATGCCTGTAGAAAACTATCGCAAAATTATTCCAACGGTAATTCTCGATAAAGCTCGTACAATTCAGGTTGAGCGGGATGGTCAAAAGATTGACGTTGAAATCTCTGATGAAGATTTGGCTCTTCTTATTAAAAGTAAAGGCGTTCTGTCGTTCCGAATTCCATTTGACTACACGGTGGGTAAATTTGCCAAAAATTCGGTTGCAAAAGATGCAGGGCTGAAAGTTGGCGATAAGATTGTTGGTATGAGTGGTAAAAGCTACGAATATAACGATCAGTTTAAAACAGCTTTGAGAGATAGCATTGGGAAGAAGATTGTTTTGAATGTTATGCGCGGAACTCAAAAAATGGATTTCCCATTGACGGTTCCGGCCGAAGGAGTCCTTGGAATTGCCCTCGATATGAATTTGGAGAAGATATTTGAATTCAAAACGATAAGTTATAGCTTAATCGAGTCGGTTCCGGCTGGCTTCAGCAGGGGAATCACAACGATAAATGACTATCTAAAGCAATTTAAATTAATATTCTCGCCAAAAACCAAGGCTTACGAAAGTTTAGGTGGTTTTATCGCCATTGGAAATATTTTCCCGGGAGCGTGGAGTTGGTATGATTTCTGGAATATGACAGCGTTCCTCTCGATCATTTTAGGCGTTATGAACTTGTTGCCTATTCCGGCACTTGACGGCGGCCATGTGATGTTCCTTCTGTACGAGATAATTACCGGACGAAAACCCGGAGATAAATTTCTCGAATACGCACAAATTGCAGGTATGGTATTGCTGCTTGCCTTGGTTCTTTATGCCAATGGGAACGATATTTTTAAACTAGTATTCAAATAAATTTCTGTAGTTGTAAATTTTTCTACTTTTGTAAAAACCTTTTAAACTTTATAGTATGAACTTATTAATTATCGCCGGTGTTATCGGGGCACAAGAACTAATCGTAATTTTGGTTGTGGTTGTATTGTTATTCGGAGGTACCAAAATTCCAGAATTAATGAAAGGATTGGGTAAAGGTATAAAGGAATTCAAGAATGCTTCCAAAGATGACGACGAGCCAAAGAAGAATTCTGAGAAACTTGAAAAATAGTATGCTTTTTGTGTAAGTCTTTTTTCTAAGACTTATTATTTGGTTGAAAGATTAGCAGCATTGCTGATTGACAATATGAAAAAGTCCGGTAGATTCAACATCTGCCGGACTTTTTATGTTTTGAGAAACAACTTTTTCGCTTAAAAGAACTCTTCCGAATTGTCTTTTTCCTGTTCAAGGCTTTCCGGGTCATCGCAGTTGATATCGATGCTCAAAGTTCCTGGCCGCTCAAAATCGCCATACTCGTGGTATGGAAGTGTTTTGTCGGCATAAACTTTTCTCATGAAATACCCCCAAATAGGCAATGACATTCTGGCTCCCTGCCCCGATTGTAAATCGTCGAAGTGAATGCTTCGCACTTCGCCACCAGTCCAGGCGCCATTAACAAGTTCCGGAGTAATTCCTATGAACCAGCCGTCGGAGTGGTTCTGTGTTGTTCCGGTCTTTCCTGCAATCGGCCCTCTGAATCCACCATAATCAGGGCTCCAGCGAAGGCGTCCGCCCGATCCAAAATCAACCACGCCCTTCATTAAGTCAACCATCAGGTAAGCCGTTTGCTCGTCGATTGCGTCGTGTTTTTCTGCCCTGAAAGTAGAAAGAACATTCCCATGCCTGTCTTCAATCTGAGTAATGAAAATTGGTTGGGTGAAAACGCCTTTGTTGGCAAATGTTCCATAGGCGCCAACCATTTCGTACAGTGTAATGTCCGAAGTTCCCAAAAACATAGATGGAACCGGATCAATCGGACTATAAACACCCATCTTTTTCATGATATCGGCAACAGACTGAGGATTGTACTGCTTCATAATCCAGGCCGAAACCTGGTTTACAGAGTGCGCAAGTCCCCATTTCAGGGTTACCATTTTGTTGTCGAACTTGGTTTTGTCCGAGTTCCTGGCTTCCCACACTTTACCATCGGGCAAAATGAATTGCTGCGGAACATTGGGAACCTTGCTGCAGGGCGACATTCCATTCTGCATGGCAAGCGTGTAAAGGAACGGTTTTACTGTTGAACCAACCTGTCGTTTACCGCCTTTAACCATGTCGTACATGAAGTGTCGATAATCCGGGCCGCCTACATAAGCTTTTACATGGCCGGTTTTAACTTCCATCGACATAAACGACGAGCGCAAAATGCCCAGGTAATATTTCATTGAGTCAAGTGGTGACATTAGCGTATCGCGATCTCCCTTGTACGAGAACACTGTCATTTCAATGGGGCGGTCAAATTCTTTTTTAATTTCTTCCCACGATTTTCCGGCATTTTTTGCAATCCAGTATCGTTTGGTTTGCTTTATAGATTGATCAAAAATCCGATCAACATCTTCGTTCGACAAATCGTTAGAAAAAGGCCTGTTTTTTAATACTCTCAAATGCTTGTTGAACGAAGGTTGCAGATTACTTTTCAGATGGTAAGTCAAGGCTTCTTCGGCGTAACGCTGCATCCTCGAATCTATCGTTGTTACAATTTTTAACCCGTCCCGGTATAGATTATAAGCTGTACCGTCGGCCTTTTTATTTTTTTTGCACCAGCCATAAACAGGATTTGTGTCCCATTCAATAGAATCTTCGCGGTATTTTTCCATTTGCCACGAAGCATAGTCCGAGCGTTTGGGCTTGTCGGCATTTAATGTTTGGCGTAAATATTCCCTGAAATAAGGTGCGAGCCCGGTTTTGAAGTCAACTTTGTGATAGTCCAGGCCAAGCGGTTTGGCTTGAGCACTCCGGCATTCTTCTTTCGAAATATATCCGTATTTCTCCATTTGGTCGAGAACTACATTCCTGCGTTGAAGCGTGAGCTCTGGGCGGCGAACGGGATTATAAAGCGACGAGTTTTTCGCCATTCCCACTAACATGGCGCATTGTTCGAGCGTTAAATTTTGAGGTGTTGTATTGAAATAAATTGCTGCTGCAGATTTAATACCAACAGCAAGATTCAGAAAATCGTATTTATTTAAATACATCGTGAGAATTTCCTCTTTGGTGTAACTCTTTTCAAGTTTAACGGCAATTACCCATTCTTTAAATTTCCTGAAAACCAGTTGAATTTTGCCGTGTATATTGTCTCTCGGGAAAAGCATTTTTGCCAGTTGCTGGCTGATTGTACTTCCTCCACCTGAATTAGAATCTCCGGTGACAATGCCTTTAACAACCCGCACCAACCCTCTGATATCAACTCCTGAATGGCTGTAAAACCGAACATCTTCGGTCGAAACCAGGGATTTTAGCAGCAAAGGACTAAGCTCCTCGTAATTTACGTAACTTCTGTTTTCTTTAAAATACGTGCCCAGCACTACGCCGTCAGACGAAACTACCTGGGAGGCCAGCAAACTTTCCGGATTTTCCAGGTCTTCAAAAGTTGGCATAAATCCCATCCAACCTTGGGCTATCATAAAGAATAGAAGAAATACGGCAACAACTCCCGACACATATAAGTACCAGAATACGCGAATGTACTTTTTGTAAACAGAAATATCTTTTCCCATTAAATTATTGATTTGGGTTTTGGCGGACAAAGATAATGAAACACAACTGATTTCGTCTGAATAAAACGGGATTCAAATGGGCTTTCTGCTCTGGTTGGATAGCGAGTAAGACGACTCGAATTTGGTTTTATTTTTCTTTTAAGATGCTGTAAATTAATTTATTGGTGTGCTGTTGGCTATTGCTTCGGATTGTTGCGCGAGAGTGCTTGCTAATTGAACCGCAATCAAGCGTTTTTTAATAAATTAATCATTTTCAAATAAATATGAGGTAAATTTTTTACGAGTTATATTTTGAACTTAGCATTTCCTTTTCTTTAATTTGCACAAAATTTTAAACGGAACCATAATAAATATATACATGCAAGAGAATCTTGTTATTGTTGAGTCACCAGCGAAGGCAAAAACCATCGAGAAATTTTTGGGAAAAGATTTTTTTGTGACTTCCAGCATGGGACACATCAGGGATCTCGAAAAGAAAGATTTTGGTATCGATATTCAAAATAATTTTACGCCAAAGTACGAAATCACCTCCGATAAAAAGAAATTGGTAACTGAGTTAAAGAAATTGGCGAAAGACGCAAAGACAATTTGGCTGGCTTCCGATGAGGACCGCGAAGGAGAGGCTATTTCCTGGCACCTGATCGAAACACTCCATCTTGATCCTCAGAAGACGAAACGAATTGTTTTTCATGAAATTACAAAGGAAGCAATTCTACATGCGATCCAGAATCCCAGGCCACTCGATTTAAATTTGGTTAATGCACAACAGGCCCGCCGGGTACTCGATCGCATTGTTGGTTTTGAGGTTTCACCGGTTCTTTGGAAAAAAGTGAAGCCATCTTTGTCTGCCGGAAGGGTTCAGTCGGTTGCCGTGAGGTTGATTGTTGAGCGAGAACGCGAGATAATGAACTTTAATACAACTTCTTCATACAGAGTTACCGCCAATTTTTTGGTGCCTGAAAAAGATGGCAAGGTAGTTGAGCTAAAAGCAGAATTGAACAAGCGATTTGATACCCGGGAACAGGCATTTTCGTTCCTTGAAAAATGTAAATCGGCCGAATTTCAGATTGACGATGTTGTAAAAAGGCCATCGAAACGTTCGCCAGCGCCACCTTTTACCACCTCAACTTTACAGCAGGAAGCCAGCAGGAAGCTTGGTTACTCGGTGTCGCAAACAATGACTGTTGCACAAAAACTATACGAGTCGGGGAAAATCACCTATATGCGTACCGACTCTGTTAACCTGTCGGGCCTTGCGATTAACACAGCAAAGCAAGTTATTCTGAGCACGATGGGAGAGAAGTATCATCAGGTACGCCAATACAAAACAAAGTCGAAAGGCGCCCAGGAAGCACACGAAGCCATTCGTCCAACCTATCTTGATCAGGAAGAAATTTCGGGAACAGCACAGGAAAAAAGACTTTATGAGTTAATCTGGAAGAGAACCGTTGCTTCGCAAATGAGTGATGCTGAACTTGAGAAAACAACTGTAACCATAGATATTTCGAATTCTGCTGAAAAATTTATTGCAACGGGCGAAGTTCTGATCTTTGATGGTTTTTTGAAAGTGTACATCGAATCTGTTGACGACGAGGACCAGAATGGTGGACAAAAAGGACTTCTTCCGGCTCTAACCGCCAAACAGATATTAAGATGGGATAAAATTTTTGCAACCGAACGTTTTACACAAAAGCCACCCCGATATACTGAAGCGAGTTTAGTTAAAAAGCTTGAAGAACAGGGAATTGGACGGCCTTCAACGTATGCCCCGACAATTACAACCATTCAAAATCGTGGTTATGTAGTTAAGGAAGATCGCGAAGGCGTTGAACGAGGTTTCACCGAATTTGTTCTTGCTGGTCAAAAGATTGCCGAGAAGCAAAAAATTGAGGTCACTGGTGCAGAGAAATCCAAATTGTTTCCAACCGATATTGGCATGGTGGTGAATGATTTCCTGATGAGGTATTTCGATTTGATAATGGACTACAATTTTACAGCGAAAGTGGAGAAGGAATTCGATGAAATTGCTGAGGGAGAGTTGATCTGGAACGAAATGCTTGGAAATTTCTACAAACCGTTTCATTCAAAAGTTGAAAGTGCAATTAACGAGGCAGAGCGCGCAAATGGCGTTCGGGTTTTAGGCATTGATCCTAACACAGGATTGGAGTTATCGGTTAAAATTGGCCGTTTTGGTCCGATTGCACAACTGGGAGAGGCAACAGAAGAAGGCGCTAAACCTCAGTTTGCAAGTTTGCGTGCCGGTCAGCATATCGAAACCATTACTTTGGACGAAGCACTGGAACTTTTCAAGCTTCCACGCACATTGGGCGATTATGAAGGAAAGACTGTTGTTGTTGCTATTGGTCGGTTTGGCCCTTATGTGCGGCATGACGGCAAATTTATTTCCCTGGAAAAGAAAGTTGATGATCCCTATTCTATTGAATTGCCGCGGGCGATTGAGCTTATAGAAAGCAAACGGGAAAAGGATTTGAATGCATTACTAAAAGTTTTTGACGAAAATCCGGATCTCAAAATTCTTAACGGGCGCTGGGGACCATACATTTCTTATAAAAAGGGAAATTATAAAATTCCAAAAAATACAGATGCTACAAAGTTGACTCTCGACGACTGTATGAAGTTAATTGACGGGCAATCGACAGTGAAAAAGTCAAGAAAAAAATAAATTTATTAGGGTAAACATATTTTTTTGTTTGCCCTTTTTATTTAAAAATGTATTTTCAACACGTGAAAAAACATCTATGATGGACCTGTTGCATTATTTTGATCCTGTTGACTTTGAGAAGTTTGCATGCCCAGAGTGGGCGAATAAGAAGCACACTTTAGGATATTTATTGCAACGGAATCAGGAAAAAGTAAAGCCGGAAAAGGCAGACTTGGTTCTAATTGGTGTTCCTGAAGACCGAAATTCAGGGGTTGAGGGAGCAGCGAAGGCTCCCGACGAAATCCGTAAACATTTATATAATCTGAACAGAATTGGGGCGCGATTCAAAATTCTGGATCTGGGAAACCTAAAAGTTGGGAATACAGCAAATGATTCTTATTTCGCTTTGCGCGACATCTGCGAGCACCTGATGGAAAGTAGGCAGACTGTTTGTATTCTTGGAGGAAGCCAGGATCTTACCTTTGGAATGTCAAAGGCTTTTGATGGCCGGTTATTCAATATGGTTACTGTTGATCCAAAGCTGGATTTTAAAAAAGGCGTTAAAAATATCACAGCAGAAAATTATCTGAACCTGATTTTTGAGAAACAAAAGAATATGTATTCATACACAGCTCTTGGTTATCAGAATTACTTTGTTGACCAGACTGATATTGACATATTCAATAGTTCGCATTTTGATTCAAAGCGGTTAGGCCAGGTTCGTTACGATTTGACTTCAGTGGAACCGATTTTGCGCGATGCCAATATTTTTAGTTTCGATATTAATGCCATCCGGTATATTGATGCTCCCGGGCAGGCAATGGCTTCTCCCAATGGACTTTATTCAGAAGAAGCATGTCAGATAGCGAGATATGCAGGAATTAGTGATACTTTGCAGTTAGCTGGGTTTTTTAACTTAATTCCGGATAACGACATGAGCTCAAGTTCGTCGAATCTTGTAGCCCAAATTATTTGGCATTTCATAGAAGGTTTTTATAACCGGAAGCCGGAAGACCCAACCGATGACACAGAGGATTTCAACCACTTTGTCGTAGACATGGCCGACATAAATATCGCAATTGTTTTCTTTCAAAGCCGGGTTTCGGGACGGTGGTGGATGGAAATATCTGATTTTGAGCATAAAAAAGGGCGAATGTATATTGTGCCTTGTGACGAAGACGATTATAAGAAGGCTTCGCAGGGAGATATTCCCGACAGATGGTGGAAAAACATCAGAAAGATGCATAAAAGACAAAATAAATAGAATAAACCTGCGTTCATTGACTTTAGAGATTGTATGCTTTGGTGCAGTAAAAATTTTTCCATTATTTTACTGCTGAATATTTGGGCAAACTGAGTTAGAATAATGCTGTTATGAAAAAAATATTTTGTTTTTTATTCTTATATATTATGGCTATCTTAGCAGCAACCGCCCAAATGGACCCGCAGTTCAGTTTTAATAAAGAGACTCAACTTACTGTAAACCCGGGATCGGCAGGAAATGACGGAGCATTGAGCGGAACAATTTTGAACCGATACCAATGGGTTGGTGTTGAAGGAGCCCCTAAAACGTTAGTATTCAGCATGGGTTCGTCAAGTAAGGTTTTTGGTGTAAACAGCGGTGTTGGTTTAAATATAATAAGTGACGAGATCGGTTTTTTTAAGAATATTTCAGTCGAACTGGATTATGCATACCGAATTAAGACAAGTCTCGGAGAGCTTGGCATAGGGCCAAGTTTAGGCTTTTTTAATATGGCGATAAAACCAGATTGGTATATTCCTGATGGAGATCTTTTTCAGTCGATCTCAGAAGAAACGGGAATTATACCGACGACAGAAGCCAGTAGACTGGCATTTGACATAGGATTTGGAGCATTCTTGCGTTCTAAAAAATATTTTGTTGGCGTTTCGTCGACGCATATCAATCAGGCGTCAATCGTATTTTCTGATCAGGCCCGGACATATCTGCCCCGGCACTATTATTTGTCAGGAGGATATACGATTAGTTTGCCTGATCCGTTGTTTGAGGTGGAGCCTTCGGTATTTATAAAATCAGACGGAGCTGCCTATCAGGCTGACTTTTTGGTTGACTTGGTTTACAAGAAGCGTTTTTCGGCTGGTTTAAATTACCGTATTAACGATGCGATATGCGTTTTGTTAGGTTTTGAAATGAATAGTGGATTAAAACTTGGTTATGCCTACGATTTAACCACTTCGGCCATGTTCGGTTATTCAGGGGGATCTCACGAGATTTTCCTTAGTTACAGCCTCGATTTGGGGAAAAACCGAAACAAAAAATATAAGAGCGTAAGATATTTATAAAGAGAATATTAGAAGCAACATATAGCTATACTATGAAAAGAATTTTTTCTATTGGATTGTTTACTTTAGCAATTTTCACGTTTGTTGGATGTAACAAATCCGGAAATGGCGAACTGACAGGCGTAAAAGGAAGGGGAAAATGGTTCGAGCCTACACCTTATGGAATGACTTTCGTTCACCGTGGATCATTTAATCTTGGACCAAATGATCAGGACCCTACCGCTTCAACGACGCCAGTTAAAACAGTATCGGTCGATGCTTTTTGGATGGATGATACTGAAATAACTAATAACGAATATCGACAGTTTGTTCAGTGGGTTAGAGACTCTATTGCCAGAACCTTGTTATCTGAGCAGAATCCGGATTTTATGATTAGCGAAGACAGAAGGGGCAACCCAGTGGATCCGCCAAGAATTAACTGGAAAGAAAAATTGGATTGGAGTGATCCTGACTACAAGGATGCATTAGAGCCAATGTTTGTTCCGGAGAATGAGCGGTTTTTCAAAAAACGTGAAATTGATGCTAGAAAGCTGTTTTATGCTTACCATTGGATTGATTTGAAGCAAGCAGCACGAAGAGTTAATATGTATAATTACGAAACTCAGAGCTATAATGGGACCGTAATTGATACAAAGGGAGAAGAAAAGAAAATTGAAAATCGTTCATCGTTTATATTTAGTAATCAGGTAAATATATATCCTGATACACTTTGTTGGATCAGGGATTTTACATTCTCATACAATGAACCATGGGCTACACGCTATTTCTGGCATCCTGGGTTTGATGACTATCCTGTTGTTGGTGTTACCTGGGAACAGGCTAAAGCATTCTGTAACTGGAGAACAAAACTTCACAACGATTTCCTTGCCAGTAGGAGAGAAGCAACATTGCAAGATTACAGACTTCCTACAGAGGTTGAGTGGGAGTATGCAGCCCGTGGCGATCATCAATCGTCAATGTATCCTTGGGGTGGTTATTACAGCCGCAAAAAAGATGGATCATTTATGGCTAACTTCAAGCCTTTAAGAGGAAATTATGTCGAGGATGGAGGTATGGCCACGATGAAAGTAGGTAGTTACGATGCCAATGATTTCGGTTTGTATGACATGGCTGGTAACGTAGCAGAATGGACCGGTGATGCATATGACGAGTCGGCATATATGTATATTAATGATTTCAATCCGAAGTTTGAATACAATGCTAAACCAGGAGATGCTCCTGCAATGAAGCGAAAAGTAATCAGAGGAGGATCCTGGAAAGATATTTCCGCATTTTTACAGGTTTCTACCAGAAGCTTCGAATATCAGGATACAACAAAATCTTACATTGGGTTCCGTTGTGTCAGGTCTTCATTTGGAAATGAATTTTAGTTAAGAATTAAATTTAGTACTCATGAATATCGGTGAAATACTTAAGACTAAGCGTTGGAAAGTTTTAATGGGATACGTCTATGGATGGGGCGCATCTTTAGTACTTATTGGTGCTTTGTTTAAACTCCAGCACTGGAATCACTCCGGAATTATGCTTACCATTGGGTTGATGACTGAAGCATTTATCTTTTTTCTTTCGGCCTTTGAACCACCATTGGAAATTCCTGACTGGACAAGAGTATATCCTGAACTTCAGGAGGATTATCAACTCGTAGAATCGGTTGACGAAACAAAAGGTCCGATAAAGGGATTGGATTCCATTCTGGATAGTACAAATATTACTCCTGAATTGCTTACCAAGGTGAGCAAGAGTTTGATTGATTTATCAAATACAGCGTCAGGAATTAGTGATATTTCAACGGCTACACTGGCCACCGATGTTTATGTGAAGAATTTGAATTCAGCTTCTGAGTCTGTTTCAGCTTTTTCGGAGATGAATACCAAGGCAAACAACATGCTTAATAACTCTTTGAGCGAATTGGTTAATTCATACAGCAATACTGCGACGAAGATATCTGAAACCGGAGATAGCATGTTGACTAAGCTTAACGAATCGAGTACAAAGTTTGTTCGACAGATTGATGAATCTGGAAACAAATTAAACGAATCGTATTCGAGGTTTTCCGGAGCGATGGAAAAAGGAATAAAAGAACTTGAAGGTAATTCGGTTAACTATTCCGATAATTTGAATAAATTAAACAGGAACATAGAATTGCTGAATCAAAACTATGAAAAGCAATTAAAAGGGACCAGTGAACAGTTCCATGCTTCTGCAAAATTCTTTGAAGAGCTTAATCAAATGAATCAGATTATTGCTACTTCGGCGCAGGAAATGAAGAAGTACAAGGAAAATGCTGAGAAATTGAATGCTCACCTTGATGCACTTAATTCAGTTTACGGCAATATGTTGGGTGCCATGAATTATAAAAAGAAGTAATCTAATTCGTCAACACTATGTCGAGTAAAAATTGCCCCGAATCAACGAGGCAAAAAATGATAAATATGATGTATCTGGTGTTAACAGCTATGTTAGCACTGAACGTGGCATCGGAGGTTCTTGAATCGTTCAAGGTCGTTGATGCCAGTTTAACCCAGACACTGAATAACATTCGAAGAAAAAACGATCAGATTTATGATGCGTTTTATGCGGCCGACAAAGAAAATCACGAGAAAGTTGGTGAATGGAAAGTAAAAGCTGATCAGGTTCGGGAAAAAACCAGGCAGCTTGTTTCTCAGATAAAAGATTTGAAAGGAGAACTTGCATTAGCGTCCGGCGGAATTACTTTAAAAGAAGCTAAAGCCAGTGGAGATGCGGTAGCAAAAGATGCTTTTGTCGTTGATAGTAAAGGCGACACCATTCTGATTAAGAAGGAAGACGATTTGAATACACCTTCGGAGATCATGATTCAGAAGAAGAAGGCATCTTCTTTAAAGTCGGATATAAATGCCTACCGCGATTTTTTGGTTTCGTTTCTTGATAAAGAATCGCCGCTTGGTGAAAATATTATTAAAACCCTTGATACTTCTGATCCTAAAATAAACCTGAAAGAAGGAGGAGAAAAGAAATCATGGGAAAGCCTGAATTTTGAAAATAAGCCGTTGATAGCAGTAGTTACTTTGCTGTCGAAAATGCAGGTTGATATTGAGAACTCCGAAACTAATGTTATTTCGAGCTTGTACAGCCAGATTGATGCTTCTTCGTTTAAGTTTAACAAGTTGGGTGCACGAATTTTGACCAAGTCAACTTATGTAATGGAAGGAGATAAGTTTGAAGCAGAAATTTTCCTTGCAGCAGAGGATACAACCAAGCAACCCGAAATTTATGTTGGCAACAATAAACTGACACTGAAAGACGGGAAAGGAATATATACTGTATCCGCTAATCAAGTGGGAACGTTCAAATGGAGTGGGTTAATTAAATACAAAACACCAGAAGGAAACTACAACAGTTATCCATTTAATGGGGAATATCAGGTTGGAAAGCCCAGCGCGACGATTTCGGCTACCAAAATGAATGTTTTGTACCAGAACATACCAAACCCAATTAGTGTTTCTGCTCCTGGTGTGGCCAGCGAAAATTTGGAGATAACATTTAATAATGGTCGTGTCGAAAAAACTGCGGAAGGGTTTAATATCTATCCGTCTAAACTCGATGCAACCGGTAAAAGTACGACGATATCTGTTTTAGCTAAGGTTAACGGACAGAGCCGTCCGATGGGCTCAATGTCGTTCAGGGTAAAAGAAGTGCCACCACCATTGGCCACCATTGGCGGGAAAAATGGTGGAACGCTAAAAAAGGAAGAATTGCTTTCGGAAGATGGTATTTTTGCTGACCTAAAAGATTTTGACTTTGACCTCAAATTCAGAGTTACACAATTTGACGTGACTTTATCCGGATCTGGTGGTTATGTGAAAACATACAGTTCAAGAGATAATAAGTTTACGTCAGAACAAAGAGATCAGTTTGGCAAATTATCTCAGGGAAGTATAATTTATATTGATCGAATTATGGCGAAAGGAGATGATGGTTCGACAAGAGAGTTGTCTCCGGTAAGTTTTAAAATAAGATAGTCATGAAAAAGATTTTGTTTGCTATTGGATTTTCTGCTTTAATCTTGTTTTGTTCAACTCATGAAACAAAAGCGCAGATTATTGACGGACCGTACAAAAAAGAAGATGCGAAGAGCAGAAAACCAACTCCGCTTCCGTACATCAGAGAAGCTGATGTGATGTGGCACAAGAGAGTGTGGCGTATTATTGATCTTCGCGAAAAGATGAATCAAAACTTATATTTCCCAACGCATGAGGTGGATGGAAGATATAGTCTTGTGAATTTATTGATTTCAGGAGTGAAAGATGGTAAATTAACAGCTTACGATGCTAAGAACGACGACGAGTTCAAAGTGCCGATGACTTATGAGCAGGTTAAAGAAGCTTTTGGTGCGACAACCAGAACCAGAAAAGTAAGAAACGTTGATACCGGCGAAATGCAGGAGAAAACCGTTTCGGGAGAAATTCGTTCGGAAGAAGTCAAACAATTCATGATTAAGGAAGATTGGTATTTCGACAAGCAGACTTCGACCATGAATGTTCGGGTGATTGGTGTTTGCCCGATCCAGGAGTTCTATCGTGATGAGGATGCCAACCAGGAAAATGTACAACGTCGTCAGGTTTTCTGGGTATATTATCCGGAAGCAAGAGATTTGATGGCTGCCAACGAAGTTTTCAATCCGCAGAACACTGCCCGGAATTTGTCTTTCGACGACGTGTTTTTGAAACGCAAATTCAACTCGTACATTGTAAAAGAAGAGAATATTTATAACAACAGGGCTATAAGTAACTATTTAGGTAGCAAAGACGCAATGCTCGAAAGCAAACGCATCGAGAATTCAATCTTTGACTACGAACAAAATCTTTGGGAATACTAATTGTTTCCGACATAAGTTGAAGCCTTATGGGGTAATCATCCTAATAAGGCTTTTTTTTTGAACGGTTAAACAGACAATAAAAAGCCCCGAAAAGAGTTTCTCAATTGACAAGTCGCTTGCTGGAAAAGTATGTATAGAATTTTGGTCATCGGTATATTTGGAATGCTTCTTTTGAGCTCGTGCAATCGCGATTGGACAAGTCAGTTGACGAGCGCTCAAAACCGAAAGCCCTATTTCGAGCCGATACCTTTCGGAATGAATTTTATAAAGCAGGGGAGTGTAAATATTGGACCGTCTGAAGAACAACCTGATGGCGCAAGCACTCCTGTGAAGACCGTTTCTGTTCCATCTTTCTGGATGGATGATACGGAAATTACAAATAATGAATATCGTCAGTTTGTCTATTGGGTTCGCGACTCGATTGCCCGGCAATTACTTTCCGAATCAATACCCGAGTTTTTAGTTACTGAAGGACGCCATGGGGTTGAACTCGAGGTTCCTCATCTAAACTGGATGGAACCAATCGAGTGGAAGAATCCTGATTACCAGACAGCATTAGAGGATATGTTTATTCCTGAAAATGAGCGTTTTTTCAAAAGTAAGGAACTTGACACACGTAAGCTAAAATTTGAATATTACTGGATCGACTACCGGCAAGCTGCCAAAAGGGCAAACAGCTATAACTTTCAGACTCAGAAATACGATGGAGTTGTAACCGATGCTTCCGGAAAAGAAGCCCCGATTCAGAACCGCTCGTCGTTTATCATGCACGAAATCACCCCTGTTTATCCCGATACATTAGTGTGGATGCGTGACTATACGTTCTCATACAATGAGCCGCTGACCAAGAAATATTTTTGCCATGTTGCATTCGACGAATATCCGGTTGTTGGAGTCACCTGGAAACAGGCGAAAGCTTTCTGCCAATGGCGAACAAAGCAGCTAAATACCTACCAGGAAATGTTGAAAAATCCCGGGGTAATGGATTACCGGTTGCCTTCGGAAGTGGAATGGGAATATGCAGCCCGGGGTGGCCATCAAATGGCAGTGTTCCCCTGGGGAAGCTATTATACACGCGACCAGCAAGGCAATTATTTGGCGAATTTCAAGCCTTTGAGAGGAAACTATGTATCGGACAGCCGGACAAATGTTACTGCCATGAAAGTTGGCGCCTATTTGCCAAATTCTTACGGTTTGTATGATATGGCCGGAAATGTTGCCGAGTGGACATCAAACGCCTTTGATGAATCGGCATACGAGGTGATTTCCGACTTTAGTCCGGATTTTCAGTACGATGCAAAACCAGATGATCCGCCAGCAATGAAACGTAAAGTAATCAGGGGCGGTTCGTGGAAAGATATTGCTTACTACATCCAGGTCTCAACCCGCAGTTTTGAGTATCAGGATTCAGCTAAATCATATATTGGATTTCGCTGCGTGCGGAGTACATTTAAACCAAAATATTACGAATAATAAAAAAAGGAGGCGAAAGCCTCCTTTTTTACACGTATTGATTTCCTTTATACATTCTAACGTCGTTCACAAATTGCCTGATCTGTTGTTCATCGTCGCGGCGGCAGATTAGCAATGTCCCTTCAGATTCTACAACGATATAATCATCGAGTCCTTCAACAACAACCAGCTTGTCGGCAGGCATATTGACAATACAATTTGACGTTCCGTACAACATCACGTTTTCTCCTGCGACTACGTTTCCTAATTTGTCTTTTTCTGAATTTTCGTATAGCGAACCCCACGTTCCAAGATCACTCCAGCCAAAGTCGGAGCAAAGGACAAATACGTTATTCGCTTTCTCCATTATGCCGTAGTCTATCGAAATATTCTGGCATTCGGAATAGGTTTTATTGAGAAATGGAATCTCGTCGGAAGTTCCGTAAAGCTTTTTACCTCTCTCAAACAGCTCTGACACCGAGTTTAAATGCGTTTCGAAAGCTAAGAGAATCGATGAAAGCGACCACAAAAAGATGCCCGAATTCCAAAAGAACTCTCCGCTCTCAACAAATATTCGCGCCAGTTCAATGTCAGGTTTCTCGGTGAAGGTCTTTACCGGGTGCAGATTTTCGATGTCGGCAGTGGCAAGCATGTTTTCAACCTGAATATATCCGTAACCTGTTTCCGGCCGGTTCGGACGAATTCCCAAAGTGAGCAGGGCGTCGTTTTTCGAGACAAAATCAAGCCCTTTTCGAATTTCTTCCAGGAATGCTTCTTCCTGAAGAATAAGGTGATCGGACGGAGCAACAATAATTTGGGCCGAGGGGTTGATTTTTTGAATTTTATAGCTGGCGTAGGCGATGCATGGTGCCGTGTTTCGGCGCAATGGCTCAAGCAATATTTGCGATTCGTTGAGCTCCGGGAGCTGATTTGCGACCAGATCTTTATAGTCAGCACTGGTTACTACAAAGAAATTTTCGACCGGGCAAACTTTTTTAAATCGATCGAAAGTTTGTTGAAGAAAAGTGCGTCCAGTTCCAAGAATATCGAGAAACTGCTTGGGCATTGTACTTTTGCTTAAAGGCCAGAACCGACTACCAATTCCGCCTGCCATTATCACACAATAAGTATTGTTCATTGTCTAATCAATTTGGGGGTTTTCTTAACGTGCCTGTTGCAGAACAGCTCTTTAATTCTACAAAAAGCGATCTCTGTTTCACCATTCAAGATAGTGAGTTTAAAATTAAAACCACAGGAAAAATGCCTGTTTTTGGATTATTTGTACCTTTACCTCATTCAAAACTGCATGTTTTTAAATATTAACTTGCAGGGCAACTTCCGAAGGAAACAACAGAACAATGTAATATCAGGCCGTAGATGAAGAGTTTAGAACAGGTAGGAAAATATTTCGAGCTTCTGGTTCGGGTTTTTAGCAGGCCGGAAAGGCACAGTCTGTATGTTCGCCAGATATATAACGAGATTGATAATTTAGGTGTGAAGTCGGTTGGTATTGTTACTGTAATTTCCATCTTTATGGGTGGTATCATGACGCTGCAAGTTGCCTACAACCTGAAAAATCCGCTCTTACCTATTTATCTTATCGGCCTTGGAACGCGCGACACCCTGATCCTTGAATTTTCTTCAACAATTCTGGCATTGATAATGGCCGGAAAGATTGGTTCAAACATCACTTCAGAAATTGGTAGTATGAAAGTAACCGAGCAGATTGATTCGCTTGAAATTATGGGCGTGAATTCTGCCGGCTATCTTATTCTGCCCAAAATTATTGCAGTGGTTTTGATGTTTCCGCTGTTGTATATAATCAGCGTATTTTTTGGGCTAATTGGAGGACTTATTGTGGGCCCGGCAGTTGGAGCAGTTACGGCCACCGACTATCTGAACGGAATTCAATATTTATTCAATTCGTATTATGTGACGTATTCGCTGATCAAATGCCTTGTTTTCGGATTTTTGATCTCGTCCATATCTGCTTTTTTCGGATACACGGTTGAAGGTGGAGCATTTGATGTTGGTACGGCCAGTACACGCGCGGTGGTAAACACCAACATCATGATTTTGGTATGGGACTTGATTCTAACTCAACTGCTGTTTTAAAATGATTGAGGTAAAACACATATATAAATCGTTTGAGAATAAGGATGTTCTGAAGAACATTTCCAAAGTGTTTAACGAGGGAGAAACGAATTTGATTATCGGGCGAAGCGGTTCGGGGAAAACCGTTTTACTGAAGTCGATTGTTGGCTTGCACGAAGTTGATCGCGGGCAAATATTGTATGATGGTCGTGATTTCACCCAGATGAATCAAAAGCTTCGGAAAAAATTGCGTCAGGAAATGGGAATGGTTTTCCAGGGAGGAGCGCTTTTTGATTCGCTCACCGTTGAAGAAAATGTGCGTTTTCCGCTCGATATGTTTTCAGAATTATCGTCGGCCGGGAAGCAGAAGCAGGTTGACTTTTGCCTTGAAAGAGTGAATATACGCGATGCCAACAAACTCTATCCTTCTGAAATATCGGGCGGGATGCAGAAACGGGTGGCCATTGCACGCGCCATTGTGCTCAATCCGAAGTATTTGTTTTGCGACGAGCCTAACTCGGGGCTCGACCCTGAAACCTCGATGGTTATCGATCAGCTAGTGCGTTCCATCACGATCGATTTAAAAATTACCACCATCATCAACACGCACGACATGAATTCGGTGATGGAAATTGGCGACAACATCCTGTTTATCTCCGAAGGCGAAATGTGCTGGGAGGGTAACCGAAAAGAAATACTGCACTCGACAAACCAAAAACTCCAGGAATTTGTATTTGCCAACAAACAATATCAGCGCATCCGCGACGATAAAATCAGGGAATAAGATCAACCTCTCCGGAAAGTTTGTTGTTAAATGATATTAAAGTTCGGTCTCAATTCAATTAACCTGTTATTTTTGTAGCCCGGATTAATGAAAACAGGACTGATGCTGAAACGATTACTTACCCCCAAAAAATACGAAACGAACGAATACCTGGTACTGGTGTACCGGTTTTTGCTGATGATGGTTTTTTATTCGTTTTGTCGGGTTTTATTCTATTTATTCAATACACCATCGTTTCCCAGAGTTACGTTAACCTCGTTTCTTACTATTATGAAAGGCGGGTTGATGTTCGATACCAGCGCTTTGCTATACCTCAATGCATTGTATTTCCTGTTGTTCATCCTCCCGTTTCAGTTCAAGTTCAGGAGTTGGTACCAGAAAACGCTGAAATGGATATTCATGATCACAAACGGTGTTGGTTTGGCGTTTAACCTCATCGACATGATTTATTACCGGTATATCCTGAAACGGACAACCGCCAGCATGTTTGATGTGGCTGCCTTTGATGCCGGAAACACCAGGCTGATCGCCCGGTTCTTCTACGATTTCTGGTTTATCGCGGTCATTTTTATCGTTTTACTTTTTTTACTGGCGTGGTTATACGATTTGTTAAAGCCACGGTCGTTCCGGTTTAAAAATCAGTTTGTTTATTTCATTTCAGGAATACCGGCAATTTTTATCCTGATTGTTCTTTCAGTAATTGGAATGCGTGGCGGCTGGCGTCACAGTACCCGCCCCATCAATATGAATAACGCGGGCGCTTTTGTTCAGACTCCTGAAGAAATGGCGTTGGTGCAGAATACTCCGTTTTGCATTATCCGAACCTGGGGAAAGA
Source organism: Prolixibacteraceae bacterium (assembly GCA_035353575.1). Lineage (GTDB taxonomy): Bacteria > Bacteroidota > Bacteroidia > Bacteroidales > Prolixibacteraceae > Aquipluma. Next base: position 7,854 of record DAOPZV010000021.1, on the reverse strand, counting down.
AGGCATTTGTTCACAAGAACTATTTCAAGTCGGAGGAAGAGCTGAGCAAGATTTACACGCCAATCCATGAAAAGCCTGATAGCATTGCGCCGATGAAGAAGGAAAATGTAGTCATCTTTATTTTAGAGAGCTTTAGCCGGGCGTTTGTTGGTTCGCTTAATCCGCAACTGAAAGATCCGCGCGACCGGAGCTATACACCGTTTCTCGATTCGCTGATTCACGAAAGTCTTGTTTTTCCGAACGGATTTGCCAACGGGAGCAAGTCAATCGACGCTATTCCATCGGTGACTGCAAGTATTCCGGCCTTGGTTTTGCCCTATGTGGTTTCAGAACGTTCAGGAAACGAAATAAACAGCATTGCCAGTTTGTTGGGAAAGGTTGGATACCAAACGGCATTTTTTCACGGTGCGCCAAACGGATCGATGGGCTTCGACGCTTTCACTAAAATTGCAGGATTCCAGAAATACTACGGGAAAAACGAATACGGCAAAGATGCAGATTTTGACGGAATTTGGGGCGTTTGGGACGAGCCATTCTTCCAATTTTTTGCCCGCGAAATGGGTAAAATGCAGGAGCCGTTTGCAACTACATTATTCTCGGTTTCGTCGCATCATCCGTATGAAGTGCCTGCCAAATACAAGGGAAAATTTCCTGAAGGCCGAATTCCGTTAAACAAGTGCATTAGATATACCGACATGTCGTTGCAGAAGTTTTTTGATACGGCCCGAAAGCAACCCTGGTTTAAAAACACGCTGTTTGTAATAACTGCCGACCATTCGGTAATTACCGGAATCAAAGAATATTATACGGCTGTAACACATTTTTCGATCCCGATTTTGTTTTACAAAGGCGATGGAAGCATGAAGGGCGTTGATGAACGCCTGGCTCAACAAATTGATATTTTGCCCAGCGTTTTAAGCTACCTCAATTATCCATATCCATACCTTGCATACGGGAATAACCTGTTTGATAAGAACTCGAAAAGGTTTGTAATAAACTATATTCAGGATTCTTACCAAATGTTGAGTGGCGATTTCGTTTTTCATCTGACTGACGACAAACTGACCGCAATTTACAATCGAAAAGAAGATCCGGATTTAAAGAATAACCTGCTCGGTAAAGTTCATTTTGCTGCAGAGGAGCAACTTCAACGCGCTATTGTGCAGCAATTTAATAACCGAATGGCCGATAACCGGATGGTGGTTGGGAAGTAGTTTTCATCATCGATCACCGTTCACTGAAGTGAACGGCAAAGGATAAGCTCAACTGCCAACAACCTGAAACTT
>DAOPZV010000021.1:0-6468 GCA_035353575.1 Prolixibacteraceae bacterium | reverse complement strand
TGCTCCCAGCCGTCGCGGTAATTATGCCTGATCCATTCTTCAGCCGCATTCAACGCATTAATTTTATCGTATTTGGTGTCGAATTTCGGATCGCCGTTTACCACTTCAAATTTGTTTGAGGTTACCACCCTTATTGTATCCGATGGTACAATATTGGTAAACTGCATATTTTTTCCATCCCACAACAAACGCTTTTGCAGATCCTGAAGGCGAACGGCCAATACACCCATCACCACCATTTCGTTGAACGGGCCGGAATATCCGAAGTAAGAGCCAGCTTCTACCCGGTTTGCCTTGTTTTCTTTTGCAGCGCGTATCCAGTCTTGCTCGTGCCCGCCTGAATCAGCATTGTTAATCCGCCTGATAATTTTTTCGGGCTGCTCAAAGTGTTCCATTTCTGAAGTGGGAAGAAGAGTTGGATTGGCTCCGTAGCAGCCGCACATAATTTTTCCCTTCGACCCATGGAATATAACGCCACCATTCCAATCGCCCATCTGTTCGCCATCTTTCAGTTCTGCCGGGCGTTCGGGCAGAAAACCACCATCATACCAGCAAACCTTTACTTCGGGCATAGCAACTTTAGCCAGGTTATCGCGGCGAGGGAACCAATATGTTACCTTTTCGGCATTCGGGGCTGACTCGTTATTGATTTGTGTTGAACTTGCTTCAACAGCTTTGGGATATTGCAACATCAGGGCTTTAAAAACCGGATCGAGAATGTGGCAGGCCATGTCGCCAAGTGCGCCAGTTCCAAAGTCCCACCATCCGCGCCAGTTCCATGGCGTATAAACTTCGTGATACGGACGGAATTTGGCCGGACCAATAAATAAATCCCAGTTCAGCGTTGCCGGAACCTTCATTCTTTCAGTCGGTCGTTCCAGCCCCTGTGGCCAGATTGGTCTATTGGTCCACGCATCAACCAGAGTAATTTCGCCAATTGCTCCGGACCAAATCCACTCACATACTTTGCGAATTCCTTCTCCTGAATTTCCCTGGTTTCCCATTTGAGTGGCCACACCGTAGCGTTTGGCCGTTTCAGTCAGTATGCGCGATTCGTAAACCGAATGCGTTAAAGGTTTTTGCAGGTAAACATGGTAGCCGAGTTTCATTGCCATTAGCGCAGGTAAGGCGTGCGAATGATCGGGAGTAGCAATCATCACGGCATCAATGTCTTTTTGTTTTTCGAACATTACTCTGTAATCCTGATATTTTGGTGCCAGCGGCCATTTGCGGAACGAATTTCGTCCGGCATATTTCCAGTCAACATCGCACAAAGCCACAATATTTTCAGTGTCCATGTTCGAAAGGTTGTTGAAACCCATCCCACCAACGCCAATTCCGGCAATATTAAGCTTGTCGCTTGGGGCTTTGTGCCCGAAACCGGCAATAACTTTTGAGGGTAAAATGGTTATGGCAGATGCAGCAAGTGCAGTTGTTTCAAGGAAATGCCTGCGCGTTATACCTGAATTATTTGTTGTCATAGATCGCTGTTCAGAGGAATGTTCGATTGGGTGAAAATAGGCATTCTGGTTTAATTACAGAAATGAAAAGAAACTGCAAATCGTTAAAGAAACAAAAAGGCGGACATTTTCATATCCGCCTTCAAAAATATTGCATTTAAAATTATGCTGGCATATCTGGCAAACTCCAACCTTTGCGGTAAGTGTGTTTGATAAGTTCTTCTGCAAACTGAGTTGCAGGAACCGGATCAGTATAACCTCTGTCGAATGTTGGGTGACCATCGTGAATTTTGAATTTGTCTTCAGTAATGATCTTAATTTGTTCGGCATCAGTAATGTTGGTGAACTTCATGTTTGGTCCATCCCATTCAAGCTCTTTGTTCAGGGTTTGCAAACGAACAGCCAATACACCCATTACAACCATTTCGTTGAACGGACCAGCTTCGCCAAAATGAGAAGCGGTCAGTACACGGCTTTCTGGTGATTCTTTAGCTGCACGTACCCAATCCATTTCGTGAGAGGTTTCAACACGACGACGGAATTTAGGTGCTGCAGTTGGTTTGTCAACAGTTCCGTTTGGACGAAGGATCCATGGGTTTACGCCATAGCAACCGCATACCAGGATTCCTTTTGTTCCGTGGAATAACACACCACCACCCTGATCGTTCGGGTTTTTGCCTGCTGGCCATCCGGCTGGAAGCATTGGTTTAATACCTCCGTCGAACCAGTAAACTTCAACCTGTGGCAATTCGGCTTTTTTCGAGCCTTTCCACTGACGTTTAGCTTTGCGGGCAGGGAAAGTTAATTTTACAGACTGGGCCGATGGAGCGCAATCCTGAAGCAATAAAGTTGAGTTACCCTGAGCTTTGGTTGGGTAGCCTAATTCCAAACCAACGAATACGGGGTGAAGAATGTGGCAGGCCATATCACCTAATGCACCTGTACCATAATCCCACCATCCACGCCAGTTCCATGGGTGATAAATTTCGTTATAAGGACGCATTTTTGCCGGACCGGTAAATAAGTCCCAATCTAAGGTTTCAGGAACCCATTGACCCTGTGTTGGAGTATTCAATCCCTGAGGCCAAATCGGACGGTCGGTAAAAGCTTCAACTTTTGTTACTTCACCAATTTCGCCATTAGCAAGCCATTCGCAGGTGAGGTTAACTCCTTCGCCCGACGAACCCTGGTTTCCCATCTGAGTGGCAACTTTATATTTATCAGCAAGTTTTGTAAGCAAACGTGATTCGTAAACAGAGTGAGTCAACGGTTTTTGCAGATAAACGTGTTTTCCCATTGTAATTGCATGAGATGCAGTAATACAGTGTGAATGGTCGGCAGTAGCAATTACAACACCATCGATTGATTTGCCCAGTTCGTCGTACATAACTCTCCAGTCTTTGTACTTTTTAGCGCCCGGGAAATCTTTGAAACAACCATCTGCATATTTCCAGTCAACATCGCATAAACCAACGATGTTTTCTGACTTCAGGTTTTTCAAGTTTCCGTGACCCATACCGCCAACACCAATACCAGCAATATTTAATTTGTCACTGGGCGCTTTGTGTCCCATACCAGCAATTACGTTGCTGGGAAGAATGGTTACTGCTGCTGCAGCAGTAGCCGAAGTTGCTAAGAATGATCTTCTGCTAAATTTGTTTTCCATTGGAAAGTAATTTGATTTAGGTATAAAAATTTGTTTGTGTTCAAAAAAACCTCCTAAAGGTAGAATTATCTTCTTTATTAGCCAAGTATAATCTTTGATCTTTTAAAACATCATTTTATCAAAGAATTGTATGGCGGGTAAAGTGTTTGAATTACCCGTAAACATAAAGCCAAGTAAATGAAATTTTTCGGATAGCTTTTGTCTATTCAGTATTGAGAAATTCGATTTGACACGCAATCAAACGGGGTTTATATTTGTCCATTATTTATAAGAAATCTAAATTATAAAACAGAAATAAGTATGAAAACTATTGGTGAAAAATTTCCGGAATTTTCAAAAGAAGCAGTTGTTTCTCTCGAAGCAGGTAAAGAGTTTAAGACATTGACAAATGTTGATATTAATGGTAAATGGACCGTGTTTTTCTGGTGGCCACTCGATTTCACATTTGTTTGTCCAACCGAAATTGTTTCATTCAACCAGCATTTTGAAGAGTTCGCAAAACGTGGTGCCAATTTGGTTGGTGCATCAATCGACTCTCAGTTTGTTCACCTGGCATGGAGAAACAATCATCCCGGATTGAAAGATTTGAAATTCCCGATGTTGGCTGATACAAGTAAATCACTTTCAGAAGAACTGGGTATTTTGGAACCGACAAATAAAATCGCATATCGTGCGACATTCATTATTGATCCGGAAGGCACAATTCAGCATGTTTCAGTTAACGGCTTGAACGTTGGCCGCAACGTAAAAGAAATCATTCGAATTCTTGATGCATTGCAAACTGGCGAATTAACTCCATGCGACTGGGTACCAGGAGAAGCTACTTTATAATTGATTGTTAGTTAATTCATAGAATAAGGTTTTAGGGCTGTCAGAAATGGCAGCTCTTTTTGTTTTTTAAGGTGCCAAACAACAAAATTACTCGTTACTTTGTGCCTGAAATTTACTATTGAACTATGCGTACATTAAAAAAGAGCAAATATTACCTGTTTTTGTCAGTGATCCCAATCGTTATTTTGGCAGGTGCTTTTAAAATTGGCATTCATGCGCTCAACTTCGAAATTATACCAAAAGAGCTGGCTTCTTTTTTTCCAAGCATTTTGACAGGTATTGTTTTTATACTTGGTTTTTTGTTAGCCGGCGTTGTTACCGACTACAAGGAAAGTGAAAAAATACCAAATGAAATTGCCGGCTCTTTGTATGCGCTGTGGCAGGAGGCTGAGTATCTGAAAGCTGTCGCGGGGATTAAGTCAGCGGAACCGTTGTTGAAAAAACTGACCCAATTTGTGCCAACGTTAAAAAGCGATTTCTTCGTTCAGCAAAACGATAAACTGTCGAAGTTGTTGGAGGCCATTTCTGAAGATATCATTGAAATGGGAAAAGAAGGCGCCGCTCCCAATTACATTCTCCGGATGAAAGCAGAAGTTGCGGCAATTAAAAAGACTATCAACCGGATAATGGTTATCAAAAATACTGATTTTGTTCCGGCGGTATTTGTTTGTATCAAGGTTATAGCCATTATATTCCTGGGTGTTTATTGTTTGCTGAAAGTTGAACCTTGGTGGGGTGACCTGATTTTGGTTGCTATCTTCACATTTGTAATTTTCTCTATTTTATTCCTGATAAAAGATATGGACGATCCATTTGAATACGATGGGACCGGAGAACTAAAGTCGGGAGAAATAAGCCTTGTAGTGTTGGATAATCTTCATAAAGAATTTACTGAGAAAGTGATTTAATTCATGGGGAAATAAACTGAAGTAAATGGCCTTTAAATTGCCTGCTTCAGCGCATTTTTCTAATTTCACACGTTCAAAATCTAGTGGAATGGAAATACCAAAATTAACGTATTCGACACCGGTTGAAATGGTTAGTCAATACCTGAAAAATACCATGGTTGAGCACCTTGGAATTAGGTTTACTGCTTATGGCGAAGGCTGGGTGGAAGCTACGATGCCGGTTGATCACCGCACTTTCCGGCCAGGAAACATGTTGCATGGTGGCGCCAATCTGGCTTTGGCCGAAACCATTGCCGGATTTGGTTCGATGCTGGCAGTCAACATTCAGGAATATGATATTCGCGGAATTCAGGTGAGTGCCAACCATACAGGGAAGGCCGACAGCGCAGAAGTGTATGCCCGCGCCGAGGTGATTCACTTTGGCAAGCGCACACACGTTTGGAATGTCGATATCAAAAATGCAGCGGGTAAATTAATTTCAACTGCCCGTGTGACCAATATGATTGTAAAGCGTCATGAGAAATAGTCCTGAAACTCTGATCGACCAACTTCTCGAAAAAAATATAGCTTTTGCAGCCTGGTTTAATCCGCGCGAATCACAACTGGGACTAGTGGTTGGCAATGCTACTGACGTAAAAATATACGATCAGTTCGATCGCTTGAATGGCGAAGCTGGTTTTGTTTTTGCACCGTTCAGCATTACTCCGGAAAGTCCTGCGATTTTGCTTCATCCCAAATTTTATTCTGAAGATTTTTCTGATTTAGGTTCCCTGAATGTTGAAGATTTTGTCCCTTTTCAACGGGAGAATCACCCTGGAAAATGCAAGCCAATTTCGCGTGAAGATTATCTCGCTTTGATCGAAAAAACGGTAACAGATATTCGCGAAGGAGCATTGTCAAAGGTGATCATTTCGCGTCAAATCCCGTTTGCCCGAACCGATACTTCGCTTGGGAATACCTTCTTTCAGCTTCAGGAAAAAACACCGAACGCCTTTACCTATTTGGTAAATCTGCCTTACGCCGGAATCTGGATGGGCGCAACACCCGAAGTTTTGGTTAAATCGGCAGGTGAGCGTTTCGAAACCGTTTCGCTGGCCGGAACTCAAGTTCGGAAATATGACGGAGAAGAATATTACTGGAGCACAAAAGATATTGAAGAACAGGCTTTTGTTTCTCGATATATGCTCGATGTATTTTTCAATTTCGACATTCACCAATATAAAACCATTGGCCCCGAAACGTTGGAAAGTGGCAAAGTGGCTCACCTGAAAACATCATTCTTTTTTCCGAAAGAGAAAGTCGAAAATCAGTTGGGAAATTTTGTGGCCGAATTGCATCCAACACCCGCTGTGTGCGGCTTACCGAAAGACTTGGCTCATCAGTACATATGCGAAAATGAGCTTTATCAGCGGAAATATTATACCGGCTATCTGGGGCCGTGGCGGTTGGACGGAAAGGTTTCGCTGTTCGTGAATTTGCGCTGTATGGAAATCACTTCCGACGAATATATTTTGTACGCCGGCGGCGGAATCACAGCCCGTTCGGTGCCCGAAAAAGAGTGGGACGAAACCAACCAAAAGGCAAAAACGTTACTTTCGGTGAT
>DAOPZV010000020.1:0-30379 GCA_035353575.1 Prolixibacteraceae bacterium | reverse complement strand
CCTGAATGATAAACCGTGTAATGCGCATCGGTAACATTTTCATCATTTGAAGCATACGAAACGTAAACCGCATATTCGCCCGTCTCCGAGATTTCATGCTGATAAGTTACTGCTGAATTGGCCGATTTCTGAGCGGGCATTCTTCTGGTTTGTCCCATCTGAAAAGGGTTTTCACCTTCCAGCAAAAACGGAACTTTCAGTCCAAAACCTTTTTCCGAAGCCTCCTGAAAATTGGTGCCATTTTCAGCATACGTTGATCCTTTTGTACAGCCATCGGCATCGATGATGATTTCGTGTTTCTGAATGTCGCGTTCGCGGGGTAAAAACACGTTTGCTCCGGCATTTTCGAGCATCGGGGTGAGGTAAGGAACCACAAAACTCATTGTCCAAATATCCTCAACAGTAAGGAAAACCCGTGCACGTTGCCATTCCCAGCGGTCGAGTGTATTTTCGTAATACCAGCCATGACTGTGCCACAGCGCGATATTTCGGTTGGCCAAGCCTTCCGAAAAATGATTATTTGCCGAAATATTCCGCACTACCGGAAGTTTCAGGTTTTTCGATTGACTGAGTCGTTTATTATCAATAGCAACCGATTGGTCGCGGTACAAATTCGGGATAAGTTGTTGGATTTCCTTACCCATGGTTTCGATCGAAACCGAGTATTTGCGAAACTTCCGAGCAAGCAATTGTTTAAAATCCTGATTGTATTGTTGGGTGTTTTCGATACGGAAGGGAATGTAGGAAAACTCGTCTTTCATTTTTAAGGTCACCTTTTTTGCTTCAGGAAAAACAATTACTGTGTCTTTTTTAAACTTGTAATCGGTTCCTTCTGAGGCCTTCCGGGCAAACTCGACGGATGCTTTGTCGGCCTTTTTCAACAGTCGTTTGGATTGTGAAAAAACAGTTCTTTGGCCGAGAAAAAGCAAAGCTATTGCAAACAGGATTTTAGTTAGGGCTCGCATTCTTTGCAAGATTTAATTTTTTGTTACTCTCGTTCCAGTCGTTTGGCTTCATCCCAATACACATCCATTTCAGCAAGGCTCATTTGCTTCAGGTCTTTGCCTTTCTGGATGGTTTGGCTCTCAAGGTAATTAAATCGGTTGATAAATTTCAGATTTGTTCTTTCCAGTGCGGTTTCCGGATCAACTCCATACAGGCGGGCCGCATTGACCATTGCAAAAAACAGGTCGCCAAATTCGGCTTCAATTTTGTCCTGGTCAATTTTGTCGATCTCGTGGCTAAGCTCCGTAATTTCTTCACGAACTTTATCCCAAACCTGTTCGCGCACTTCCCAGTCGAACCCAACTCCGCTGACCTTTTCCTGTATTCTATTGGCTTTTACCAGAGCTGGCATTGCCTTGGGAACACCTTCCAAAACGCGTTTGTTTCCGCCTTTTTCCTTTAGCTTCAGCGATTCCCAGTTTTGCTCAACTTCCCGTGCGTTAGCTACATCAATATTGCCGAAAACATGCGGATGACGATAGATTAATTTTTCATTGATTGACTTTAACACGTCACCCATATCGAAAGAACCCTTTTCTGATCCGATTTTGGCATAGAAAACAATGTGAAGCATGAGGTCGCCAAGCTCTTTTTTTATACCGTTTAAATTGTTGTTGAGAATGGCATCGGCTAATTCGTAGGTTTCTTCTATTGTTAATTTCCGAAGTGATTCAAATGTTTGTTCTTTGTCCCAGGGGCATTTTTCGCGCAACTCGTCCATAATTTCGAGTAACCGGGCGAAGGCTTCTGTTTTTTCGTTCATCTTGAAAGCTTTAAAAAAATATTTTCAGGTGAAATACCTTATGCTTACAAAGCTATTGTTTTTTGAGGAGTATGCCGTGATTAAACAGGAGTAAATAGGAGACTTTACAGCAATTTAAGTTGGATTGGGAGAAATAAAAAAAGGATGGCCTCTACCATCCTCTTCTAACCTAACTAAACCTATTTCTATGAAAAAAAACCTGTGTACTATTTAATTCTAACTAACGATACAAAAATAATTCAAGCTTTGGTTAAGATCTATGAATGAACGTTAACTAATGTTAAGATTTTGAATTTCTCCGGTTTAAGAATTTTTTGAAACACTATTTACGACTTTGAGTAAAAGACAAAAAACTAAAAATCGAAAATAAATGGGAAATAAATGGGGATTTTTATACTGGGCACCAAGGGTACTCTGTATTTTGGCAATTTTGTTTGTGAGTATGTTTGCGCTCGATTCATTTTCTCCGGAATACACGATCTGGCAGCAAGTCGAAGCATTTCTGATTCACTTGATTCCTAGTTATATACTGGTTGCATTGCTGGTTGTTGCCTGGAAATGGGAGCAGGTAGGTGGAATTATTTTTACTGTTGCGGGTATTGCCTTTGGCGTTCTGATTTTTTCATTAAACTACGGGCGAAATCAATTTAGCACAGCACAAAGTTTGATGAATACTTTTTTAATCGCTTTCCCATTTGTAGTCGTTGGCGTATTGTTTATTCTACACGCCAGAAAGCATAAGCAAAAAGTGTGATTTAAACTTCTTTAACGTTGATTTATACGCGTTAACAGTATTCTGATATAATTTTGAATCAAGCAAAGAGATAAGAAGTTTGGTTTTTTTTTCATAGAGAATAAATTTGGTTTTGTGAGAGAAGGATGGTGGAGGCCATCCTTTCTTTTTATATCACTTCCAAATATTCTTCGGTACTGATAACCTTTGCAAAAGTTCCGTTTAGCGCAGCCATAAATGATAGTTGAACCTGGGTGGCGTCAACTTTTTCGTTGTTGTAAGTCAGGTCGCGGGTTGCACATGCGTCGGCAATTACAGTGCACGAATAGCCTAAATCGAAGGCTGCACGCGTTGTGGTATCAATACACATGTGACTCATGGCACCGCAGATTACCAGGTCCCTGAGATTTTCCTTTTGTAAATATTCGTTGAGCCCGGTTTCTCTGAAACTGTTTGGGTAGTGCTTCACAAAAACAGGCTCAGAATCTGTCGGACGGGCTGATTCGTGAATTTCGGCACCTGCTGTTTTAGGAAGGAAGAAAGTAGCGTTAGTCTTTGTTGCAATATGCTGAATAAAAACAACCGGAAATTGATTTATCCTGAAATGGGAGAGGAGAGATGCTACATTACTGGCCGCAGTATTCATTTCAAAAAGCTTCATTTTTCCGCCGGGAAAATAATCGTTTTGCACGTCAACAACTAAAAGCGTTGGTTTCATAGAGTATTAATTAAAAAAAATGGCCAGTACCGGCCATTTGCTTTTTTATATATCCCAATTGTTTTTGCAAGGTAAAAATGTTAGCAAGGTATCGCCCCTTAAACCAAGTCTCAGTGTTTCAAGAGGAATGATCTCGTTCGTGGCGATATTGCCCAAATTAACGTTTGGCCCCAGAAGTTTAATAAACCAAACCTGTTGGTTTTTCAAAGGCGCTTCCCACAATATAGAATCGTGTTCGACAGCTTTTTTGATTTCAAGAATCAATTCAAAATTGGCCGAACCATCGTCGTTATAAATTCCGATGTTGCCACTTTCACGAGCTTCGGCAATTACTTTCCATGCGCCAGATTGTAACTCTGTTTGCATGTACGAAATCCACTTTTCGTTCGAGATTTCCTTGCCTTTAAGCTTTGTTCCAACTTCAGACAGTACGGTATAATTTTTACTGAATTCAGAAATATACTTGCATTTAAGATCATGCTCGAGTTCCATCACTCCGTCAGAAATCTCAACCATTTCCATGCCATATTTGTCGATAAAGCGACGGTAATCGTTAAGCATATCGCGTACTGCAAATGCTTCAAACAGCGTTCCTCCAAAGTATGGTTTTAGCCCTGCTGATTTGTAAAGCTTAATTTTTTCGTCTAAACGAGCGGTGATAATTGATGTGCCAAAACCTAATTTAATTAAATCGCAATAAGGAGCTGAAATTTCGCAAAGGTCTTCTGCTTCCCTTAAACTCAACCCTTTATCCATGACCATTGTTAATCCAACCTGACGTGGTTGTGCCGGCCTTTCAGGCATGTAGGGTAAATTGAAATTCATTGTATTTAAAGTTTGGTTGTTTGGTATTGTGAAATAAGTTTTTTTATCGATTCAATTTTTGAAGCTTCCGGGTAAAACTCAAATAGCTCATTTTGCTTGCTGTAGTCAATTTTCAACGCTTTCTCAAAATGACACACTGCCTCAAGTTCTTCTTTCTTCTCCAGCAAATAAGCGGTTAAACGATAATTCAGATCAGCATCGTGCTTATTGAATTTGTTGGCGGTTTTTAAAACTTCGATTGCTCTGTCAAGATCACCGCTATCATAAAACATTTCGGAGTACGACAACCAGTTCTCAATATTTTCGGGATCGAGCTTGGTAGTCATATCGAATGACTTTATTGCATCACGTATTTCATTGAGTTCTGCCAAAACCTTAGCATTCATAGCCCAGAAATCGGCATTATCTTCTTCCAGCTTAATCGCTTTTTTAAAGAATGCTGCTGATTGCTCAAGTTCTCCTTCCGACCATTTGATGAGCCCGCAGCCATACCAGGCACTGGCATTAGATTGGTTTAACTTTATTGCTTTCTGGTAGTTAGTCAATGCGTCGGTATATTTTTCGGTATTCAGGTAGCATTCGGCCAAATAGCAATAAGCATCGTCGTTGGTTTGATCCATGCCTAAATATTCCAGATAACTTTCGATGGCTTGATCGTATTTTTCGTTGTTAGCCAAGGCATTGGCTTTATTGAAAAGAGCATGCAAGAAGTTCTCGTTTATTGCTAAAGAATAGTCGTAAGCATTAATTGCTTCGTCAAATAAACCCATTCGGTTATATGTGATTCCCAAATTGTACCATACTGAATGGTTGAAAGGATCAATATCAAGGTATTTATTATAGTAATCGATGCTGTCTTCAAATTGAGAATTCTTATCGCAATAATATCCCAATTCATAAAGTACAATCTCATTTTTGGGATTAGCCTGATATGCTTTTTCGAGATATTTAATAGCCAAATCTGTTTCTCCGGATTGTCCGAACGAAATTCCGATGTTATAAAGCGTTTCGTCTGCATCGTCTAAAGGCATTGAAATGGCTTTTTCAAAAGCTTCAACGGCTTTTTCAACATCGCCCAGAAAGTTTAACGCTCCTCCTTTGGTAAGATAAAGATCTGGTTCGTTAGTCTCAATTTTCTCAATGACGTCGAGCAAATCCAAACATTCTTCCAGCTTGCCTTCGCTCATTAGGGTTTGAGCCTGGCGGATTTTAATGGAAACAGACGAAGGATGAAGCATTAAGCCCGTTTCTACTGCCAATTTGGCCATATCAATTCTTCCATCTTCGAGAAAATGATCGACAATACCTTCAATTTCTGCCACATCAAAATATACAGAGGCATTCTCTTCCGACATCTTTTTGAAACGTGCTATCGCCTCCTCAAAATCTTCCTCTTCAAAATTGTCTCTGGCGTCCTCGTTCATAGTTTCTCATTAAAGGTTGCAAAGTTAAAAATACTTTTTGAATAGAGTCATCGCGGTTGATGCTCTTTTCTCAACAGGTCGTTTACCGTTTTTACCGGGCTGAACGTTTCAATCGGTACTTCAATAAAAATGGTATTCCAGTCAGACATTGATCCATTCCACAATCCGGGAAGTTCCTGTGCTTTCAAAGCTTTCCCGTCGTATGATTTTATCGTGATTAATCCTGTTTGGGGATCCGTAAATTTACTGAGATCAAATTTTCTGCCTTCAAAATCTTTAATCCCGCAAATCAAATCTACCGGATTAAAGTGGCTGGCCTGCCTTGCAATAACGGCTTGGTCTTGATTGCTGAAATTTATCTGCGAACTTTCAACAATTTGGAGAGAGACCGATCCATCGGGATTTAATGCGAAGAAAGGCCCGCCACCTGGTTCTCCTTCATTCCTTACCATACCACAAACCCGAACAGGACGGTTAATCTTTCCCGACAGATAATCAAAAAGCTCTTTTTTAGTGCGGTTTAATAAATATGCAGGTGGTGTAATCAATAAAATGTTTTCGACAAAATTTGCCAGTTCGGCGTAAAATCCGTTATCCAGTTCCTCAGGATTAGACGACCTTAAAATTTTCTGATAACCAAAAATTTCTTCCTGAAGATTGATAAGTGCTCCGCCCAATGCTTTTTTGAATCTAACAGTGGAATCTTTTAAATGGTCAGGTGCAACGTTGTCAATGTTTTTTATGAAGATAATATCCGCTTCCAAATCGTTCAGGTTGTCAAGCAGTGCGCCATGCCCGGCTGGTCTAAAAAGCAACTGTCCGTTTTTGTTTCTGAAAAGATTGTTATCAATTTCAACAGCAACCGTGTCGGTTGATGGCTTTTGATTTGAAAAACTAACAGCATATTTTACTCCGTATCGCTTCTCGTATTTCGGCGTTATCTCGCAGATAAACTTTTCCAAAGCTTTCTGATGTTCAGGCGACACTGTGAAATGGATATTCACAATGTTCTTTGCATTAGCCGAATACAATGCTCCTTCAATAAAATGTTCTTCCAGCGAAGTACGCCGTTCTTCGCCGTAACGATGAAACTTGATCAGCGCTTTGGGTAATTCGCCGTAATTCAGCCCTTTTTCGGTCAAAACCAACTCCAAAACCTGAAGTGCCTTTCGTTCGTCATCTATTTGTGCTTCGTTTAAGTTTAGATCTTCAAAAAAGGCAAATTTTGGGAGGTTCTCAAAAAAATAAGCGACTTCTTTATCTTCTTTAATTTCAGCCAGCGGCTTACCTGTTTTTATGTTGTCGAGAGCAGAGAATAAGGCCTTGAACATTCGGCTGGCAGCGCCAGACGCGGGAACAAACTTCAGCAAATCCAGTCCCAATTGCTTTTTATCTTCGAAGACGGCGATAAAATGAGCAACTTCCTCTTCCGAAAGCTTGATGATTCCGTGGTAATTGCTAGCCGCTTCGGTTAAGCGAAGAAAAGGAAAGCCATTCCTGAAATTGTCAATCTGCTTTTCGATTTGCTTGGGATGGCTGCCTCTATTCGTAATTTGAACCAGATCTTCTGCACTAAACATACTTCACTTTTATTATTGTTTAAATTTAAAAAATCCCTTGCAGAATCAAGGTGACGAAATCTGCTTTCCATAAAAAGTTATAAACTGATTTTTTAACAGAACCGAATTGGTATTGCTAACTCAAATGCTTGCTTTTGAGAGAGTTGTTTGCGGAAATAAGTAATAGTTGATTTGTGGTACATTTTCTTGCTATTTAGTCGAGTATTTCAAGTGCGAAAAACACGCTGATATTTTTTGCCTTTTAATTAAGGTTTAAACTCAATTTTGCAATATTTTTGGTGCTTTATCAATATACAATGAGTCAATATTTGCGGGGAACCAACAAGCGATACAACGATTTTTCAGGGCATTTCAGGAAGATGTTTAATGGCCGCGTTCAGAAAATATCGATCGACGCCGGTTTTACCTGCCCCAATCGCGATGGAACGAAAGGGGTGGGCGGATGCACTTATTGCAACAATAAAACGTTTTCTCCGGGTTATTGTGACCTTAAAAAAAGTGTGTCAACGCAGTTGGAGGAAGGAATAAGCTTTTTCAGCCGGAAATACAATTCGATGAAATACCTGGCTTATTTTCAATCGTATAGCAATACTTATGCGCCGCTCGAAAATTTGAAAAGCCTGTACGATGAAGCATTGTCTCATCCTGAGATCTTGGGCTTGGTGATTGCCACCCGCCCGGATTGTGTATCAACCGAAATTCTGGATTACCTACAGCATTTGTCTGAAGAATACTATGTTATGGTTGAATTTGGCATCGAATCGCATTTAGATTCAACCCTGCAAAAACTTAACCGGGGACATAGTTTTGCCGAATCGGAGTGGGCGCTAACCGAAACCGGGAAGCGAAAAATTCATAATTGCGCGCACCTGATTTTGGGCTTGCCGGGCGAATATGAAAGCGACTGGCTTGATCAGGCCAGAATTATTTCTAAACTGCCGGTTGAAAATTTGAAATTACATCAACTCCAGATACATAAAGGAACCCGGATGAATCATGAATATGAGCAAAACCCGGAGTTGTTTCACATGTTCACGGTTGAGGAGTACCTCAATTTGTGTGTCAAATATCTTGAATTGCTTAATCCGAAAATTATAGTGGAACGCTTTGTCAGCGAGTCGCCCGACCGTTTGCTGGTGGCACCACGCTGGGGACTAAAAAACTTTGAATTTACGGCCAAACTCGAAAAATTGCTGGAAGAACGGGATACCTGGCAGGGACGGTTGTTCTCAGGAAAGTGATCGGTTTTCAGTCGCAGTTTACTAATAGTTTTCAGTCATTTATAGTCATTGTGTCGTTTGTTAAAACAGCTGGTTTTGTCAGGAACGACGAATGACGCGAAGCAAACGACCACCAATGACAACTTATTTCACCAAAGTCTGGTTCCCAAAAACTCGTTTCAGCAGAACAGTTACCCGTGCATTTACATTGGTGCGGATGTCTTTTTCGCGATCTTCGATTTTAAGAAACATGCCGTCCAGCGCTCGTTGCAGAATGTAGTCCTCAAGCTTGACATCAACTGTTTTTAGCCCTCCGATTTTTCCAACTGCCGAATTGGCCAGTTTATTCCATTGAGTGGTTAACTCGTTCCATGATTGTTGTGTCGAAATTCCGGCAACCAGGTTTTTATTCAGCGATTCGCGGATTTTTGGGCGGTACAATTCACTTAATTGTGAGGATGTTTTTTGCTTGAAATATTGGGTGGCTGCATTGTTTGGGCCTTTAAGAATGGTGAGCGCATCAGTAAAAGTCATCTCCTTCACGCTATTTACAAAAATGGGCTTAGCTCCTTTGGCAGCATCTTCAGCAGCCCTGTTAATGCGTACAATAACATCGTCAACCAGTTTTGCGCCACCTGGTAACTTCGAGATATGATCTGTAATGTTTTTTGCTTCAGGTGGAAGTAAGATCTTTATTGCCTGATCTTTCAAATAGCCGTCAACCGCCGATAAATGGGCTACCGTGCTGTCGGTTCCAACGGTCAACGCTTCTTTTAAGCCGGCAACAATCTCGGTGTTGGTTAACGGCAGATTCTGCGTTACAGCCGACTGCGCGATTTGAGTCAGTTCAGCGCAAGAATTCATGAAAAAAAAGGACAAAACAAGGGCAATGGTTTTTATGAGGCGCATGGTAAAGTGTTAAATGGTTGAATGGTTAATTGTAAATGGTCAAATTATCAATGTTTATACGGCTTGGTCGTTTTGGGTTTGTGCTTTGGCTCCTCCGTTTTCGGTGAGTTCTGTGAGGCTTTCCCAAATAATCCGTCGAGTAAATCTTTTCGTTTTAAACGTGTCAGTTCATTTTTTATTTCCTGATAATATTCGCGCTGGTACCAGAAGAAATATTTGCGTTGTGCCAGTTTTTCCTTTTGGGTTTTGGCTGTAAATACCGGTTGCATGGTGTAAGGATGAAATCCGGTATAATAAATTTCAGTAGCCAAAGTCATCGGTGTTGGAGTGAAATCCTGAACTTGTTCCAGCTTAAAATCGAGTTGTTTGGTTTCAACCGCCAGATTTGCCATATCGGTATTTTCGCATCCGGGGTGACTGGAAATAAAGTACGGAATCAACTGTTGTTTGAGTCCTTCTTCTTTGTTGATTTCCTGAAAAACCCGGTTCAACTTGTAAAATAGCTTGAAAGAAGGTTTACGCATCAACTCCAGAACCTGGTCAGAAGTATGTTCAGGAGCTACTTTCAAACGACCCGAAACATGGTGTTTGATTACCTCGCGCAGATACTCCATATTATTTTTGTTGACCTGCGGATCGGCGGTTTCCTTCAAAATCATATCGTAGCGAATGCCGCTGCCAATAAACGCTTTTTTTACATCGGGATGCTGCCGCACTTTCCGGTATAAATCGAGCATTGGTTTGTGGTCGATGTTCAGATTTTTACAAACATCCGGGAAAATGCACGACGGGCGCTTGCATTTGTTGCAGATTTCCAGATGAATCCCCTTCATTTTATACATATTTGCCGATGGCCCGCCCAAATCAGAAATGTATCCTTTAAAATCGGGCATCATCACCAGTTTATCGACTTCTTTCAGAATTGACTCTTCGGACCGGCTTGAAATAAATTTTCCCTGGTGCGCCGAAATGGTACAAAACGTGCAGCCGCCAAAGCATCCGCGATGAATATTGACCGAATGGCGGATCATATTGTAGGCAGGAATGTCCTCCTTATTTTTATAGCGAGGGTGTGGAAGCCGGGTGTATGGAAAATCGTAAAAACGATCGATTTCCTGTTCTTCCAAAGGAGGCCAAGGCGGATTTACGACAACTTCCAGCTCTCCAACTTCCTGTATAATAACATTAGCCTCCACTTTATTCGATTCTTCCTCGATGTGCATAAAGTTTTTGGCATATTTCTTTTTATCCTCCAGACATTCTTCGTGCGAATACAATTTCAGGCTGTTCCACTTTTTATTCGTTGCATAAGTGCTATTCTTCGGAACCAGAAAGGCCGTTTGATGGATGGTGGTCAATTTTAGAGGATCGACCCCTTTTTTAACGAGCTGAGAGTATTCGATGATTGATTTTTCGCCCATTCCGTAGAAAAGCATATCGGCTTTCGAATCAACCAGAATAGATGGCTTTAATTTGTCGCTCCAGTAGTCGTAGTGAGTCACGCGGCGCAACGAAGCTTCAATTCCGCCGATAATAACAGGAACATCAGGAAACAGATTTTTCAGGATATTGCAGTAAACTACGGTTGCGTAGTCGGGCCGTTGACCAGCCCGGCCGCCGGGAGTGTATGCATCGTCGGAGCGACGGCGTTTATTTGCCGTGTAGTGGTTCACCATCGAATCCATGTTGCCCCCGGTTACCGCGAAATACAGGTTGGGCCGGCCAAGCTTCTTAAAATCGCGCAAATCGTCCTGCCAGTTTGGTTGCGGAACAATGGCAACTTTTAATCCTTCGGCTTCGAGTACACGTCCAATAACGGCAGCTCCAAACGAAGGATGATCTACATAGGCATCGCCGGTAAACAAAATAACATCAAGTGAGTCCCAGCCACGAGACTCGACTTCCTTTTTTGTTGTCGGAAGCCAAGCGTTGATATCGTATTTTTGAAAAAGTAAGTTCAATGTCACAAAATTTTAGTGCGAAATAAGTCAAAGCATTTACAATTGAATAAAAAAAATGTTCATTTTTAGGTTTTCTTTTGAAATTTGGAAAACTTGCGCGAAAGATGGCGCTTTTTGTATTTAATTAATTCTGACTGAACATGGAACTTTTCAAACCGAAAGACATTCTGAAGGCAAATCCAAAGCTTAGTTTCCTCGGCGGCGAACATTTTGCGCGTTTTTTGATGCTTTTGCTGCGTTTTGATAAATTAAACAGGGTTTACAATCAGATTGGCGATAAGAAAGGTCTTGAATTTATTGATGAGCTCCTCAATATACTGGAAATAAAATTTTTATACGATAGTGAGGAATTGCAGAAGCGTTTTCCGAAGACTGGTCCGGTTGTGGTAGTGGGCAATCATCCGTTTGGCGGGCTGGAAGGAATTTTACTCATCAAAATGCTTAGTCAAATCAGGTCTGACGTGAAGATCATGTCAACCCATCTGCTACAGAAAATTGATCCGATAAGCGAGTATTTTATAGAAGAAGAGTCGTTCCTGAAGAAGAATATTACTGATGCCAGCACAGAAAAAGCCGCCGCTCATCTTGACCAGGGAGGTGTTTTGTGTTTTTTCCCGGCTGGCGAAGTTTCTCAGTTCGATACCTATCGCGTACTTACTGATAAACAATGGCAATATCCTGTACTAAAGTTTATTAAGCAGCAAAAAGCTCCGGTTGTTCCTATTCACTTTCAGGGAAACAACAGCCGTTTATTTTATTGGATGGGGAATGTTTTGCCTGCCTTAAAGGAAATGAAACTGCCTACTGAAATCCTTTACCAGCACCGGAAACCTATTAAAATAAGGATTGGAAACCCGGTTTCGTTAGCCGAACAGGATAAATTCAACGATATCTATCAATACGGACGTTATTTACGTGCAAAAACATATTTGCTCTGCTCTAAAATAGAAGTGAAACGTTTCTTCAACTATTCACTAAAGCGGCAGCAAAAAATTGAACCCGTTGCCGACGCCCTTCCTCATGAAAAAATTCTGGAGGAACTGAAAAGTTTGAATAGTGAGCATTTGTTGTTCCGGCTAAAAAGCTACTCGGTTTATTGCGTTCCGTCGAAAAGAATACCGAATATATTGCTGGAAATAGGTCGGTTACGCGAGCTTACTTTTCGGCAGGTTGGCGAGGGAACAAACCGAAGCATCGACCTGGATGAATTTGATTTGTATTATCATCAGATGTTTATTTGGGACGAAGATACTGAAATGATTGCCGGTGCATACCGCATTGGGAAAGGTGCTGATATTTTGCATCAATACGGAGTTCGCGGATTTTATATTCAGAGTTTGTTCAAAATTAAGGACGGCATGCAGGATATGCTGAAAGAAACAATGGAATTAGGGCGTTCGTTCGTGGTTAAAGAATACCAGCGCAAACCGATGCCATTGTTTTTGTTGTGGAAAGGAATTCTGTATTTTACACTTAAAAATCCCGAATATCGTTATTTGATGGGGCCTGTAAGTGTTTCCGACGACTATTCGACTACCTCCAAGGAAATGATCATCAAGTTTATCATGACTCACCATTTCGATTGGAAACTGGCACGAAGCATCACACCACGAAATTCGTACAAGTTCAAAACTGAAGACCAGAACCTGAGTGTGGTTATGGAAACGATGGATAACGACATAAACTCGCTGGATAAATTGATTGATGACGTTGATGAGTCGAACTCTGGATTGCCTGTTCTCCTGAAAAAATACATCAAACTAAATGCAAAAATTATCGGCTTCAATGTCGATCCGAAGTTTAATAACTGTTTGGATGGCCTTATCGTGCTCGATTTGTGCGACGTTCCGGTAAATACCATCGAATCGCTGTCAAAAGAAGCCAACGATGGTTCTATTCTTCAGCAGTTTTATTCAAGGAAAATTCGGGAAGGGAAGTAGCTCCTGATGTCTGGTTTTCAGTAAATTATTTTTTGAAAATAAAGTAAACTGCCAGGATCAGAAACACAAATCCGATGAGGTGATTCATTCTGAAGTTCTCATTTTTGAAGAACAGCAAAGAAAAAACGGTAAATACAATCAAAGTAATTACCTCTTGAATTACTTTGAGTTGCATCAAAGAGAATGGTCCGCCATTTTCCTTGTATCCAATCCGGTTTGCAGGCACCTGCAATATATATTCAAAAAGAGCTATTCCCCAGCTAATCAGTATTATTGCTATAATCCCCAGTTTATTAAACCATTTCATTTGCGAAAACTTCAGGTGCCCATACCAGGCCATGGTCATAAACGAATTGGACAGAATTAGCAGCAAAACCGTAACAAAACCCTTCATTGTAATAACTTTTTATTTGGGTGCGAAAATACATCAAGCACTTTTATTTTAGGCCAGATACGCCGTTGAAAAACGCATTAATTAGGTTGATTTAAAATAATTTGTACCAGATGGTGGGGTATGATAAACAAAAAGTACACTTTCCCCGTTTCAGATAGCACAATGTAATAACAACCCAACCAATGATTTAACAAATGAAATAGCCATAAGGGCAAATGCCCATACCAACCGAAAATGTATAAATGGCTATTCCATGAGTACGTGCCAAAACACGATTAAAAACAAAAAATTTATACGAATGAAACCACTACTTTATTCAATTGCTTTAATTCTGGTATTGGCTGCCTGCCAACAAAATTCGAATACGGCTATTGTTGCCGATAACGACAACGCCGGTATAAAAGTTCCCGATGGATTTTCTGCTCTTGTTTTTGCCGATAAGCTCGGCCCGGCGCGTCATCTCGATGTTAATACAAATGGCGATGTTTATGTGTCGCTGAGTGATTCGAAAAACGGTGGAGGTATTGCCTGCCTTCGCGACGCAAATAGCGATGGCAGGGCAGAGGTAATTAAATATCACGGAAAATTTGACGGTACAGGAATAAAATTGCACAAAGGATACGTGTATTTCGGAGCTGATACAATTGTTGTTCGTTATAAGCTAAAACAAGGAGAACTGGTTCCCGAAGATAATTTTGAAGTAATTGCAAAAGGTTTCTCAAACGAGAGCCAACACAGCTCAAAGCCGCTGACTTTTGACCAGGCTGGGAATATGTATGTCACTGTTGGCGCGCCTTCGAATGCTTGCCAGCAGCAAGATCGGACCAAAGGCTCTCCTGGAATGGATCCATGCCCAATACTGGAGTTGCACGGCGGAATCTGGCGATTTAAAGATGATGTCGCCAATCAGGATCAGGCAAAAGATGGATACCGGTTTGCCACGGGAATTCGTAATGCGGTGGCGATCAACTGGAATAACGCCGTGGATAAGCTTTACGCTTTGCAGCATGGCCGAGATCAGTTATCTCAGTTATATCCAGAATTGTATTCAGATGAAAAAAGTGCCAATTTGCCTGCAGAAGAATTCTTGCTTGTTGACGACGGATCGGACTTCGGTTGGCCATATTGTTATTACGACGACGGGCAGCGCAGAAAGGTGTTGGCGCCGGAATACGGTGGTGATGGGACTAAAACAGATCGTTGCGAAAAAGCGACTGACCCGATTATGGCTTTTCCGGCGCATTTGGCACCAAACGATGTGCTTTTCTATACCGGAAGCATGTTTCCGGAGAAATATAAAAATGGCGCTTTTATCGCGTTTCATGGGTCATGGAACAGGGCTCCTCTGCCACAGGAAGGATATTTCGTCGTTTTTGTTCCGTTTAAAGGAACACTGCCATCAGGAAACTGGGAAGTCTTTGCAACAGGTTTCGCCGGGGTTGACGTGATAAAAAGTCCGGGTGATGCAAAACATCGCCCTTGCGGATTGGCACAGGGACCGGATGGATCGTTATATGTTTCGGATGATGTTGGCGGAAGAATTTATCGGATTATCTTTACAGGAAAGAAGTAACTTATGAGTAATTTGATCAAAATATTTTCAATAGCCATCCTGTTTTTTGTCGGCGCCTGCCAAAATCAACAACAAAAGGCTGCACCTGCCGAGCCTGCAAAAATGGAGAAAGAAATTTCGCAAACGGCAGCAGCAAAGCCATCCGAAAAAGAACATCCGGGGAAATCCGTTTATACTCAATATTGTTTAACCTGCCACCAGACTGATGGTTCGGGAGTTCCCAATATGTATCCGCCTTTGACTCCGGGCAGCTGGGTTGAAAAAAGTCCGGTTGAACTCATTTCTATTATGATGAAAGGTTTATCCGGAAAAATTGAAGTTAATGGTCAAACCTATAAAAATTTCATGCCTTCGCATGCACAATTAACTGATGAACAAATTGCTGATGTGTTGTCGTATGTTCGGCGAAATTTTGGCAATAATCTTGAGCCGGTAACTGCAGAAATGGTTAAAACAGCCAGAAGCGGCAAGTAAAAGCAACAGGGCGGAAGTTTTCACTTTTGCCTTGTTGCTTTTAAACCCTAATAGCCTGATTGCCTTAATATATTTCATTTTGAACCTACACAATTAGCGTTTCACCGGCAATTTCTTTTCAGAAACCACGGATTTAGTTTTACCTTTAAGCCTGAATTATGATTTGCAAATCCACAAAATTTTTCAGGTGAATCCCTTTTTAAAACAAGTTGCTCAATATTTATATTCCTATCATCGCGACGAATTAAGCGATTTTTGTCTGGTGTTCCCGGGACGCAGAGCAGGCGTGTTTTTTACCGCGTACCTGAATGAGTTGGTTGACAAACCAATGCTTTCGCCGGAAGTTGTGACAATTAATGAGCTGATTTACCGATTGACTGATTTGCACGAAGCCGATGCTGTTTCGCTGGTTTTAAAGCTTCAGCAAATTTATAGCAAGGTTACCGGACACATCGAACCGTTGGATGAGTTTTTCTTTTGGGGCGAAATTTTGTTGGGCGATTTTGACGATATCGACAAGTATTTGCTTAATGCCGACGATTTATTCCGGAACATTGCGGACTTGAAAGAACTTGAAAATCAGTTCGAATACCTCACCGACGAACAGCGAAAGGCAATTGAAGAATTTTGGGGAAATCTTGAGAAGGTTCCAAGCTCTTTCAACAAAGAAAAGTTTATTGGTATCTGGATAAAACTGGCCGAGATTTATCACCAATTTAAAGCTTTGCTGAACCAAGATAATATTGCTTATTCAGGAATGATTTACCGGGAATTGGCCGAAGGACTAACCGAAAGCAATCTGGCTGAATTACCAGCAAAAAAATATGCATTTATTGGATTTAACGCACTAAATAACTGCGAAAAAGCTCTTTTCAGGAAGCTAGAGAAACTGAAAAAGGCTATATTTTTCTGGGATTACGCCGATTTCTATCTGAAAGACCCTGAAAACGAAGCCGGAAGTTTCTTGCGAACAAATCTGATTTTGTTTCCGCAGCCGAAAGATTTCAGACTAGAGGAGCCGGAAACAACCAGGCGCAAAGTGAAACTGGTAGCTGTGCCTGGAAATATAACTCAAGCTCAGGCGGTCAATTTACCGGGCGTTGTAGATCGCTTTCAGATCAACTCCCGGTTTGATAATACTGCGTTTGTCCTGGCCGACGAAAGTCTCTTGATTCCTGTCATTTCTTCAATTGGAAACAATTTCGAGGGAATCAATATCACGATGGGCTATCCGTTTGTGAATACACCGGTTTATGGTTTTATTTCGCAATTAATTAGTTTACAGAAGAATATTCGCCGCTCGTCGAAATCGGCAGTGTTTTATTACAAACCAGTTGTCGCTCTTTTGAATCATCAATTTGTGGTAACCGACGAAATTAAGCAGTTTGTGTCGGAGATTCACCGCCGGAATAAAGTGTATATCAATGCGTCAGAGTTGAAAATCAATCCATTTGTGTCACGAATGTTTTCAAGTCCGGAAAGCTGGAATGAAATTTTGGATTATTTTTTGGAAATACTGAAAGAGCTTGCCCTGAAGTTTAATCCGGCTGAAGATGAGCAACACAAACTTGAATCTGAATATATTTATCAGGCTTATCTGGCAATTCAACGCCTGAAAGAATCGTTGCAACTGCTGAATATTCAGGATTTCCCGGTGAAAATTATGTTCCGGCTACTTGATCAGTCACTGAAGCGAATTTCGGTTCCGTTTGAAGGAGAGCCTTTAACCGGCCTGCAAATTATGGGGTTGTTGGAAACCCGATGTCTCGATTTCGAAAACATGGTGCTTTTCTCAGCAAACGAAGGGTTTTTGCCGCGAATTGCTGCCGGGCACTCCTTTGTTCCATATCATTTGCGCAAGGGCTTCGGAATGCCAACATACGAGGATCGCGACGCCATGTATGCCTATTATTTTTACCGGCTGATTCAGCGAAACAGGCATACTATCATTGTTTACAATTCGATTACCGAGGGCATTTCGTTTTCTGAAAAAAGTCGCTTTCTGTACCAGCTTCAGTTCGATTCTGATTTGGAGGTTGAAGAAGTGAATCTGAGTTTCAATTTTAAAGGAACATCAAATCAACCTGTTGTTGTTCAGGGTAATGAGCGATTTGTTGATTTATTGACTTCTAAATATTCCAATAATAAATTAAGTCCCAGCGCGATTAATACTTGGCTCGATTGCCGGCTCAAATTCTACTTTAAATACCTCGCTGGAATCAAAGAAAAAGATGAGCTCAAAGAGGAGATTGACGCTGTACTTTTTGGTAATCTTTTTCACTATACCATCGAAAAATTGTACCAGCCTTTTGTTGGAAAGACTGTTGAAGAACACGCCCTGAAATTGCTGGCTTCTGACAAGAAAAAAATTGACGAGAAAGTTCTGGAAGCCGTTGCCGTTCAGTACTTTCAAATGAAACCCGAAGAAGCTGGAAATGTTGTTCTTTCAGGCCAGAGTATCCTGATAGCCAATCACATCAGAGAGTACATTATTCAATTAATTCAGAACGATGCTAAATTCGCTCCGTTTGAAGTGATTTCGCTGGAAAAGGATTATATCGAAGATTTTACAGTTCAGTCGCGCAACAAAGTTTTGAAAATAAAAGTTGGTGGTATTGTTGACCGCATGGATAGGACTGCCGACGGGATTCGAATTGTTGACTACAAAACAGGTAGAAATCTGAAGCTCGAGTTTAAAGACTGGAATCAACTGATTAACAGGGAGTATGGCGATAGGAGAAAGGAGATTTTTCAGACATTTATTTACTCGGATATTGTTAGCCGCACTGAAAATCAGCTCATTTTGCCAACAATATATAAGCTGGATAATCTGTTTGACGACGAGTTTAATCCATCTGTTTTATTTAACGGGTCGAAAGTTATTTACCAGCGATTTGCAAATGAGTTTAGAGAAACATTCTCAGAAGTTCTTGCAGAAATGTTTAATCCCGAAATCAACTACGATCAGGTAAAAGATTCAGCCAAATGCAGCTATTGCCCGTACAACAAGATTTGCCGACGATGAGGCAGAGATTTGGAGATTTGAAAATGGGCATGGATGGTTAAATGGCTAAATAGTTAAATGGTTTTAGTTGAGGAATAACAATTTGACAATTAAGTCATTACTTACCTTTTAAAACACCGAGCTTTAGCGCACTCCAGGCACTCCGCACTTCAAGTCTAGTCTTTCAGCAAGTCAGGCCTTAGTAGTTTAGTGCGCTCAAAAGCCTGCTGCTCCTGCCACTCCGCTATTTTCCTGTCGTTGCCCGAAAGCAAGATCTCCGGAACTTTCCACCCGTTGTATTCGGCAGGTCGGGTGTAAACAGGCGGACTCAGCAAATTATCCTGAAACGAATCGGTAAGGGCTGATGTCTCGTCGGAAAGCACGCCGGGCACCAATCGAACAACGCTGTCAACAATAACGGCAGCAGCGAGTTCGCCTCCAGTGAGAACGTAGTCGCCAACTGAAATTTCCATTGTCACAAAATGATCCCGGATTCGTTGATCAACTCCTTTGTAGTGGCCGCAAAGTATAATGATGTTATTCAGGAGCGAAAGCTTATTGGCTTCTTTTTGATTGAACTGGACGCCATCGGGGCTGGTGTAAATAACTGCGTCGTACTCTCGCTGTGATTTCAGAAAATTAATGGCACTTTCAATTGGTTGGATAGTCATCACCATGCCAGCGCCACCGCTAAATGCATAGTCGTCGGTCCGGCGATGTTTATCGGTAGAGAAATCGCGAATGTTGTGAACATGAATTTCAATCAATCCTTTATCCTGTCCTCTTTTTATTATGGAGTGGTTAAACGGACTTTCGAGCAATTCAGGAACTACAGTAAGAATATCGATGCGCATGTTCTAATTTTTCTGCAAAAGTAACATCATCGGGCAAAACTTTTATACTTCATTGCTTTTGTCGAAAATAATTGTTCGACGGTTCTATGAAAGGCGCTCAGATTATGCGTTATCGAGCTAATTTGAACATTTATTTCGTAAAATGTTTGAGTATTAGCAGGTAATATCTATTTTCGTAAGCTCAAAGAGAATAAATCTCTTATTTTACCAAGTAATAAAATTTGTTATGGAACCTAAAGATCTAAAAAACTCGGAAGTAGAGTTAAGTGGTGCACAAGCTGAGCCAGAAACTGTTAATGATCAAGTTGTTGCTGAAGAGCCTGTAGCTGAAACTGAAGCAGCTGTTGTTGAAGAAGTTGAGAGTCCTGTTGCTGAAGTTGTTACTGAACCAGTTGAATCAGTCGTGCCGGAAGTAGCCGAACCTGAAGCGGTTGCTGAAGAAGTAAAACCTGAAGTTGCAGAAGAACCAGCTGTACAGGAAGTTGAAAAACCAGTAGTTGCGGAAGAAGTTCCTTCTATTGAAGAGCTAATCGACGTTACTGAAGAAGATCTTCTGGCAGAGGCGGAAGAAACTGAAGACGAAACAAGCAGAAAAGCGAAACTTGCTGATTATGCTAGTCTTTCGGAAGTAGAGCTTATCAATGTTTTGCGTACATTGGTTGAAAATGATGATTTAGATAGCGTTAAAGATGATATCGATGCTATTAAAATCAACTTTTTCCGTTTGTACCGGATCAATATCGAAGCTCAAAAAACTTCATTTCTGGAAGCGGGAGGCAAACTTGAAGAATTTAAAGCAGAATCTGATCCTTATGAGCTCGATCTTAGGAACCTGTTGAAGAAATATCAGGATAAAAGAAACGAACAAAATAAACGCGCTGAAGAAGTTAAAGAAGATAACCTTCGCAAGAAATACGAAATCATAGAAGAAATCAAGGCGCTGATTAACAACAAAGAATCGATTAATAAAACGTTCCAGGATTTCCGCGAGTTGCAGAATAAATGGAGAGAAATTGGTTCGGTTCCACAGGCAAAGCTGAAAGATTTGTGGGACACTTATCACCACCACGTCGAAAATTTCTACGACTTCATAAAAATCAATAAAGAGTTGCGCGATCTTGACTTGAAGAAAAATCTTGAGGCTAAGATTGATTTGTGTGAAAAAGCAGAAGAATTGCTTGTTGAGCCTTCAATTATCAAGGCATTCAATGTGTTACAAAAATATCACGAGCAATGGCGCGAAGTTGGTCCGGTGCCACGTGACAAAAAAGATGAGTTGTGGGAACGTTTCAAAGCTGCAACTTCAATAGTCAATAAAAAACACCAGGATTACTTCGAAGGTCGTAAAAACGAGCAAAAGAAAAACCTTGATGCCAAAGTGGCTCTGTGTGAGAAAGTTGAAGAAATTGCCAACATTGAGATTGAATCGCATCGCGATTGGGACGAGAAATCAAAGGAACTTATTGAATTGCAGAAAGTTTGGAGAACAATTGGATTTGCACCGAAAAAGGACAACAATAAAATTTACGAACGTTTCCGTTTGGCATCCGATAAGTTTTTCGACAGAAAACGCGAATTCTATAATCAGAATAAGGAAGAACAGAACAACAATCTTCAGTTGAAAACAGACTTGTGCGTTCAGGCAGAAACCCTGAAAGATAGCACCGACTGGAAGAAAACAGCTGATGAATTTATTGCCATTCAGAAAGCTTGGAAAGAAATTGGTCCTGTTCCACGCAAATATTCTGATGCGATCTGGAAGCGTTTCCGTGCTGCCTGCGATTATTTCTTTGAGAATAAAGCAAAACACTTCTCGTCGATTGATAAAGAACAATTGGAAAACTTGAGATTGAAAAAGGAATTGCTGGAAGAAGTGAAGGAATTTGCTCTAACCGGTGATGATAGTGCCGACTTGGATAAGTTGAAAGACTTCCAGAGAAGGTTTACTGAAATAGGCCACGTTCCTTTTAAAGAAAAAGATGCCATTCAGAATGAATTCAGAGAAGTAATTAACAAGCATTTTGATACTTTGCGCGTTGACGAAAGACGCCGCAACCTGATGAAATTCAAAAATAAAGTTGCCAACAATTCATCATCAGGAAAAGGAATGAGCAAAAATCGTTTCGAACGTGAGAAATACATGACGAAACTTAAACAACTCGAAACTGATCTGGCTTTGCTCGATAACAATATTGGTTTCTTTGCCAACACTAAAAATGCTTCGGCTTTGATTGATGATGTCAATCAGAAAATAGCCAGCACGAAGGAAAAGATTGAATTCCTGAAAGAAAAAATCAGGATTATGGATGCGATGGAAGACGATGAATAGTCATCATAAGAAAACCCGCCGATTTAAGGCGGGTTTTTTGTTGTTAATCCTTCATTAAATTTTATAACATTTTTTTGAGCTAAGTTTAAATAATTAACTTTGCTCGCTTTAAAAACATTAAAATCTAAAAGTTTTGTCAGCAACCAGGTACATCTTCGTTACAGGAGGGGTTACTTCCTCGCTTGGGAAAGGAATTTTGGCCGCCTCGTTGGCTAAATTGTTACAGTCGAGAGGCTATTCAGTTACAATTCAGAAATTAGATCCCTACATCAATGTCGATCCGGGAACGTTAAATCCGTATGAACACGGCGAATGTTTTGTAACCGACGATGGAGCCGAAACTGATCTTGATTTGGGCCACTACGAGCGTTTCCTGAATGTTCCTACTTCTCAGGCTAACAATGTAACAACAGGGCGTATTTATCAATCAGTAATAAACAAAGAAAGACGGGGCGATTACCTCGGAAAAACAGTGCAGATTATTCCGCACATTACCGACGAAATTAAGCGCAGAATTAAAGTATTGGGATCGAAGGGAAAGTACGACATTGTCGTTACTGAAATCGGTGGAACCGTGGGCGATATTGAGTCGTTGCCATACATTGAAGCTGTTCGTCAGTTAAAATGGGAACTTGGATCAAATGCGCTGGTAATTCACCTTACATTGGTACCTTATTTGGCTGCATCAGGAGAGCTGAAAACCAAACCAACACAGCATTCGGTTAAAGCGCTGCTCGAAAACGGGGTTCAGCCCGATGTGCTCGTTTTGCGAACAGAACATGAATTGAGTGCCGACTTGCGTCGTAAAGTTGCTCTTTTTTGCAATGTTGAAAGAGACGCGGTTATTCAGTCCATAGATGTTCCGACAATTTACGATGTTCCGAATAAAATGCGTGAAGAGCGCCTGGACGAAATTGTTTTGCGTAAAATGGGGCTTTCATTGAAAGACGAACCGCAACTTGATGATTGGAACGATTTCTTGAAAAAACTAAAGAATCCAAGCGCTGAGATTGAAATTGGACTTGTTGGAAAATACGTCGAACTTCAGGATGCATATAAATCTATCATTGAAGCAGTTATCCATGCTGGGGCGGTTAATTCGTGCAAGGTAAAAGTGCGACTTATTCATTCAGAAAAAATAACTGAAGAAAACGTGGCCAAAAAGCTCGAAGGATTAAAAGGAATAATTGTGGCTCCAGGGTTTGGGCATCGCGGTATAGAAGGTAAAATTATTGCAACCCGTTATGTTCGCGAAAACAACATTCCTTTCTTCGGAATTTGCCTCGGAATGCAAATCGCGGTTATTGAATTTGCACGCAATATTCTGGGATTCGCCAATGCTGATTCGACAGAGATGAATGATAAAACCGAGTACCCCGTTATCGATCTCATGGAAGAACAAAAAGGGATTACCGAAAAAGGCGGAACCATGAGACTTGGTGCATACAAATGCATTATTGCCGATAAGGAAACTAACATTTACAGAGCGTATAATAAACAGGAGATTAAAGAGCGTCACCGTCATCGGTATGAGTTCAACGACAAGTATTTGTCTGATTTTGAAAAAGCCGGAATGATTGCCGTTGGTTTAAATCCGGATACTAATCTTGTTGAAGTAATAGAAATACCTGCACACAAATGGTTTGTAGGAGTGCAGTTTCATCCCGAGTATAGCAGTACAGTTTTAAAACCCCACCCGTTGTTTGTTGCTTTCATCAAGGCAGCGCTGGGTAATAATTAACAATTTTATATGGATAGAAATTCGATAATTGGTGTTGTTCTAATTTTTTTGATACTTATTGGATTTAGCTATTTTAACAAGCCGTCCGAACAGCAGTTAGCTGCAGCTAAACATCAGCGTGACTCAATTGAACAGGTTCGCATTGAACAGGAAAAGAAGATTGCTTCGGAGAAAAAACTGGATGAGGCGCAAGCTTCCATTTCAAAAGCAAGTCATGGCGATAGTGTTATGTCGGCTGCAGATCAGGCCAGAAAAGACAAGTTTGGAGCTTTTGCTGCTGTATCTGTAGGAAAAGAGAAGTTTTACACAGTTGAAAACAACCTGATGAAGGTGACCTTCTCGAACAAGGGAGGGCGAATTTATTCGGTTGAACTAAAAGGTTATAAAACTTACCAGGGAAAACCCCTTATCTTGTTCGAAGGAAATACCAGCAAATTTGGATTGAATTTCTTTTCTCAGAACAGAAGTATTGAAACTGAATCGTTTTATTTTGTTCCTTCTGATTCTTCAGCAAGTCAGGTGATTAACGGTCCTGCGGTAAAAATTGGCCACGAAGGAAGAGAAAATAATAAAGGTGAGTCGAAACTATTTTCAATGAAGCTCAATGTAGCCGATGGAAAATACCTTGAATATAGATATACCCTGGCTTATAACTCATATCTGATCGGATTTGAGGTGAATACTAAAAGTATGCAGGATCTGATTACTGTTACTTCAAATTCGCCAACTTTCAATTGGGAGATTGCGATGCCTCGTCAGGAGCGGCCTTCAAAATACGGAGAAGACAACTATTCCACAATTTATTACAAGTTTCAGGATGACGATGTTGAAAAACTTTCAACCGGAAAATCTGGTTCTGAAAGTTTGCGTACTAAAACACAGTGGATTAGCTTTAAACAGTTATTCTTTGCTTCGACTTTAATTGCTGATAGCCCAATACCTTCAGCCGATATCAAAACTGAACTGACGAAAGAAGATCCAAATTATGTTGGAAATTTTCATGCCGACGTTTCGTTACCATACGAAGGAAAAGATTTAGAAAATGTAAAACTCAAATTTTATTTCGGTCCGAGCCATTACTCAACTTTGAAGCAGTATGGGCTTTCGCTTGAGCGTCAGATCAATTTAGGTTATGCTATTGTTCGTCCGGTAAATAAATGGATTATCATTCCAACATTTAATTTTCTGCGTCAGTACATCAGTAATTTCGGTATTATTATCTTGTTGCTTACTATATTTATTAAGCTGATAATTTTCCCATTTACTTACAAATCGTACCATTCTCAGGCAAAAATGAAAGCCTTGAAGCCTGAAATCGATGAAATCAATGCCAAGTTCGGCAACGACAAAGCGATGGAGAAACAGCAGGCAACAATGAATTTGTACAAAAAGGCTGGTGTAAACCCATTGGGCGGATGTTTGCCAATGTTATTTCAGTTTCCGGTATTGGTTGCAATGTTTTTCTTTTTCCCAACGTCTATCGAACTGAGGCAGCAGAGTTTCCTTTGGGCACACGATTTATCAACCTACGACTCAATCCTGACATTACCGTTTACAATTCCAATGTACGGTAACCATGTGAGTTTATTCTGTTTGTTGATGACCATAACCACAATCATCTCAACTTACATGAATTCGCAAACGCAAAGTACCGACGCTATGCCGGGTATGAAGACCATGATGTATTTGATGCCGGTTATGTTCCTGTTTATTCTGAACGGATACGCCTCTGGTTTGAGTTATTATTATTTCCTTGCGAACGTGATAACCATTGGGCAGATGTATGCTTTCCGGTTTATGATCGACGAAGAAAAGATCAGGGCGCAAATACAGATTAATAAAAAGAAGCCCGTTGTGAAATCGAAGTTTCAGCAGAAGCTGGAGGAAATGTCGAAACAACAAGGTGTGAAACCAAGAAAATAAAAAAATAGGAAATGCTGCTTTCGGGCGGCATTTTTTGTAACTTGTTGTTTGTAAATCAAAAACAAGTTATCATGTATCAGTACAAAGCAATTATTCGGAAAGTGGTTGACGGAGATACTCTGGAAATCGATATCGATTTGGGGCTCTCTTCGTGGATTCATGGGGAGCGGATCAGGCTATATGGCATTGACACTCCTGAAGTTTATGGTGTGAAGAAAGGTTCGGAAGAATGGGAAAGAGGTAACCTTTCGTCAAACTTTGTTAAGGAAAATCTGAAAGAAAAAGATGAGATAGTTATCGAAACGTTCAAGGATCAGCGGGAAAAATATGGTCGCTATCTTGCTAATGTTTATGTGTCGCTGAATCCGTCGGTCGTTGAAGGGTTAAAAGATATCAGAACTATTAATGGATTATATTGCCTTAACGATGTTATGATCGCGAAGGGACTAGCAAAGAAATATATCTTGTAACAAATTTTGAAGAGAGAATTCATCTTCAGTGAATAAAAAAGGCGGCTTCTGGGAGAGAAACCGCCTTTTCGCTTTATATTATCAGATAAGTTTAACCTTTCATTTTTGCATGAGCCATTCGTTCAACCGAAGCGATTTCGATAAACGAAGTTCCGCCACCAACACCAAAATTGCCCCCAACATATATTACTGTGTCGGTTTCAGTGATCGCTTTTTTATCTACGAGATCAAGAAGAGCGGTTTCAATCAGTTTATGTTTGTTCTTCTTCGAAACGATTTCGCTCGGAATCACACCGTAGGAAAGAGCCAATTCGCGTTTTACTCTTCCGTTGTGGCATTTGGCATAAACTGGTAATGAGCTTCTGAAGGCCGCAATGTATCGGGCAATTTTCCCTGTCAGCGTGTCGGTTACAATTGCAGTAACGTTAAGTTCTTTTGATGCCAGAACTGCTGCTTCAGCCAAAAAGGCCGAAGTCTCGTTATTGAGTCGCGGAACGGGCAAATCGTTACGCTGATCTTTAATGGCTTCTACTTCTAACGCAATTTTAGACATAACTTTTACGGCCTCAACCGGATAGGCTCCGTATGCTGTTTCACCCGATAACATTATTGCATCGGTTCGGTCAAAAATTGCGGTGGCAACATCGCTAACCTCTGCACGAGTAGGGCGCGGGTTATCAATCATGGAGTGCAACATCTGAGTTGCGATAATTACCGGCTTTTTTTGTTGAACGGCATTCCTTACTAAAATGCGTTGAATACCAGGGATTCTTTCTGCCGGAATTTCAATTCCTAAATCACCACGGGCAACCATAATACCGTATGCGTATTTCAAAATCTCGTCGACATTGTTTACCCCGTCCAGGTTTTCAATTTTAGCGATGATTTTTATTTTGCTGTCGTACTTGTCTAAAATTTCCTGAACAGCAAGTACATCTTCTTTATTTCTAACAAACGAGTGTGCAATGAAATCGACATCATTTTTTGCCGCAAATTCGATAAATTCTACGTCTTTACTGCTTATTGATGGCAAGTTAACACTGATTCCGGGAGTGTTAATGCTCTTTTTATTTTTAATTTGGCCACTGTTTGAAACCCTGCAAACCAGGTAGTCGTTGTTTTTTTCGACAACTTCAAGCGCAAGATCGCCATCGTCAATCAAAACCTGATTTCCAACCGGAATATCCAAATGAAAGTTTTCGTAACTAACGTAGAATAACTCTTTAGTTGATTCACCTTCACCGCCTTTAACTTTAATCAGATCGCCTTCTTTTACATCAATCGGCTCTGTTATATTTTTTGTCCTGATTTCAGGTCCTTTCGTATCAACCAGTATAGCAATCGAATCAGAAACAGCCCGTACATTTTTGATCATTACTAAAGCACTTTCCAGAGAAATATGTGCAGTATTCAAACGGGCAACATTCATCCCTGCGTCAAACAACTGGCGAATAAATTCAACTTCGCAACGTTTGTCCGATATTGTTGCTACTATTTTTGTGTATTTCATCTTTTCAAAAATTAATTTTAGGAGGCGGCAAAAGTATTGAAATTTTCAAAATCAGGTTAAAACTGACATCCGTCAGGCTTAATTGGTCATTTAGATTTAATGTAGTTTTTAAGCGCTTCAATGCCAAGTCTATATGAGTCGAGCCCAAAGCCCATTATACTTCCGACGCATACCGGACCTATAATTGACTCATGTCTGAAATTTTCGCGTGTTAAAATATTCGAAATATGTACTTCAACAACAGGAGCTTTCACTCCTGAGATGGCATCCCGAATGGCAACAGAGGTGTGAGTATAGGCGCCAGCGTTAATGACAATTCCATCAAATGTAAAGCCTCTTTCGTGAATTTTATTTATTAATTCGCCCTCTACGTTGGATTGAAAATACTCGAACTCGATATCCGAGAATTGCTTTTCCAGATTCTGAAAATAGGCTTCAAATGACGTATTTCCGTATATACTTTGCTCTCTAATCCCTAATAAATTTAAATTTGGGCCGTTTATTAACAAAATTTTCATGATTTTATAGATTATAATAAAAAAATAGTAACTTAACCGTTGTAAATTCGTATTGAAAATTATGTAATCTGGGTGGATGGACATAAAATTTTCAGTATATTTTTTTTGAATTTACACGATCAAAATTATCAATTATTGTTATAGAATTTTTAATTTAAAGTATTTAATTATGAAATGGGAAGATAGCAAAAAAGGATTTGAATCTTTCTTGAGATTGGAGAAAGGTCTGTCGGCAAACTCTATTGCCGCCTACATCAATGACATTAATAAATTGATGTCGTTCGCTGATGAAGAACTGAAGAAACTGGCCCCGGAGAAGATTAAATTGAATCACTTGAAACGATTTGTGGAGTGGATAAATGAAAAAGGTGTTTCTCCGAGAACACAGGCCAGGACTATTTCCGGAATCAAGTCTTTTTATAAGTTTTTGCTTATGGAAGGCAAGGTTAACAGTGACCCTACGACTTTACTTGAATCTCCAAAGATTGGAAGAAAACTACCAGATGTTTTAACAATCGAAGAGATCGATCAGATGATCGATGCGATTGAGCTTACAAAACCTGAAGGCCAGAGAAACAAAGCAATGCTTGAAACTTTGTATAGTTGCGGTCTGCGTGTTTCTGAATTGGTAAACCTGAAAATATCCAATTTGTCTTTCGATCAGGGATTTATTAAAGTTGAAGGAAAATCGAATAAAGAAAGATTGGTTCCGGTTAGCGGAAAGGCTATCGAAGAAATAAACAAATACCTCGAGGTTTACAGAAAGACTTTGAAAGTAGCAAAAGACAGTGAGAATATTCTTTTCCTCAATAGAAGAGGGAAGAAGTTGAGCAGGGTAATGATTTTCACGATTATTAAAAACTTGGCAGCCAAAGCTGGGTTTGAAAAGAAAATCAGCCCTCATACATTCCGCCATTCATTTGCAACGCATTTAATCAACGGTGGAGCAGATTTGCGTGCGGTTCAGGAAATGCTCGGACACGAGTCAATTCTTACCACCGAAATTTATACACATCTCGACAGAGATTATCTCAAAACTACGCTAAGTCAGTTCCATCCAAGGTCGTAGTTCATTGCTGGAATTCATCAAATTAGAATGTTAAGAAGTTAATGATTTCTTAACATTCTTTTTTTTGTCTTTTCATGTCTTGTTTGTTGATGCACAGTGTTTTATGTTTTTAATCGGCATCTGTTATTATAGTCCTGCCAAATTGACTTTAATTTAATATTTAGCGTCGGATGAGGGGTTGAAAAAAAGCTAATTTTGGTGTCGATAAATTTTTCGTTTTATTGAAAATATTAATTAATAAACACTTATCATGAAAAACACAGATTTATTGAAGTACGGTATCAATACGAATGCGGAAATCATTCACAATCCAACTTACGAAGAACTTTTTCAAGCAGAAATCGACCCTTCAAATGAAGGTTTCGAAAAAGGTGTGCTAACAACCTCGGGAGCTGTATCAGTTGATACAGGTAAATTTACAGGTCGTTCACCTAAAGATAAATTCTTTGTAAAAGATTCAATTACAGACGAACACCTGTGGTGGGATGGAAATATCAATCGTCCAACTACACCTGAAGTGTTTGCTCATTGTAAAAATCTTGTGACAAAACAACTTTCGTCTGCTGAAAAACTGTATGTAGTTGATACTTTCTGCGGAACTAACGAAGACACTCGCATGAAAGTACGTTTTGTGATGGAAGTAGCATGGCAGGCACATTTCGTGACAAACATGTTTATCCGTCCTTCTCACTACGAATTGGCCAACTACGGTGAACCAGATTTCGTATGTTTGAACGGTTCAAAAACTTCAAATCCTAACTGGAA
Organism: Prolixibacteraceae bacterium; assembly: GCA_035353575.1. Classification (GTDB taxonomy): domain Bacteria; phylum Bacteroidota; class Bacteroidia; order Bacteroidales; family Prolixibacteraceae; genus Aquipluma. Next base: position 677 of record DAOPZV010000020.1, on the reverse strand, counting down.
AGAACAGGGTTTGAACTCTGAAGTATTTACTTTGTTCAACCTCACTGAAAGAATGCAGGTTATTGGTGGAACATGGTATGGCGGCGAAATGAAAAAAGGTATTTTCGCTTTGATGAACTATTATCTGCCATTGAAAGGTATTGCTTCAATGCACTGCTCTGCCAATGTAGGTAAAGATGGTGATGTAGCTATTTTCTTCGGTTTGTCAGGAACTGGTAAAACAACTCTTTCGGCTGACCCAAAACGCTACCTGATTGGTGACGACGAACACGGATGGGACGATCATGGAGTATTCAACTACGAAGGTGGTTGTTATGCCAAAGTAATTGATTTGGAAAAAGATAAAGAACCAGACATCTGGAGAGCTATCCGTCGCGATGCTTTGTTGGAAAACGTAACAGTAAAAGAAGATGGTACTCCTGATTATACAGCTGCCGCTTCTAAAACTGAAAATACCCGCGTTTCTTATCCAATCTACCACATCAATAAGATTGTTTCTCCTTCACGTGCTGGACACGCCAAGAAAATCATTTACCTGTCGGCTGACGCTTTTGGTGTATTGCCTCCAGTTTCTATCTTGGACGAAAAATCAGCTCAGTATCACTTCCTTTCAGGCTTTACCTCAAAATTAGCCGGAACAGAACGTGGTATCACTGAACCAGTTCCATCGTTCTCGC
>DAOPZV010000019.1:29319-31489 GCA_035353575.1 Prolixibacteraceae bacterium | reverse complement strand
TTAATTTTTGTATTTTTGTAGCCCTTTACTACCAGGGGCTGACTGGTTTTGACAGCGGGTAGAAGAGGTATGTAAGCATGCCGGGCCTTGATCGCACAGCCCGTAAAACTGGGCGTTCGAACCATAATTGGCGAAAATAATTACGCTCTTGCTGCGTAATCGAATTAAGTAGATTACACTTTATTCCGGCACAAGGTGCTGGAACGAGACATCACCCGGGTGCTATTGCCCTGAAGCGGCCCGATCCGGTGGTGCAAGTAAATCGGGGATAGTCGGAATTTTTCCTTGTAATTTCGGCGAAACTTAAAAGGATAAGGTAAAAGTCGGTGGCTCTGATCCAGCTTTTGCACGAAAATCAAGTCTGGAGATAAGCATGTAGAAAGCATATTGCTTCCTCGTTTGGACGCGGGTTCGACTCCCGCCAGCTCCACAAAGCTCATTTCAAAAGTCCTGTAAATTATAAGTTTACAGGACTTTGTGTTTTATAACCATTATCTGAATTCGTTTTCTTTATAAAGAATTCTTAACTTGTTGAACAATATTGGATTATTCCTGTTTTTCTCGAGAGTTTTATTTATGGATTGTAGGCTGGAGATAATGCAATTGAGAGAGTAGATATGTAATCATTTGGATATTTAAATTGATTGAGTATCTTAAGCAACTCAAAATATGTAGATAAAGATCTGAAATTATCTCGTCTATATACTTGAATAACTGAACTTATGGAGCCTAGAAGAATAGAAGAAGCGTGCCTCAAATGCAAAGATCGTTGTTGCGCACGTTGTTTTGATGACGGGGATGAGAATATTTTCAGTTGTCTTTCTATAGATGAGCTGGAAATGTTGGTGAAGGAGAAAAGGCATGTTGTTTTTAATGCAGGAGAAACAATTCTAAAGCAAAATACATCGGCTAGTCATGTTGTTTGTATAAAACGTGGCCTTGCCAAAATTATAGCTGAAGGCGAGGGAGACAGGAAGCTCATTTTGCGCCTTGTTGCTAATCATGCCATTCTCACTGGTGGTGGTATATTTATTGACGAAATAAGGCATTTCACGGTACAGGCTGTTACTCAGGTTGAATGCTGTTTTATTGATTCTGAGAAGATATACGAGTTGGTATCAAACAACAGCCGCTTCGCTTTTGAACTTCTGAAATTGAATAATCAGCAAAACGTTCAGATGCTGAATAACCTGGTTGGAATAACTCAAAAATATATGCCTGGAAGAGTTTCGGATTTGCTTCTCTACTTAAAAAATGAAATATTTTTGTCCAATCCGTTCGATACCAGACTTTCAAGGCAGGAGTTGGCTGATATGACTGGGATGACAATGGAGAGTTTTATTCGAATATTAAAGGAGTTTAAATCTTCTGGAATTATCGCCGTTGATGGCTCAACCATCCATGTGCTCGATGAAGATGCTTTGCATCTAATAAGCCGAAAGGGCTGATTGACATTTGTCAATCATTGTTTTGCCTTTAATCAAGATAACGGCTTGTTTACATCAATACTTAGTTTTCAAAATACTCGGTTGGGGTTTTTATTTTAGCTGTGTATAAAAAGCGTTTGTTTTTACACAACGTTTAGGATAAAATAGTAACCTTAATATACCGATTTTATGAAACTTAACAATTTTAGTAAGCTTTTGCTTTCGGCTTTTGTGATGGTTTGTTTAGCTTCTTCTTGTGTTAAAGAAGGACCTATGGGAGCAACTGGTGCCACTGGCGCAAATGGGAAAGATGGCGTTGATGGGAAGGATGCCAATGAGACATGCAAGGCTTGTCACACTTCAACCAAAGTAGATCTTATTTCAACACAATTTCAGTTCTCAAAACATGAGTATGGCGAAGCTGCTTTCGAAGAAGTAGGAAACGCTGCATGTGCTCCTTGTCACGAACAGGAAGGATTTAAGGATGTAGTTGCACGTAAAGTTCCTTCTACATTTACTTTAAATGCTTCAACAGGGAAATACACCAACGATTATGCCTGTTCTTCTTCAACAGCTTATGGCGAAATTGGTTGTTCAACCTGTCACAGTTCATTGCACACCACATACGGAACAGCTGATTTAGCGTTTACCACTGTGGCTCCGGTATCAATGACCATGTGGGGTGGCAAGAAAACAATTGACTTACCTGCAGACAACCACAAAAGTAATTTGTGTGTAAAATG
>DAOPZV010000019.1:0-29219 GCA_035353575.1 Prolixibacteraceae bacterium | reverse complement strand
TACTTCCATAACTTGTGTCAACTGTCAAGAAAGACTTCTTAAAAAGAAGGAGTCTTTCTTGTACAAACGAATAAATTGAATATTATGAAATTAGCTCCTTTAGAGCGAATTCCATGTGGCAATTCAAAAAAATAAAAATACACACATGAAAAAACATAGCATATTCTTTATACTTATATTGTTGGCACTTTTTATGGGTGGATGTAAATACGATTTTGTTTTACCTGTTGAAACAACTCCGGTTGACAATGGTGGGCAACCAATCAGTTTCTCCACTCAGGTTCTTCCAATATTAAATACAAAATGTAACTCTTGTCATAATGCTCAGGCTCCGTTGATGACTACAGCAGCGGCATACTCGCAGCTTGTGCCGGCGTATGTAAACACTACAACGGCCTCAAGTAGTAAATTGTATGTTAATGCAGCGTCCGGATCTCACTATGCACAGGTATCTTCTTCTCAGGCAGCTATTATACTGCAGTGGATAACAGAAGGGGCTAAAAACAATTAGTGAAAACACTTTAAATTAGCTGAAATGAAAAAAAATATCATATTAATAGCTCTTCTTTCATTTATTTCTGTTTTCACTTATGCGCAAGAAGAAGCTACTGAAAATAAGGGCGCTAAAGAAAAGGACTACCCCGTAGCAGCAACTTTTGAAAGTGGTTACCTTATTGACGCACAGACCGTTGTTGTTCCAGAGAAAAAAACGCTGGAAATGGCGATTCAGCACAAATTTGGAACTATCGAAAAAGGACATTCTAACCTTTGGGGAATTTATGGGTCGGCCAATATTCGTTTAGGTTTGAATTACGTTCCTTTTAAGAACTTCCAGATTGGCGCCGGAATAACCAAGAAAAATATGGCAACCGATTTGGACGCTAAATGGTTAGTTTTACAGCAAACCCGCAAAAATCAGATTCCGGTTTCTGTTGCTTTATACGGAAATGTTGCAGTTGATGGAAGGGCAATCAGCGCTTTCGAATCAGGAATGGTTCGCGAGGCTTATTCTGGCCCAACTTATCATTACCGTTTTCAGGACAGAGTTAGTTATTTTTCACAGTTGATTGTTGCCCGTAAATTCAATAAATGGCTTTCGTTGCAGGCAGCAGCTAGTTTTACACATTACAATGCAGTGCCTGAAGGATACGACCATGATATTGTAGGCGCTCATTTCAACGGAAGAATAAAAGTAACACCACAAGGTTCCATCATCTTTAATTATGACGAACCTTTAAAAATTAAGCAAATATCGGAGCAACGCGATTGGACTTACCATGCCAGAAGAAATATTTCTTTTGGTTACGAAGTATCAACCGGAACTCATGCATTCCAGATTTACATGGGATCGTCAGCTTCGTTGCTGCCTCAGGATAATATGACGATGAACCAAAATAAGTTTGACAAATCGGGCTTGTTAATTGGCTTCGTTATTACAAGACTTTGGGCGTATTAATTTATTTGGGAATTAAATTTAAGTGTTTTTTGATGTCAAATGGTAATACTCCTGAACACAGGATATTACCATTTTTTAATATTGTTGAATCGCAAAAAACATAGAGAACTCTCCACTGGAAAAGAAAATTAAAAATCAAAGTTGTGAAATACAGACAATTAATAATTGCTTTGCTGTTTGTGAGCTGTTTTTTCGATGCGGCTTACGCTCAGTCTTATCAGAATGCCGTTCATCATAAATGCTTGAAATGTCATTCACAGCAGTCGTATTCTTTCCTGAACACGGTTACAAATAAGGAAATGAAGCGGTTGATGAATCCGTATTACATATTGGACTCTGTTGCACTGAATAAAGGTGTGCACAAACAGTTCGATTGTACCGATTGCCACTCTACTGAATATGGTACGTATCCTCATCAGGCTAATCTAAAGCTTGAACCTCTTAACACCTGTCTCGATTGTCATGGCGGCGATGCTTCGTTTGCAAAGTATCAGTTTGAGCGAATTGATCAGGAATTTAAGAAAAGCGTACACTATAAAGTTTATGGCGACAATTTCACCTGTTCGAAATGCCATAGCCAGCACACATACGTTGCTACAGCCAGGAACTCCGATAATGTTTTGGAAATCGTTGATTACAGCAATAAGATGTGTCTTTCGTGCCATAACGATATGAAAAAGTACAAACTTATTTCAGGTCACGAGAATCCGAAATTAGTTCAAGTGCACGATTGGCTTCCAAATCAGGAGTTGCATTTTCAGCACGTGCGTTGCATTGAATGTCATACTGAAGTTGCTGACAGCCTGATGGTTTCTCATAATATTTTGAGTAAAGATAAAGCCTTGCGTAAATGCGTCGAGTGCCATTCTGCTAATTCGAAACTGAAAGCTTCGCTGTACAAATACCAGAATTTGCAAAAGAGAGAAAACGGAGCAAACTTAAACACTCTGCCGATAGCCGAGTCGTATGTGATTGGATCACACCAGATACCAATTTTAAAGACGATTAGTATTGTTATTTTCTTGCTGACATTGGCTGGGATAATGATTCACGGTATTTTTAGATTCACAAAAAAGAAGTAAGATGAGCGAAAAAATATATTTCTATCCGGTTTGGTTAAGAATTTGGCACGGATTCAATGCTTTGGGAATTCTAACTTTGATTGTTACCGGTATTTCTATGCAATCGAGCGTTGAAGCATCTCGCATCGGATTTAACATGGTTGTCAGCCTTCATAATATTGCAGGCATAGTGGTGGCTTTAAGTTATCTTTTGTATTTCATAGGCAATATAGTAACACCCAACGGTAAATTTTATCATTTAAAAACGGAGGGTTTTTTTAAGCGACCAATGAAGCAAGCCCGCTATTATGCCTGGGGAATGTTTCACGGAGAAAAATCTCCATATCCGCTGTCCGAAAAAAGGAAATTTAATCCATTGCAGAAGTACTCTTATATTTTGGTAATGTACCTGGCGGTGCCAATAGTTATCATTACAGGGTTAGCTTTGTTATTTCCTGAAGTGATTATGGATAAGGTGTACATGTTTAGCGGAGTACTTGTCACTGCTGTTTTACATTCGGCAATGGGATTTTTTATTTCTATTTTTCTGATGGTTCACTTGTATATAGCGTCAATTGGAAAGTCGCCATTGCAGAATTTTAAAAGTATAATTACAGGCTGGCACCATATTTAACATTTTGAGAATAAATGCGATTTATTTGCCTTGAAATTGATAAATATCATTAGGTAGCATATAGGATTGCGTGCGGATTTTGAAGACTTTTATGCTTATAAATGTGGGGATTATATGGGAGTGAATTATAAGCTTAGTCAATCGAAATCAAACGTATTAAAAATGGTGCAAAGAACATTGTTTTTTGTTGCTTTGCTTTTACTACAAGGGTACTTGCTTCAGGCGCAAACTAACGACGATTGCTTGTCATGTCACGACGACGCAACCTTGTCAACAGTTCGCAACGGGAAGAAAGTATCCTTGTATGTTAAACCGGATGCGCTTCAGCATTCGGTACATAAAAATGTAGAATGTGCATCGTGTCATACCGATGCTGCGGTAAAAGATTTTCCTCATCCGGAAAATTTAAAACCGGTTAACTGCGGGACTTGCCACGCCGATGCTAAGGAAAAATATTTCCGGGGAATTCATGGAAAAGCATTCCTGGCAAACGAGCCTTATGCACCAAGTTGCAAGGAATGTCATGGCACTCACGACATTTTGAAGTCGGATCAACCAGAATCTCGGACTTATAAAATGAACATTCCTGTTTTATGCGGAAGTTGTCACAAAGAAGGAGCCCCGGTTGCCCGCAATTACAACATTTCGCAGCATAATATTCTTGAGAATTACAGTGAAGGTATTCACGGTCAGGGCATATACAAGAAAGGGCTGATTGTGTCGGCAACTTGTAACAACTGCCACGGTAATCACTTGATTTTGCCTCACACCAATGTTGCATCAACAACCTCGCCGCAAAATATTGCAAACACCTGTATGCAATGCCATGCAAGGATTGAAGATGTTCATACCAAGGTAATCAATAAAGAACTTTGGGAAAAGAAACCGGGAGCTATACCAGCCTGTACATCGTGCCATCCTCCGCACAAAGTTGAGTTGAAGAATTTGATTTCGACGATTTCTGACAATACATGTCTGAAATGCCATTCGGGAAACGACGTTCATAAAATGGTTGATGGCAAGTCGGTATCGCTGAAAGTTGATGTTTCAGAACTAGCGTCGTCAACGCATAAAAATATTACCTGCGTGAAATGTCACTCTGATGTTACGCTTCACGCATCGCGGCCTTGCGAAACTGCCGGTAAGGTTGATTGTTCAGCCTGCCATGCTGAAGAGTCGGACGTATATTTTTCAAGCGGTCACGGGCAGGCATATTTTAACAAGAAAGAAAATGCACCGTATTGTACTGATTGCCACGGATCGCATGGTGTTAAGCCCAAAGAGGATGAGAATTCGCCAATTTACAGGGCATCCATCCCGAAACTTTGCGGCGAATGTCACCAAAAAGGAGGAAAAGCAGTTCAAGGAACCGAACTGAAAGAAGTTGATGCTTTGCACGATTACTCAACGAGCGTTCACGGACGAAGTCTGGTAGAAAAGGGGCTTTTATCGGCTGCAGTTTGTACCGATTGTCATACCACTCACTTCAACTTAAAACAATCGGATGAGAGGTCATCTGTTAATCCTAAAAATATTGCAGCAACCTGCGGAAACTGCCATAAAGGTATTTACAACGATTACATGGCCAGCGACCACGCATATAAAGCAGAGGGAAGTGGCGATTTGCAATATCCGACTTGCGAGACTTGCCATACAGCGCACAATATTTCTGAAGTACACAAGGATAAATTTATGGCCGAGATCACCACACAATGTGGAAAGTGCCATACAAAGCTTGCTGAAACTTACCTTGAAACATACCACGGTAAGGTGTATCAGTTAGGATATATGCAGGCTGCCAGATGTTCAGATTGTCACGGCGCCCATAAAATTTATAACATCAGAAACCCGAAATCTTCGGTTGGCCCTGAAAATATTGTTGCAACCTGCCAGAAATGTCACGCTGATGCCAGCAAGCGTTTCACCGGATATCTTACTCATGCCACGCACAACAACAAATCAAAATTCCCTTGGTTGTTCTATACTTATTGGGCTATGACAGGCTTACTGGTGAGCGTATTTATATTCTTCGGGGTGCACACTTTGTTGTGGTTGCCTCGCTCAATCCAGGCGATGAGAAAGAAAAAAGCGCATCAGAAGGAGCTTGGCGAAAAAGTTTATGTTCGCAGGTTTACACGCAGTCAAAGCATAACGCACATTTTTGTAATTATCAGCTTCCTATCACTTGCTTTCACTGGAATGTTGCTCAAATTCGCCTTTACTCCATGGGCTAAATTCCTGGTTCAGTTTGTTGGAGGCGCTCAGGTTGCAGGTGTAATTCATCGAATTGCAGCGGTAATTACATTCGGATACTTCTCTTATCACGTTGTTTCTTTATTTACGATGAAGAAAGAGAAGGGTATCAGCTGGAAAGATTTTATTTTCGGAAAAAATACGTTGATGTTCAATGCCCAGGATCTCAAAGATTTTGTCGCCTCAGTGAAATGGTTTACCGGTCGTGGTCCGCGTCCGTCGTACGGAAAATGGACTTATTGGGAAAAATTTGACTACATGGCTGTTTTCTGGGGGGTTGTGGTTATCGGTTCAACAGGATTGGTTCTTTGGTTCCCTGTATTTTTTACGAAATTCCTTCCAGGCTGGATGATTAATGTCGCCCAGATTATTCATAGCGACGAAGCATTGCTGGCTGTTGGATTTATCTTTACGATTCACTTCTTCAATACGCACCTTCGTCCCGAGGCTTTCCCTATGGACACTGTGATATTTACAGGACGAGTGGAGGCTGACGAGTATAAAGAAGATCGCCCACGCGAATTCGACGAACTTGAGAAATCAGGAAAACTAAAGGAATTCACTACAAAAACATCGTTCTCCGAAAGACGGATGAAAATGATTAAATTCTTTGGTTACCTATTCCTTTCGGCAGGAGTGATTCTCGTCTTGTTGATCATTTACTCGCTTTTATTCCATTAATGGCTTTAGTATAGGCGTGCTGGTTATATAGAACGCCTTACTTTTCGATATAAGTGTTTTTGGGAATTATGGTTATAGAAATTTTGGTTGGTTTTGATGTTTCAGGTCAGCAAGTCTGACCTGAAACAGTTGTTCTTTTCCAACAATTTTTTTTACGACGAATTTCGATCAAGCTATAAATTTATACTTATGAAATTACCATCATCTATCAAAAACTGGGTATCTATATCGGGTGCGGTACTGGCTATCTTCAATCTTGCCACAATCTTATCACTTGTGCTCTTAAACTGGGTATTTGATTTCGGCGGAACTTATATAGGCCTTTTTATTTACATTGTTTTGCCTGTATTCATGGTTGTAGGATTAATCCTGATACCGGTAGGGATGAGGATGTACCGAAAAGAGGCACGGGAAGCAGAGAGGCTTGGTGAAGAGCGCGCCTGGCCAATTATCAACTTCAATAATGTTGCTACGCGAAATGCCGGCCTGATTTTCGTTTTCGGAACGATGATTCTGCTGATAATCTCGGCAGTTGGAAGCTACGAAGCTTTTCATTATACCGAATCGGTTGAATTTTGCGGAAAATTATGCCACAAAGTGATGGAGCCCGAATATGTGACCTATCACGGATCGCCACACGAACGTGTTGCCTGTGTAGAATGTCACGTGGGGTCGGGCGCCAGCTGGTATGTAAAGAGTAAATTATCGGGGCTATACCAGGTGTATTCGGTAATAGCGAAAAAATATCCGCAACCCATACCAACACCCATATCAAACCTTCGCCCGGCGAGGGAAACCTGCGAGCAATGTCATTGGCCCGAAAAGTTTTACGACAGAAAGCTTCGCGTACGTCAGTCGTATCTGGCAGACGATACAAATACCGAGTTTACGGTGAATTTGCAGATGAAGACTAGCTCGAAAATGACATCGCATGGTTTCGAACGCGGAATTCATCAGCATATCAGTCCGGATGTAAAGATCGAATATAAAACAACTTCGGGTAACCGGCAGGTTATTCCATGGGTGAAATACACGAACACAAAAACAGGCGAAAGCCAAATTTTTACTGACAGTGAAAATCAACTCAGCCAAACTAAACTTGATTCGCTTGAGACGCGCGTTATGGATTGTCTTGATTGTCACAACCGTCCGTCTCACAATTACCGCACTCCGCAGAGTTACGTCGATCAGTCATTTAGCGACGGAAAGATTGCTAAAGATTTGCCCGGTCTGAAACAAGTGGCCATGAAGATTTTATACAAAGACTATTCGACCAAAGACTCTGCGTTCATGGCTATAAAGAATGGCGTGAACGATTATTACAAAGCCAGTCATCCCGAAGTATTGGCCAACAGAAAAGCAGATGTTGACGCGGCTATAGCCGAAATTCAGGATGGATATTCAAAAAATGTATTTCCATATATGAAATCGAGCTGGAAGGCATATCCAAATAATATTGGTCACATGGTAACCGATGGCTGTTTCAGATGCCATAACGATCGCCATTCGACTGCACAGGGTAAAGTCATTTCAAAAGACTGTAACCTGTGCCATACCATTCTTGCCGAAGGAACATCCGACAAAATGGAATACTCCAATTCGCTGGAACCGTTGGAATTTAAGCATCCGGTTGATATTGATGACGCCTGGAAAACCGAACTTTGTTCGAGTTGCCATTCTCAGCTTTATTAAACAGCTTAAAATAACCTTTAACTAAATGTGTATCAGGTTGACAAATGTTAACGCGTTTTTTTTTGTTTGGTGTTATATTTGATGCAATTTTGTTATACTGAATTATTGAAAAGTGGAAATTCCACAACTAAAGAGACTTTATACGATACAAATACTAAAAAAACAATGACTATGAGTTACAAAAAATTATTTCTACTGATGAGTGCAGTTGTACTTTGTGTCTCATTGGCTACCGGACAAAATTACATTGGTGCTGCCAAATGTAAGATGTGTCACAATAAAGCTGAGAAAGGCGAACAGTATAACAAATGGGCCAATAGTCCTCACGCCAAGGCAATGCAATCATTGAAAGGGGCCGATGCTAAAAATCCGAAATGTTTGAAATGCCACTCTACTGCAGCAGGCGTTGATCAATCATTGGTTGCTACAATTACAGTTGAAGAAGGTGTTTCGTGCGAATCGTGCCACGGACCAGGTAGTGCATACAAGGTTGCTACTGTTATGAAAGATCGTACTCAGGCTATGGCTAAAGGTTTAATTATGCCTGACGAAAAAGTATGTAAGAAATGTCACAATTCAGAAAGTCCAAACTTCAAAGGATTTAATTTCAAAGAATACGCTGCTAAAATTGCTCACGACGATCCAACTACGAAATAGCCTTGTAATAAAGTCCGCACAAATCGGAAATCTAAATGGCTATTCTATTCGTTGAGTTTTTAATTGAAAAACTGAAGTTGATACGAAAGTCGCAGAACCCTAAATTGAAAATTTACTTAAATGAAATAGGGGTGTTTTTTAATAATAGAATGAGTGAATTCCTTTGTTTTGTAATGAAACAAAGGAGTTTTTTTTGTATATAGTTCATTGTTTTCAAGTTTCAAATGTTGATTTTAAATTGATTGATTAATGAAGAAAATAGCCTCCTTTTTATTTTCAATGTTTTTTTCGGTGGTGTTGCTTTTGGCCTTTGCATTTTCAATTGCTTATGCAACTTTCATCGAGAACGATTACGGTACACCTGTAGCTCAAGCGCTTATTTACCGCGCCTGGTGGTTCGAGTTGTTACTCTTTATAGGTGTTGTTAATCTTTCCGGAAGTGTTTTCAAGTACAAGTTGGTCTCCCGCAAAAAATGGGCGATCTTGCTTTTCCATTTGGCTTTTATCCTGATCATTCTGGGAGCTGCGGTAACCCGTTATTTTGGGTTTGAAGGAAGTATGCACATTCGCGAAGGAGAATCAAATAACCAGGTTGTTTCCGAAGAAACCTATATTAGCCTGAAAGCTACCTCAAACGATGGTGAAGCAAAAGCAAATAAGAAAGTTTCGTTCACCCCGTTTACCAGCAACGATTACACACAATCAATAACAGTTGGCGGTAAAGAAATTACTGTTGAGAATGAAATGTTTGTGCCGAATGCTGTGGAAACTATTGTGCCCGACGCAAATGGAATTGCATACCTGACATTGGTTTTCAACGGTGGAAGCCGAAACGATAAAAGCATTGTTCTGGCGCAGAACCAGAAGAAAGACTTAGCAGGTGTAACATTTGGTTTCGAAACCGGTCAAGGGTCGGCCAAGGTTGTGTTTAGTCAGGCCGGAGGGTTGAATTTTGTTTGTTCCGATTCCATCGTGGTTGCATCGATGATGGGAAACACCGGCGAGAAAATTGCTCCCGGAACGCCAATCGCGGTGCAGAATAATACGCTTTACAAGCTTGGTAATTCCATTTTCGTGTTGAAAAGTTATATCGCAAAAGGAACACCTTCGCTCGTTCAGGAAACTGACGAAAGCAAAACTGACGGGACTGTTAACGCTTTTACCGCCAAAGTAACTTCAGGAAATGAGGTGCGGCGGGTAAATGTTTTTGAGAAAGATGGAGAAGTCTCTGAACCGGCAACCTGCTCGATTAACGGAGTTGATTTGGCAATATCGTATGGTTCTGTTGTTCGCGAATTGCCATTCAGCATACAGCTGCGCGATTTCCAGCTCGAACGTTATCCCGGTTCCATGAGCCCGTCGTCGTATGCCAGTGAAATTACGCTGAAAGATCCGGCTTCGGGTGTAGAAAGACCATTTCGGATTTTTATGAATAACATCTTGAAATACCAGGGATACCGTTTCTTCCAATCGTCATTTGATCGCGATGAAAAGGGAACAATCCTTTCGGTTAACCACGACTATTGGGGAACGTTTATTTCGTATCTCGGCTATTTCCTGATGGCTTTAGGCATGGCATTCACCGTATTTAGCAAGAGCAGTCGTTTTCAGACGTTGGTTCGGTTGAGCTCAAAACTTCAGGCTAAACGTAAGGGCTTAAAAATAGCGCTTCTTGTAGTAGCACTTACCGGTTTTGGCGCTTCACAAAATGTATTTGCTGCCGGAAACCCGACTGCAAAAAGTAAGCACATCGACGAATTTTCGCAGTTGCTGGTTCAGGATCATCAAGGTAGAATTGAGCCGGTGAGCACACTTGCCTCCGACCTTTTGCGCAAAATTGCTAAAGCAAGTGAATGGGAAGGCATGTCGTCGGTCGAATTTTTCATGGACATGAGCGCTAATCCTGAAAAATGGAAGTCTGTTCCGCTCGTAAAAATAGCAAATACCGAGCTTGCCAAAATGATTGGCGTTTCGGGTTCGTTCGCTTCGTTCAGGCAAATGTTTGACGACGCCGGAACATACAAATTGAATGACCTGGTGCAGAAAGCTTATAACAAGAAGCAAACCATGCGCAACAAGTTCGATAAGGAAATAATGAATGTTGACGAGCGTGTGAATATTTGCTACGAGATTTTTAATGGTGATTTTCTGAAGATTTTCCCGGTTCCGGGTGACGCCAATAAAACATGGGCAACACCGGCAACATTGCCTAAAACAATGAAAAAGGAAGAAGCCGATTTTGCCGCCAACATTTTGAACCTGTACTACCAAAGTTACAACGAAGCGCAAACATCTGGCAATTGGGCAAAGCCCGACGAGTATCTTGGATACATCAAGAAATTCCAGAAAACTTATGGCGCCGATATTATGCCGTCGGCAACCAAAATTGGCATGGAAATAAAGTACAATGAATGGAATATTTTCGGTAAGCTGGCCAAAATCTATGCCTTTCTCGGTTTTGTTTTGCTGGTGATGCACTTTATGCTCATTTTTAAACCTTCCGGAAAAATTACCAAATATATTCCGGTTGGAACATGGGTAATTTTCGCTGCTTTTATGGCTTACACGGCCGGATTGCTTATGCGGTGGTATATTTCGGGTCATGCGCCCTGGAGTAATGGTTACGAAACGATGATATACGTTGGCTGGGCAACCAGTTTATCAGGCTTTGTATTTGTGAAACGTTCGCCAATAACTCTGGCTGTAACAACCTTGCTGGCATCTATTATCCTGTTTGTTGCAGGGATGAGCTGGATGAATCCTGAAATTACCAATCTTGTACCGGTTCTGAAATCGTACTGGCTGGTTGTGCATGTGGCTATTATTACTGCCAGCTATGGATTTTTGGCAATGGGAGCATTACTTGGTATGCTCAACCTGATTTTGATGATTCTGCGCAATAAGAAAAACAATGAAAACATCAGCTATACCATTTTAGAAGTTTCGTACATCGTTGAGATGGCGCTGATCATCGGGCTTTTCATGCTAACAATCGGTTCTTTTATTGGCGGCGTTTGGGCCAACGAATCATGGGGGCGCTATTGGGGCTGGGATCCGAAAGAAACCTGGGCGCTGGTTACCGTTTTGGTTTATTCAATTGTTCTGCATTTGCGAAAAGTCCCGGGAATGAAAAGCACTTTTGCCCTGAATAGTTTGGCCTTACTCGGAATCAGTACTGTTTTGATGACGTTCTTCGGCGTGAACTATTACCTCTCTGGAATGCACTCATACGGTGCAGGCGATCCACCACCAATTCCAAGTGGTTTATACGTGGCCATTGTGGTTGTGTTTGGCGTTATTGCCGGAGCCTGGTATGCCGAAAACAAAAATGGGAACATTGCCGATCCGGAAGATCCGCAGGAATAGAAAAGTTCAACGATAGGGAGAAGTCCATTGCTTAAAAAGGCGGTGGACTTTTTTTATGGCCTTCTTCTTCAAAACATTGTGAAGTAAATCAGGCGTTTGATCAAAATCTTTCCCTAATTTTAGAGGATCAAACAAGTCTAAACCTAATCACGATGAATGAAGAAATGAATTCAAACAAGCAAACTTCAGTCAACGCGGCTGAAACTGAATTATCCAACACCATCAATCGGAGAAAATTTATTGGCGGAGTAACAACCGCAGCACTTGGCGTAACTTTAGTCCCAAGGCATGTATTGGGCGGAGCCGGTTTTGTTGCCCCAAGCGATAAAATCAATGTGGCCTACATCGGTTGTGGAACGCAGGGATTGCGTGAGATGCAGGGAATGCTCGACCTTCCCGAAATTCAATTGGTAGCGGTTTGCGATCCGCAGAAAAAAGCGATCAATTATTACGATTGGGACCCCGAATCACTGCGCGACCAGATTCGCAAGGCTGTTGGTAACCCGAACTGGACTACCGGCGGAAACAATACCATTCCCGGTGGCCGCGACAATGCTCAGGAATACGTCGATGGATTCTACGCGAAGCAAAGAGCCGATCAGAAATACAAAGGCTGCCGTGCTTACGCCGATTTCAGGGAACTGTTTGAAAAAGAAAAAGGACTGGATGCCGTGAAAATAATGACACCTGACCATTTGCACGGACTGATTGCGATGGCTGCCATGAAGAGAAACATTGCTGTTACCATGCATAAACCCATTTCGAACAGGCTGCTAGAAGGGCGGAAAGTGATTGATTTTGCTAAAAACTCGAAGGTTATAACACACCTCATTCCCTGGGATACCAACGGAAATATGGATCAGATAATGGCCTGGATCAACGGTGGCGTAATCGGAACATTGAAAGAAGTACACAACTGGTCGTTCCGCCCGGTATGGCCGCAATACGCCAAAGTACCTGCGGATAAACCTGCTGTTCCCGATGGGTTCGACTGGGATTTGTGGGTTGGTCCCGAAGCAGATCGCCCGTACCATCCGTATTACACTAACATGGTTTTCCGTGGCTGGTACGACTTTGGAGGTGGTTCGATGGCCGATATGGGTCACTACAGTTTGTGGACTGTTTTCAACGCGCTGGAGCTGGAAAATCCGACAATTATTGAGCCCAACCGCAGCCACGTTTGCGATTTGCAGACTGATGCCACGGCCTTCCAGATTGAGAACGATTTTGCCTTCCCGTTTGCCAGTACCGTTCGGTTTAAATATCCGGCCAAAGGCAGTCGCCCGGCAGTTGACCTGGTGTGGTACGATGGTGGAATGAAACCTCCGACGCCACAGGAATTCTACGATAAAAATATCGATTTTCCGGAGGAAGGAATGATGTTCGTTGGCGACAAGGGAATCATCATGTCGTCGGCATTTACGGTTGAAAAGCCCTATTTGCTTTCAGGAGAAGTGAAAAAAGCCGAAGAAGTTTCGGTAGCTGCCGGGGCAACCAAACAGCCCGGTGTGCAGCGTTTTGTTGAAGGAATAAAAACCGGGAAACAGATTGACGGTAATTTCAGGCAGGCATGGCCGATTACAGAAGCAGTGAATCTGTACGCCGCTGCATTGCGAACAAACAAAACCCTGCGCTACGATGCCTCGCAGTTGAAAATTACCAACAACGATGCGGCCAACAACTACCTTCAACGCACCTATCGTTCGGGTTGGAATATTGATTCGATTTAGACCTAAAAAACGGGAAAGTAATGAACTTAACCAGACGAAACTTTATAAAAGCGGGTGGGGCAGCTTTAGGCTCTATGGCTTTGCTGAATACCATTTTGCCGGAAGCGCTGGCTGCCGACGCCAAACAAAAATTAGCCTTCGGATTTCAGACCTGGACGCTTCGCGATGAGCTGGGCAGCGACTTCTCCGGTACATTAAAAAAAATGGCGGAAATGGGCTACTCCGAAGTTGAAATGTGTTCTCCGCTGGGCTACACCGGCACTCCGTTTGAGAAATTCAACAACCTGAGCGGAACCGAACTTCGGAAAATGATTGATGATACCGGGCTGAAGTGCACCAGCTCGCATTACGGCATGGGCGAACTGCGCGATCACTTGGATAACCGAATTGAGTGGGCACAGCAAATGGGTATGAAACAGATGATCTGCTCCAGCTTGTGGTTGCCTGAAGGTGCTTCGGTTGACGATTACCGCAAAGGATGCGACGAGCTGAATGCCATTGGCCGCAAGGTGCAGGCTGCCGGTTTGCAGCTCGGATTTCACAATCACCACATGGAGTTTGAAAAGCGGGGAGATGAGCTGATTTACGATGCCATGCTCGAAAGGCTCGATCCGGCGCTGGTGAAAATGCAATTCCAGGTTGCGGTGGTGAATATTGGCTACAAGGCTGCCGATTATTTCAGGAAATACCCCGGACGGTTTATATCGGCACATTTGGCCGATTGGTCGGCTACCAAAAAAGAACAGGTAGCCATAGGGCAGGGGATTGTTGACTGGAAAGACTTTTTTGCCGCTGCCATTGTGGGTGGCGTAAAAAATATTTTTGTTGAAATGGATCCGCCAACCTTTAAAGACAGCGCCGAATTCCTGAAGAAAATATAGTGCCAGAACTAAACCGGAAAAGCGAGGCATTTTGAAAATAGTCTCGCCTTTCTGGTTTAAACAAGTAATATTTTCGTTCGAAAGTCAGATTACTAAACAGGAACTTAAAACCATTTTTTGAATTTGAACAGCAGTACTCCCGAAACCGAAAATATGGTTGAAATAAGCAGTACTACCCAAAAACCGTAGCGGTATTCCTGGAACATATTGGGAACATTCATACCGTATAAGCTGGCTACCAGGGTCGGAATCATGAGTATGATGGAAATAGAAGTTAGTTGCTTCATGATGATGTTCAGGTTGTTTGAAATCACCGAGGCGTAGGCGTCCATCATTCCACTCAAAATGTCGCTGTAAATGTTGGTTGTTTCAAGGGCCTGGCGCAGCTCAATTTCAACGTCTTCAACCAGTTCTGTGTCGAAGGCATCACGGTGGTCTTTAATGTTTTTCAGGCGGTGTACCAAAATGTCGTTGCCTTTCAACGAGGTAGTGAAATAAACCAAGCACTTTTCTATTTGCAGCAACGCCTGGAGTTCTTCGTTTTTAATCGATTTTTCGAGTTGGTTTTCGGCCAGTTTAATGCGCTGGTTTATTTGTTTCAGGTATTTCAGGAACCACACGCTTGACGACAGCAGTAGCTTGAAAACCAAATCAAAATTGTTGGTAATGCTGATGTTTTTTCGTTTGCCGTAATGAATAAAATCGTCGAGCATCTCGGTTTTATGGAAGCAAACAGAAACAAAGATATCGTCTTTGAAGATCAGCCCTATTGGAACAGTACTGAAAGGCAAACTTTCCACCTCGTTTTTGTAGGGTATTCGCATCAGGATAAGAAACCAGCCATCTTCCAGCTCAATACGCGGACGTTCGTCAACGTCTTCAATGTCGTTTATGTAAGGCTCCGGAATGTTTAGTTCATTTATCAGATAACTTTTTTCCGCATCGGTTGGGCATTCAACGTTAACCCAGCAGTTGGGTTCCCAGTTGTAGCATTGCAGAAAGCCTTTCGAAGAATTGAAGTAAGTCTTCATAAACAGTCCCTCCAGTTTAAAACCAGAGCTCCTGAATTAAAGCCTCTGGTCGGGTTAATATTCCGAATGATAGTCGTCCATTTATCTTTTAGATTGCGAACGCCTAAAAGTACACTTTTTTTATATGTTTAAATTCGCGTCAGTTCCTCAAATTAATGCTTTTATCCGAAAGATATTAACAGTTTTGAGATTTCGGGACAGCGATAATCCTGAGTTTTTCCGGTCAAAACAAGTAATTGAGGTAAATACTGGCTTTGTAGTTTCGCGGCAGCCCGGGGTAATAATAGCGCGGTTGTTGGGTTGGCGCGGCGGTTGCGTTAATCAGCAACATCGACGCATAATGCTCGTTGAAAATATTCTGAATTCCACCAGAAAGCCCAATTCTAAGTTTTCGGAAACTGTGCTCGTAACCGGCGCTGAAATTTGCAAGCTGGTAGGCTGGAGAATATACCGTATTATCGTCGCGAATGGGCATTCGTCCGACAGTTTGGTAATGAAGGTTGATGTAAAATCCTCTGATGTTGTTCAGATCAAGCATCCAGTTTGTGGTAGTCGATGGTGTTCCCGTTAACCGGTTGCCCGAATAATCGTTTCCGTTGTCGGTGAAAGAGGCGAACCTGTACCAACTGAAACTGGTATTGGTGCGAAAAACGATCAGCCATTCCTTGTTTTTAATCAGGTCGAAATCAATTTTCGCTTCCAATCCCGGATTATTCGTTGCGCCCGCGTTTATACCCATGTAGGCGTCGTCGGCAGTACGGCGTGCAACCAGCAAATTCTTTATTTTCATGTAGTAGGCTGATAATTCTATGTATAAGCGTTGACTTAAATTTACTTTTGTGCCGGCTTCAAAACTCCAGCCGGATTCTGGTTTGATCGATGGATTTCGAGCACCATTCGGCAGTAATGTTTCTTCCAGCGTGGGGGGCGAGAATCCGTGACTAACCACGCTGAACAGCCGGGCTGATTCGTTTATTTTCCAGCTTGCAGCCAGTCGGGGAGATACAATCGGGCTAAATTTACGGGTCCCGCTTTGGTCGCCATCGGTTAAAAAACGATCGTGGTAATCGTAATGGGTTTCATTTAGGTTTAGGCTTGCCGAAATCTGTATTTTCTGTGCCAGATCGTAGTCGGCAAGTGCAAACAAGTTGTTATAAGCCCGCAGTTCTTTGTTGTCTGACAATAAATTGCCAGCCTCATGGTTTTTATTATGCAGAGTCTGCCAGAAGTATTTTTCGGCGAACCACTCGTTACCAGCAACAATCCGGAGTACCGAATTTTGGGTATGAATGGTTTTTTGAAGCGTTGAACGAGCCCCAAAATAATGGCTTTTTTCCTGAAGAATGTTGAAAGGTCTCAGTTCGTAATTTCGGTTCTGATGCCCGAAAATGCTAACTTTTATTTGCCAGCCGTTACCAAAAGATTGTTCCAGGTTAAGTCCGCCAAAAATGCGGCTGTAGTCCTCGTATCCGCGTGCAGAAGCCCAGCTGGTTGCTGCTTTTCGCGGTGCGGTGTTGAATGTATTTAGGTCAATTGAGCTGGGAATGTAGGCGAACATATCAACGAAAGCACCCAGAAAATTGATTGTTGTTCGGTTTTTAGAGATTGTTGAGGTAAAGGTCAGGTTATGGCGGTCAGACTGGTTATTTTCCCTGTACCCGTCGGAATGGAAACGCGAATATGCCAGTGAACTGGAAATGTTTTTTGCCGAAAAAGAAGCCTGTTCAGTGAGTTTCATTGTTCCAAATGAACCAAAAGAGGTCTGCTGCGAGAGCAGACTTTGTCTGGGGTGTTCAGGATTAAACAGTAAAACGCCGCCAAGTCCCGAGCCATAAAATCCGGACGACGGTCCTTTCAATATTTCGATATTGGCAATTTGTTCCAGGTCGAGATCTTCGAGTGTGGTTTCGCCGACTCCGTTGGTAAGCGGAATGTCGCCGTAATACGCTCTTATTTTGTTGCTTCCGTATGGCGAGCGGGAGCCAATTCCCCGAATGGTCAACCGGTTAGTATTGATTGATCCGCTTTGCATATAAATTCCCGGAATTTTGTTAACCGATGGAGCGAGCGTAAACGTGGGTTCGCGCCGCAGTTGGCGGTTCCCGATGATACTGATTGAACCGGGTGTATCAGCAAGTCGTTTGTCCGACAGAAATGCTTTCACCGTCACTTCCTGCATGTTTACCAGTTCGGGAATAAGGTAAATCTTGAGTTTCGATTTTCCGGAGATAGTAGATGCCTGAAAAGGCAGGTAGCCGTTTGCTTTGACAACAATCTGGCGTGAAGCTTTTTCGAGGGCAACATCAAAGAAACTGTTGTTGAACAAAAATGCAGTGGAATCGACAACTACAGTTACCGCTGAAATTGGCAGACCGGTTTCTGCATCGAAAACCTGGCCAATAACATGGAATTGAGCTTTAACACTAGTCGAAAACAACAAAGAACACAGCGACAAAACAACGGATAACGCGATTCGGGCATACTGACTCCTCATAGATTTTCGTGTTTGCCATCAATCTTTTATCTTCTTTGGTTTACAGAGTTTGTCTTCTTTTTTTGCCTTTCGTTCGCACCGTTTGCAAACGTATTTGGCATCTTCTTTTTCTTTGTAATCTTCGTTTTTACACTGTGTTTTCGACATAATTTCTAGTTATCCTGTTCGACGTGCTGTAAAACAACCGTAACCGGATAATTGTTCCGCAGGTAATCGGCTAATTTTTCGGCTGCATAAACCGACCGGTGTTGTCCGCCGGTACATCCAAAGTTTACACACAAATGCGTAAAACCGCGAGATAAATACACTTCAACCGATTGCGAAACCAAGGTCATTACTGCGTTCATAAAGGCAGGCATAGTCGATTTTTCTTCCAGAAATTCCTGAACTTTTACGTCTTTCCCGGTCAAATGCTTGAACTCGGGATATCGCCCAGGGTTGTGAATGGCGCGGCAGTCGAAAACAAAACCTCCGCCATTTCCGGATGGATCGTGGGGAATGCCTTTTTTGTATGAAAAGCTACTGATTCGAACAGTTAAACGATCGTTCGAAGGGCTGATTGATTTCAGAAAAGACGATTCGGTGACCGCTTTCAGCACCTTTAATAATTCAGGCAATTCAATCTGTATGGTATTTTTTTGCAGAAGGCTTTCCAGGTTTTTAAGGGCAAACGGAATGCTTTTCAGGAAGTGTTCTTTCTTTTCGTAAAAGCCTCTGAACCCGTAAGCTCCCATCGCCTGCATAATTCGGATAAGCACATAGCCATCAAACAACGATTTAAATTTTACCCTTTCAACGTGCTTGTATTGATTTAGTTCGTTGAGGTAAAACTCGAGTAACTCATCGCGTTCAGCTTCGGGAATGTTCGCTTTTGCGTCGTAAAGCAATGAGGCCAAGTCGTATTGTAATGCGCCCTTTCTTCCGCCCTGATAGTCGATAAAATAAACATTCCCGTCTTTCAACATTACATTGCGCGACTGGAAATCGCGGTATAAAAAAGCATTGTTGTCAACGGCTAGCAGGTAATCGCTGAAAGCCTGAAAATCGTCTTCGAGTTTTTGTTCGTCAAATGGTACTTTGGCCAGTTTCAGGAAATAGTATTTGAAGTAATTCAAATCCCACATCATCGACTGCTTATCGAAAGCCTCGCGTGGATAGCAGACGCTGTAATCGATGTCTTTGCCCGCCACCAACTGTATGCGCGGCAACTCGCGCAGCACTTTCTTGTATTCGTCAACTATTTTCGACGAGAAGCCTTCTTTTTCGCGGGTGCTGCTCAAAAAGTCGAATAGGGTAGTGTTGCCCAAATCTTCCTGAAGATAGCAATCCATCGTGTCGTTTACCGCGTAAATCTGCGGAACCGGAATGTTCTTATTCCTGAAATGGGCCGAAAATTCAAGGAAAGCCTGGTTTTCTTTCAGATCCTGGTTGTAGGTGCCCATAACCTGGTGGCTGGTACTTTTGAGCCGTGCATATTCACGGTAAGAACCTGATGCAGGCAACAATTCAAAAAAAGTGACTTCTTCTTTAAAATGCGATTCGAAGAGTTTTATTAATTGATCTTTTATTCTTAGTTCCAACTTAATTCAGTTTTTAATTTTTATTTGCTAATGCTTTCAGTCCATTTAAAACATCAGTTGTTTCTTTTTTCAATGGCTTCTTTTATTGCCTTAATCTGATCTTTTGGATATTTTTCATCCGGTCTCATTGTCAAAGCTTTGTTGTAGTTGAAGCGGGCAATCGCATAGTTACCTGATTGCATTGCCTGATCGCCAAGCTGAATGTAGCTTTGGTACAGTTCATTCTGATGGTCGCGGGCATCCTGTTCAATCAGCTTCTGAATATCTTTCAGCTTAATTTTTGGGTATTCTTCGTCTCTCTTTATCGACAAGGCTTTGTTATAATAGAAGCGAGCGATAACTATGTCTTTGTTGAAATATGCTTCGTCGGCTTTCGCAATGATATCCTTGTACTCTTTTTCTTCTCTTTCTGACAATAATGAATTTGTCAGCGCAAGAATTTCATCAATTCTATCTTTCGGATATTTTTCCCACGACTTAACATCAAGTGCCTTGTAATAGAAGAATTTAGCTATCGTGTAATTCTTATTTCCGAAAGCAGCATCGGCCTGAGCGATAGCTTTATCGTAATCTGAAACATCGGTGGTTGACATTTGCGAGTCGATCAGTTTTCTGATCAGCTCAATCTGTTTCTTCGGATATTCTTCCGTGGGCTTCAGATCGTTGGCTTTGTAATAATAGAACCGTGCTACAGCGTAGTCTTTTATTCCGAAGGCTTCGTCGGCTTTTTTAACTGCGTCGCCATAGTCGTTGGTGGTTACAAAGTTTTGGGCACGGGCGGCGGTTGTCTGAGCCGATTCTTCGGTATTGATTATCGGCTTCGAAACAGGTTTTGCCGGCTCAATTTCAGGTAATTTCATGACGTATGTTTCCGGCGCTTTTGCTTCGTTCATCAGTTTATCCATCAAAGCCATCTGGGTTTTGGGATATTGTTCATCTGGTTTAATCAGCGAAGCTTGTTTGTACTGAAGCTTGGCGACGCTGTACGATTTTTCTTTGTACGAATTGTCGGCTAAAACAATTGCCTGACGGTATTTTTCGTCCAAATCACGTTGTTGCTGGGCAAGTCGGTCTTTGTTCCGCTGATCAATCAACACATCAATTTCTTTGATTCGTCGCGGCGGAAGTTCTTCAGAAGGCTTGATCGTCTGAGCTTCCTGGAACTTCATGCGGGCAGTGGTAAGCTGTTCATTTTTAAACGCTTTTTCTGCCTGATCAATAGCTTCGTTATAAGCTTTATCCTCAGCAGCTTTACTCAAAGCGGCAAGATTTGCATCCGAAATTTTCTGATTTACATCTTTCAGTCGGTTTGCCGGATAACTTTCGTTTGGTTTAATACTTAGCGCTTCGGTATAGGCAGTTTTTGCATTAATCCAATCTGACGAATTGTATGCTTTATCGGCCTTAGTTATAGCATCGTTATATTTTTGCTCAACAACCAGCTGATTTTGGATTTCTTTGATCTGATTTTGAGGATATTCTTCATTCGGCTTTATTTTCAGTGCATTTTGATAATCAGCCAATGCTTCATTCAGCTTCGATTGCGCGAAATAGCCGTCGGCACTTTGAATAAAGCGCTTGTAATCAGAATCTTGTTTCGCCAGAAGTTGAATGGTGTTGTTGAGATCATCAATCAGTTTCTGAATTGCCGAACGTTGATCCGGTTTTATGCTGATGGCTTCACTGTATTTTTGAACGGCTTGCTCATACTGTTTGTTTTGAGCCAAGGCTTTTGCCGAAGCCATTGCTGCCTCAAACAGCTGATTGTTTACACGTTTGATCGAATCTTGTCTGGCTTTTTGTAATGCGGCCAATTTGTCAATGGCTTCCTGTTCCATTAGCTCGTCGCATTTAGCAATCTGATCTTTCGGGTATTTTTCGTTTGGCAAAGCAATGAGTGCCTCGTTGTAGTGCACTTTTGCGAGTTTGTACTGTTTAGCGGCAAAATCTTTATCGGCGGCCACAATTGCCTTGTCATACGTTTCCTTATCGGCCTTCTCCTTGGCTTTGCGTTGTGCTTCTTCCTGTGCTGCCAACTGAGCCAGCTGATCTTGTTCTGTAATCAGCTTGTCAATTTCAGCGATGCGCATTGGCGGAAGCGGTTCAAACGGCTTCAGGTAATATGCTTTCTGGAACAGATTTCTGGCATCCTTCAGCTTTTGAGCTTTGAACGTATCTTCTGCCTGCTGAATCAGGTCAGCATATTGTTTGTTAACTTCTTCTGCCTTTTTCATTTGTGCCAAAAGTCCGTCGATTTTTGCAATCTGATCTTTTGGGTAAGTTTCGTTTGGTTTCAGAGTTAATGCTTTTTCATATTTTTCTCTCGAGACTCCATAGCTCTTGTTGTTGAAATCGTTGTTGGCGTCGGCAATCAGGTTTTTATAATCCTGTTCAAGCTTTTTAAGGCGAGCGTTCTCAGCATCCGTATCCGCCCTTTTCTTAGCAATTTCGGCTAACCGACCGGTAGCATATTTGTCGTCTTTCTTGAAAGAAAGCGCTTCGTTATATCCCGTTTCTGCCTCTGTTAACTGGGTTGCATCGAATGCTTTATCCGCTTTGGCGATTGCAGCTTGGTAGTTTTTGTCTTTTTGCTCAGTCAACAATTTTTCGATCAGATTTAGTTGATCCTGCGGATATTTTTCGTCTGATTTAATCAGCAGAGCTTCGTTATATGCCAATTGTGCTGCTGTATATTCTTTGTTTGCAAAATTGTTGTCGGCTTTTTGAATGGCCTTTTGATAAGCCTCCATAACAGCTTTCAACGCGGCTTCGCTTCTTTCCTGGTCGGCAAGTAACCCGTTAATTTCGGCAATCCGTTTGGGTGGTACCGGTTCCGATGGAATAAGGTTGTAGGCTTTGGTGTATGCTTCTTTGGCCTTTGCCAGTTCCTTGTTTTTAAACAAAGCCTCAGCTTCAGCTACAGCCTGATCGAAATCCTGTTGGGTTTTCAGTTCGGCAGCTTGTTGTGCAAGCAATTCGTCAATTTTGCCAATCTGCCGTTTGGGGTAATCTTCATTAGGCAGATACAGAAGAGCTTCCTGGTATTTTTCTTTCGCTTCAGGATATTTCTTGGCCGTTAACTGCGCATTTGCTTCGGTAATTGCTTTGTTGTATGCCTGAGTATTTTTTGCCAACTGTGCAATTTTTGCTTCGGTTTCGCCGAATTTCTTTTTGGCCACCGGATCGTTGGGTTTGATGTTTAATGCTGCTATGTAAGCTGTTCTGGCGTTTTCAAAGTCATTTGCATCAAACGCCTTGTTGCCATTAGCCATTGCGTCGGCAAAGGCTTTGTCCTGCTTATCCTGTTGCTGTTTCAACGCCTCGGCTTCCTGACGTTTTAAATCCGCCAGAATTTGGTCGATTTTTTGAATCTGATCTTTCGGATAGGCCTGATCTGCTTTTATCGTCAGTGCTTTGCGATAACCATTTTGCGAATTCGGATAGTCTTTTTTCTGGAACATATCATCAGCCAGGGCAATTGCAGCTTTATAGTCGCTTTCAACTTTTGCTTTGTCTTTTGCAATGCCGTCCAGAATACCTTCAATTTCTTTTATTTTCTTTTGCGGATACTCTTCTGCAGATTTAATACTCAGTGCTTCTTTGTACTTACTTTCCGATTCAGTGTAATTTTTGTCGGCAAGCAACTGATCGGCAGTTTTAATTACTTTTTCATAAGCGAGTTGATCTGCTCTCAACTTTTCTTCCTGTTGTTTTAGCTCCGTCTGAATTTTCTGAATGTCAGCAATCTTGCCGGTTGCATAAGTGTCGTTTGCTTTTACCTGCAAAGCCGAGTTGTATGCGGCAATAGCTCCAGAATAGTCCTTGCTCTGGAAACTATTGTCTCCCTTGGCAATGGCATCCTGATATTCTTTATCTAAACGGGCTTTCTCTTTCTCAGCTTTTTCAAAAATTCCTTCAATTTCCTTTATTCTTTTTTGCGGATAACTTTCGTTGGTTTTAATGGCCAAAGCATCTTTGTATTTGTTAGCCGACTCATTGTAGCTTTGAGCAGTAAATAATTGATCAGCAGATTTTATAGCTTCTTCGTAAGCTAGCTGAGTTGCCTTTTCTTTTTCCTGCTGTTGTTTTGCATCATCTTCAATCTTTTGTATCTCAGCTATTTTTGCGGCTGCATAAGTGTCTTTCGGCTTTATTTCCAACAAATTGCTGAAGGCCAGTTTTGCTGCATCATAGTCTTTTGAAAGGAAGTTTTTGTCAGCCTTCTTTAATCCCGACTGGTACAGGTCGATCTTTTTGAGCTGGTCTTTGGCGTAAGTGTCATTTTTCTTGATGTCGAGCGCTTTGTTATATGCAGCAACAGCTTCGTCAAACTGGTTGTTGCCAAAATTCTGGTCAGCCTGTGCAATCAACTGTGCATATTCTTTATCCGAAGCTTCTTTGTTTTTTAAATTTTGAATTTCCTCGATCTTCTTTTTAGTATTCGCATCCTGAGGTTTAAGTTTCAGTGCTGAGGAATAGTCAGTCAATGCTTCGTCAAGGTTCTTGTCGGCATAAGCTTTTTCACCTTTTGCTATGAAGTTATTGAAATCGATTTCCTTCGCTTCAGTTGCTTCTATTTCTGCCAGCTTCGATTTTGGGTAGTTATCTTGTTTTATTTTCAAAGCTTCCTGGTACTGCATTTTGGCAGTTGACAAATCATTTTTGCCCATAGCCTGATCGGCAAGCTGAATGGCCTGCGCAAATTTCTTGTCGTTTTCAACGGCAACCATCGTTTGCTCCAGCTCAGCTATTTTATCCTTTGCCATTTGGCTGTCAGGCTTCAATCCCAGCGCTTTTTTGTAACCCGCTATAGCTTGCAGGTAATCCTTTTGCTGGGTCAGCGTATTTGCGCTTTGCATCGCCTGATTAAAGTCTTTTTCGAGCTGATCGAGTTTGGCTTGTTGCTGCACTTCCTGATTAATCAAATCGATCTGACTTTGCGGATATTTATCTTCGGGCACCAACGCTTTTGCCTGATTATAAAGTGCAATAGCCTGATCGTATTTCTTCGATTTGTAGTTGTTGTCAGCGTTGGCAATCAGGTTTTTGAACTGGCTTTGTTTTTCGAGTAGAGCCAATATCTGGTCAATCTCATTAATTCGTCCGTTAGCGAAAACATCGCCAGGCTTAAACTGCAAAGCTTCTTCGTAAACAGGACGGGCTTCTTTGTAGCTTTTCTGGTCGTAAAATCCATTGGCTTTGGCAATTGCCGACTTGTACTTTTGCTCCAGATCAGCCTTTTGTTTTTCTGTAATCTCCAGCGCTTTAACTAAATCCTGAAGTTCTGCAACGCGGTCGTTCGGATAAGCTTTATCCGGGAAAAGTTTGTGGGCTTCCAGGTATTTCATCAAAGCCATTTGGTATTCGCCGCGCTGGTAATGCGTGTCGGCTTCTTTTATAAGCGTATCAAATTCTTTTTGTTTTGCAGCCAGATCCTGAGCGTTCTCCTTGTTAATTGTTGCTGCTTCTTTTGCTACCTGGTTCGTCTGATTTTTTGCGTTAGCGCCTTGCTCAGTAAATTGTAAATCGTTTATAAAGCTTTCCTTCTCGAAATTGTCAATGTCTTTCCCGTAAAATATTCGTCCTGAAGGTTTTAAAGTGAAGCTTTTGTCAACTCCTTCAAATTCTTTAGTGAGCTGAACAATCATTGGGAAAGCTGGAAAATCATTATCGCGTTTCCAAACGTCTTCTGGAATTTCAGTTGAAACAAGTATTATTTTGTTGAAGTGCCCCGGGTATTTGAATGTCAGGCTATATTCACTGAAAAATTCGAGTTCGAACCGGAACCGACCGTTTTTGGGAATATCAATGTTTGTTGTTTCTTTCCCATTTTTTGTGATTTCTATCGATCCGTTGCCACCGCCGGTATTTTCGGTTTCAGGCATAATTTTACCGGTAATTACAAAGTATTTTTTGCTTTGAGCCAGCGAAGGTATTTGAAGCACCAGGTTGAAGAGCAAAAACAGCCAAAAGATCTTGCGCATATTGAGATTTTCTTTCATTGATATAAACAAGCAGAATATTTTTACATGCCACCATTTAGGCATGGTAAAAATAACCAAATCAACGGAAAGGCAAGCGTTTCGCCCTGAATAAATGATGAAATTATGTATAAAAACTGATGTCGAAAGCTTGAGCCTGGCTTTAAAATAACTGGTAGTTTTGAGATTTTTGTCTCACTCCGGCAGCAGGCGATACTCCGATTGGGGAAGCAACTTTTTCTACATATTCATAATCCAGAACAGTTGGTACTCTTCTAAAGCTGTTAGTATTTGGAAAATAACTGACGTGTTGTACTTGGTTCCCTGGGTAGAAATTCTCTGGATTTTGTATGTCGGAGAATAACTTTACGGCCATTAGAAAATATTCAGAACCAGTTACTTGACGTGATGCTGTTTGCGGAATCTCTGTATTTACAATTATTGTTTTTGCAAAATGTCCCTTTTTGCAGAAAGTAAGTTTGTATTCAGAATTGTAGTCAAGTTCAAGCCTGAAACGGCCGTCGCGGGCAATTGGTGCCACTATTGGTTTGTCGGTACTTTTCTTTGATATTTGGATGGAACTGCTGTCGCTTGATATTTTTTCGGAGAGTAACAATCCTTTGATAATTAAATATCTTGCATTCTGTGCGTTCGCTGAACAGATGGTTAACGAAATCAGAAAAATAAACACACTAATCTTTAAAATGCCTTGTTTTATCATTGCTTCTGGGGTAGAGATTTTTGGTTTTGTAACCTATTTACGGCAACAAAATCAGGTATATATTCGCAAAACTAGAAAAAGGTAACCTCGAAAATTGCTATTGGCGTAACTTTTTTTTAATTTTTTTAATTTTACTTAATCTTCGGTATCTGTATTTATTTTAGGCCAACGGTGAAGATTTTAATTTTTATTTATTTTTGACCTATATTTTTGAGAGGTGAATTTTGAAAATTTATTCAGGAAAAAGTCGGTCTCCCGTATTTTAAGCGACGCCGATCTTCATGAGGGCCATGGTGGTGGAATGAAACGCATGTTGAGGGTTTTTGATTTAACAGCCCTCGGTGTTGCTGCAATAGTAGGTGCGGGTATTTTTAGTACCATCGGGAATGCTGCAGCCAGCGGCGGACCAGCTGTTTCGCTATTATTTGTGTTTACTGCCATTGCTTGTGGCTTGTCGGCAATGTGCTATGCCGAGTTTGCGTCGGCCATTCCGATAAGTGGAAGTGCCTATACTTATGCGTATGTTAGTTTTGGGGAGTTAATTGCCTGGATTATTGGCTGGGACTTGATTATGGAATACGCTATTGGTAATATTGCTGTAGCGATATCGTGGTCAGGTTATTTTACCGGCTTGATGGATGGATTGGGCTTTCATATTCCGGATTACCTTTCGACAGATTTTTTAAGCGCCTCGCGAGGATACCAAACAGCTTTGGAGGCCATAAAATCGGGCACTCCTTTGGCTAATCTGAGTTCTGACTTACAGGAGGCTTATCGTGCCTGGATTGATGCACCTCATATTGGGAATTTTCATTTAATAGCCGATATTCCAGCATTGTTTATTGTGGTTGTTATAACCTGGATTTGCTATATCGGTATCCGGGAGTCACGCATTACCAATGATTTTTTTGTCGTTTTAAAAGTGGTGCTACTTCTTCTGGTTATTGGAATCGGAGCTTTTTATGTGAATCCGGAAAACTGGAGCCCGTTTGCACCTAACGGAATCAGCGGGGTGATGAAAGGCGTTTCCGGAGTTTTCTTTGCCTACATTGGTTTCGATGCGATTTCAACCACTGCTGAAGAGTGCCGTAATCCCCGACGTGATTTGCCTTTATCCATGTTTTATGCTTTGCTGATTACTACCATTTTGTATGTGATGATCAGCCTTGTTTTAACCGGAATGGTACCATCAGGTGAACTCGGAGTTTCAGACCCGATGGCATACGTTTTTACAAAATTACACCTTACAAAACTTTCAGGAATAATTGCAGCAGGAGCAGTTATTGCTATGGCAAGTGTATTGTTGGTTTTTCAGTTGGGCCAACCTCGTATTTGGATGAGCATGAGTAGAGATGGTCTTCTTCCTCCGGTATTTGCAAAGCTTCACCCAAAGTACAGAACTCCCGGATTTTCAACTATTTTAACGGGTTTTATAGTAGCTATCCCTTCACTTTTCATGAATCTGACGGAAGTTACTGATTTAACAAGTATTGGAACTTTATTTGCTTTTGTCCTGGTTTCCGGAGGTATAATTATCCTGAATCCACATGGAAAGCAGCATGATGAATCCAAAGGCTTTAAAGTGCCTTATGCTGATAGTCGTCGCTATCTGATTCCAATTTGGATTGTTGTTGTCGTTGTGATGTGGTGGTCGGGCTTTAACTTTTCGAATATGGCTTCTGATCACGGCGAGGAATTAACTTTCCTGAAAATAATACGCCATCACTATCCGTCGCTAATTTTCGCGGTTGTGTCGCTCATTATAAGCTACAAGGCTGTTGTAAAGAGATGGTCGTTGATTCCGGTACTTGGTCTGCTCACGAACCTCTATCTGATGAGCGAACTGGGTGCAACAAACTGGTTCCGGTTTGGAATCTGGCTCATTATTGGCCTAACAATATACTTTAGCTACGGGATAAGAAACAGCAGGATTAACGACAAAAAATTAGTCAGTAAATAGTCATCTGTAGTCATTGGCTTCGCGTCATTTATTGCGGATGTTCAGGAAAATTATTTCAATCAATGACAACCAATGACAACCAATGACAACCAATGACAACCAATGACATTTTCTTATTCGCAGATCTCGTGACTCAGGCAATGCAGAGTTCCCAATCCCCAAACCAGATCAACGGCATTAATGCCAATTACATCGCGTGTTGGGAAAAGCTCTGTCATTATACCCAACGCTTTGTAGTCGTTTTTATCGTTGAATGTAGGCATTAGCACGCATCCATTGGTCACCAGAAAATTCACGTAACTAGCAGGCAGACGCAAATCCTCAAAATCGATGCGCGCGGGCATTGGCATTTTCACAACATTTAGTTTTTCGCCATTCTCTAATTTTGCATTATTCAAAATTTCCAGGTTGGCTGCTAATTTGTGGTGATTGGGGTCGGTCGCATTTGGCTCGTGCACTGCAACAACAGTATTTCGGTTGACAAAGCGGCAAATATCGTCAACATGGCCATGCGTATCGTCACCTTCGACTCCTTCGCCCAGCCAAATGGTATTGGTTACACCCAAATATTCGCGAAAAACATTCTCGTAATCTTCCTTTTTAAAACCTTTATTACGAACCTGCTGCTCTGCGTCCATTAAACATTCTTCAGTGGTAATTAATGTTCCACAGCCATTCACGTCAATCGATCCACCTTCGAGCACAACCAATCTGTCATTGTATTTGGCCTGCACCAGATTGATTCCGAGGTGACTTGAAACAGCGGCAGGTATTCCCTGATCTTTTTTGTGATTTTTATATTTGGCCCATCCGGTGAATCCAAACTGAATGGCTTCCCTTCCGCCATTCGCAGTTTTTACAATTGCCGGGCCCGAATCGCGCATCCAGTTCCGGTTGGTGTCTTTTATAATGTAGTTTACAGCCGATGGGTCAACATGCGCCTGTTCAAGCATTCCTGAAATTTTTTCGCGCAGCTCGTCGTTCTTCACCACCAGGATAACGGGTTCGTAGGTAGTAACTTTTTTAATCATTTCAACGAAT
>DAOPZV010000018.1:0-31910 GCA_035353575.1 Prolixibacteraceae bacterium | reverse complement strand
ATATCGGCCTGTCACGCCGAGGGTCGCGGGTTCGAGTCCCGTCCGCACCGCAAAAAGTAAAATTTACGACACGAATTTGGTGCGGTAGTTCAGTCGGTTAGAATATCGGCCTGTCACGCCGAGGGTCGCGGGTTCGAGTCCCGTCCGCACCGCGAAAGGTTGCTTCGAAAGAAGTGACCTTTTTTGTTTTTTTTGCTGGCTGTTTTTTCGAATAGATCTTCTTTGATCCTCAAATATATAGGTGATATGCTCAAGTAACTGTTTTAGCTCTGGAGGTCTCAAATCTACTTTAAGGTTTTATGGACTAATAGAATGGAAAAAGAGCTTCAGGATTCGGAAGTTCTGTGTTTTTATGTTATCTGAATTGTGCCAAAAATAAAAACTCTGATGTACGGAGAGTTAAATTCAAGAGAAAATCGAATTTTGTTACGCCATGACTTACGCAAATCTAACCGCAATCAGAGTTTTTAAATCTTTAACAGCCCTGCTGTTTAGATATATTAACAAAAGAGTTTCGGAGATGTTTTCGGCCAGCAATTGTTTTTGTTCCAATATCCTTTATTTTTTAAGCGGAAGTTCAATATAGAAAGTGGTTCCAACGCCTATTTCAGATTCTGCCCTGAATTGTCCGCCATTTAACGCAATAAATTCCTTGCAAATTTGAAGGCCTAACCCGGTTCCTTTTTCATTGTGAGTGCCACGCGTAGTAAATTCATTGGTGGTATTGAAAAGCAGGTCTATTGTCTCCTGAGTCATCCCGATTCCGGTGTCGCGCACTGAAATCTCGGCTGAATCGGTTCCTGCATTTGCAGAAATTGTTATTTGCCCGCCTGGATTGGTAAATTTGATCGCGTTTATGACTAAATTTTTTAACACAGACTGCATCATCGATGTATCTACATAAACTTCAATATTTTCGTTCACTTCAGTAATAAAAGTGAGGTTTTTCTGGTTCAAGAGACTTTCAACAAGATAAAATATTTTTGATACAAGTGAATTCAGCTTTGTGTTTACTGGCGTTGGAATGAGCTTTTGTCGTTGGCTTTTTGACCATAATAGCAGATTATTCAGGGTTTCAAGTGTTAATTCCGACTCCTTGTTCATAGCGCCAAGTAGATCTTTAATTTCTTCTTCTTCCAGAGTGTTATAATTGTCAGATAGAAGTTTTGTGACATTTATTAGCGAAGCGAGCGGACTTCTTAAATCGTGCCCAATTACCGACAGAAGTTTGTCTTTGGTTATGTTACTTTCTTTCAGTTCTTCAGAATAGAATTTTAGCTTATTGTAGTTGTCGATTAATTCATTTTTCTGGTTTTCGATCAATCGGTGTTGTTTCAGTCTTGTCAGATAAATTCTCCAAAATATAAACGACAAACATAGGCCAACTCCTGTAAACGTCAATCCGTTAACTTGATTCGACAGCAGGACTTCAGGATTCGGTTGGGCTTTGATCATGAAAAAGTAGAAAAATAGAAAGCTTGCAGTGTAATATAGAATCGCATGTAAAGGTCTGATCAACAGACCAATTGAAACTATAAACAAGGTGACAATAAATGGATTTATGGCGGTGGTAATGAGCTGATCGACTGAAGAAATAATTGCTCCACCAATCATTAGCATTGCTGTAACAATATGTACACAAACTTGTGCCAGTTTTATATTCCGCTTTTTTGTATAAAATGAAAAGTATATGGTAATGATTATTGCAACCAGAATTAGGGAGATTATTGTGTGTATCGACAGAATTGAAGTTCTCCATTTTTCTTCAACTCCCGGATTTGCATACAACTGCCAGGAAAAAAACAGGACATGTAAACAGCTAATCGGTAAGCCTATTAATGACAAATAAAAAACCCGTTTGATATTCTCATCGCGAATATCATTTTCTATTATTTCAAGGTCTTCTTCAGAGACTTTGAAGAAATTTCGGATTCTCTCAGTTATGGTCATTTCGGATTTTGGGCTTTAATACCGCGGAACGGCGTAATTTATAACATCATCGCTGGTTATAGTTTTGTCGCACAGAATAATGAGACGTTCAATTACATTTCGAAATTCCCTGATATTTCCGGTCCATCTCATTTCCTGCAATTCGGCAATTGCCTCCTGATCAATCGATTTCTTGGGGATACCGTATTCTGTGCAAATCTGCTCGATGAAGTAGTCGCAAAGAATTGGAATATCTTCGGTCCGGTCATTCAGGTCAGGTACATGAATCAGGATGACACTAAGGCGATGATACAAGTCTTCCCTGAAATTGTTTTGCTCAATTTCTTTGGCCAGGTTTTTATTTGTAGCTGCAACTACCCGAACATCAACTTTAATCTGAGAGTCGCCGCCAACTCGGGTAATTACATTTTCCTGCAATGCCCGAAGTACTTTTGCCTGGGCCGAAAGACTCATGTCGCCAATTTCGTCAAGAAATATAGTTCCGCCGGTAGCCTGTTCAAATTTCCCTTTTCGTTGTTTTACGGCTGAAGTAAAGGCACCTTTTTCGTGACCAAATAATTCACTTTCAATTAATTCAGATGGAATGGCGGCACAGTTTACTTCAATAAAAGGTCCTTCGGCTCTGGCACTTTTTTCGTGAAGCCTACGGGCAACCAATTCCTTGCCCGTTCCGTTTGATCCTGTTATCAAAACTCTCGCGTCAGTAGCTGCAACGCGGTCCACCATGTCTTTCACTTTTTTAATGGCTACAGAGTCGCCAACAATATCATATCGTTTATTCACTTTCTTCCTCAAAACCTTGGTTTCGGTGAGAAGCGACGATTTATCCATCGCATTTCGCAGGGTAATAAGTAACCGGTTCAGGTCAAGTGGTTTTTCAATAAAATCGAAGGCGCCCTTTTTTATCGATTCAACTGCGGTATCGATGTTGCCGTGCCCCGAGATCATAACAACAGGTATGTCTGGCTTAATTTCTTCAACTTTTTGCAGAACTTCAATACCATCCATTCCCGGCATTTTAATGTCGCACAAAATCACATCAAAGTCTTTTGTTTGCAACAATTCCAGCGCTTTAAACCCGTCTTCAGCGAGTTCAACTGTATATTTCTCAAATTCAAGGATATCTTTTAGGGTATTACGAATGCTTCGTTCGTCGTCAATAACTAATATTCTGGACATGTTTTCTGTTTTTAATATAAAATTTTGCCCGAATTTAACTGAAAATTTTCTCGTATAAAACTCCTTCTCTCAGCGCAAAATCAGTTTGATATATTTTTGTGATATTTAACTTTTCAACCACGAGTTTGATGAACATTACCGAAGGAACAATCATTTCGATGCGAATTGACTCAAGCCCTTTCATGCTGGTTCTTTCGCGGGTTGTAGAATGAATTAGCAGCTTGTAAATTTCTTGAAATTCAGCAATTTTTATTTTCTGCTGTTTCCTGGATTTTGTTCCAGGTTCAGTTCGATCGATCATATCAACAATGGTGTCAAAAGCCCCGGAACAGCCAATCAACATGGATATTTGCGCCCGGTTGAGCCGTTCCCAAAGAGGTTGTAAACCGGTTGAAAACCAATTACTAATCTCTTCAATTTCTTCGGAAGTAATGGGATCGGAGGGAGGAATTTGCTCAATAACTCGTGCCATGCCCAACGGAAAGCTTTGTTTCCAGACAGGTTGCCCATTCTCAGTCAAAATAAATTCGTTGCTGCCGCCACCAATATCCAGAATCAATGTATTATTTTCAATTTCAGCAAAAGCCAGTTTGACACCATTAAAAATGAGCTCTGCCTCTTTTTCTCCTGAAATGATCTGAAGTTGGTAGCCGGTAGCTGCTTCCAGTTCATTTTGAAACCAGTCTTTATTTACAGCATCGCGAATAGCCGAAGTCGCAATTACAATCACTTCTGAAACGTCGAAATGCCTGATTTTTTCTTTATGCCGGTTTATTGCAGTTATCGCCCGTTCCAGTCCATCTTCTGTCAGTTTATTTTTTTTAATCCCGCCTTTCCCCAGTTTTACCACTTCTTTTCCCTGGAAATAGATTTGGTAATCTTTCTCCTGGTATTGGGCAATTAAAAGGTTGCAGGTATTGGTGCCAAGGTCGATAATGGCAATTTTACTCATCAGAAATTTAGTTTAAAACTTCGAAAATTAAACCGCTTTTAGCGAATAAGCAAAAGAACAGGAAACTTTTCGATGCCAGAAATTTCTTGAGGTCAAAAAAATGGATAAAACCACAAAACAAAAATTTACAGCGGGTTTTAAACTGTATTTTAATCTTCAAACAAAAAAGCCGGTAAAAACCGGCCTTTTCTTTTTTTTCAACCTGACAGGTTTCAAAAACCTGTCAGGTGTTAATTTGTATGACTGCTATTAAAACAAACCTTCAATCGACAAGTAGCGTTCGCCTGTGTCGTATGAGAATGTCAGAATTTTCGAACCTTCCGGCAGCTCTGCAATTTTTTTTGCGATTGCAGCAAGTGAAGCACCCGACGAAATTCCGATAAATAAACCTTCTTCTTTGGCTGCCCGGCGGGCGTAGTTGAAAGCTTCTTCTTTCGAAACCTGAATTACTCCATCAAGAAACTCCGTTTTTAAATTGACTGGGATAAAACCAGCTCCAATGCCCTGAATAGGGTGAGGTCCGGGATTTCCGCCGCTAATCACCGGAGAAAGTTCAGGCTCTACCGCAAAGGTTTTTAAATTTGGAAATTTTTGTTTCAATACTTCAGAAACTCCTGAAATATGGCCACCTGTTCCTACACCTGTAATTAAATAATCCAGTCCTTCCGGAAAATCGGCCAGAATTTCCTGAGCCGTTTTTTGTTTGTGCGCTTCTATATTGGATGCATTGTCGAACTGAGATGGAATCCATGCGTCAGGAGTTGATTCGGCCAATTCGTTTGCTTTGGCAATAGCGCCTTTCATGCCCAATTCACGCGGCGTGAGAACCAATTCAGCTCCATAGGCAGTTAAAATTCGGCGACGCTCGATGCTCATCGACTCGGGCATAACCAAAATAAGTTTGTATTTTTTTACAGCAGCAACAAGTGCCAAACCAATACCAGTATTGCCTGAAGTTGGTTCAATCAATACACTTGTTGGTTTCAGAAGGCCTTTGGCTTCGGCATCTTCAATCATCGAGAGTGCGATGCGGTCTTTAATACTTCCACCAGGGTTAGTTTTTTCAACTTTTGCATATACTTCATATCCTGAAGGATAAAGATTGTTGATTTTAACGATAGGACTATTCCCAATAGTTTCCAGGATGTTGTTTACTTTCATCTGTTTAAATTTTTTATCGTTCTGTATTTTTGGTAATTCAGTAATTTCTAGTTATAAACAAAAAAAGCCTCCCTGTGTTCGGAAGGCTTTATATAAATTCTCTTTTTGATGTATCATTTTTTCGAAAAAACCTTTCCCGGCAGTTAATTGCTGGTTGCATAAGCATACTATTGGAGGAAAGTAGTTTTTCAATTTTGCTGAATTGTTTGTTTGCAATTATAAGAAAAAACTTAAACAAACAGCTTTGGTTTTTAATTTCAATTTTTGTAAAACAGCCATTTCACAATTTCCTTCAGATTAACTTTCTTCCCATACATTAAAATACCTGTACGATATATTTTACCAGCCATCCAAATGGTTCCGAAGATAGTAGCAAGCAGCAAAACCATTGACAAAATGATTTGCCAGACTGGAATTCCAAATGGTATTCGAACCATCATTGTAACCGGCGAGGTTAGCGGAATTATAGATGTCCAGAATGCCAGCGGCCCTTCTGGATTTTTGGCAACGGCAAACAAGACAATGATCGAAAAAATGAGTGGCATGGTCACCGGGAAAATCATTTGCTGGGCATCTTCGTCGCTGTCAACGGCCGAACCAATCGCACCAAGCAACGACGCATAAAGTATAAATCCGCAAACAAAATAGAAGACTAACGCAAAAACGATAAGTACAATATTCAGGTTCCCAATCATGCCAATTATTTCAACCACTTTGTTTTGTGCTTCGGGCGAACTGGCGGCCAATTGTTCCATTTGCGGCCCCGACATGATATTTTGCCCGTGAATCGCTGTTTCCTGAACTTTGGCCCCGGCAAAGGTTGAAACTCCGGTGGCAATGCCCATCGCCAATATTATCCAAATGGCAATTTGGGTAAGGCCAACCAGACCAATACCAACTACTTTGCCAAAAAGCAACTGAAACGGTTTCACTGAGGAAATAATAACTTCCACGATCCGGTTTTGTTTTTCTTCCATTACACCCCGCATAACCATCATTCCGTACATAAAAACGAACATGTAGATAATGAAACCGGCGATGTACCCAATGGCCATGGCTATTTCCGTAGAGCTTTTCACGGCTTTCCCTTCTTCGCCGAGTTTAATCGTATCAACGGTAATGTTTGTTTTGGTGGCGGCCAGCTTTTTCTCCAGATCTGGAACTCCGACCTCGGCAATAACTTGTTGCTTTTTCTCGCCTTCAATAATGTTTTCAATCCGGTTGGTTATCTGGTTTTTAACATCAAAGGTTACCTGTTTGTCCGAGATCATTTCGGCATGATTCGTAGTCAGTATATTTTCAGGAATATGCAGCACTGCATAATACTTGCCCGATTTAAAATTTCGGCTTAGTTCGTCAAATTCCTGCTTTGGAATGTAATGGTATTTTGTGAATTTGTTGCTTTCCATTTTATCCAGAACCAGGGCAGTTGGATCGTAAACGGCGATTGTGCGTTCTTCTTTGTCGTCCATCATGGCGAGGTAGGTCGGTAAAATGGTCAAGGCAGCCATCATAACCGGAACAAGCAATGTCATGATTATAAACGATTTCTTTTTAACACGGGTAAGGTATTCGCGTTTGAGAATAAGTATTGATTTATTCATAGCTATTGTTTTGTTTCGCGGTTATTTTCTTCAACAACACGGATAAATACGTCGTTCATGCTCGGAATAGTTTCGCGGAACGATACGATTTCAAATTGATTCATAAGGATTTTGAGCAAATCGTTGTTCGAATTGCCATTCAGAAATCTCACTTTCAGCTGTTTCAAATGCGAATCAGCATCATGTCCCAGAATTTCAAAATGGCTACCCAACTTTTCCTGAAGATTGTCCGATTCGCCTTTGTATGTAATTTCAAAGGTGTTGCTTTTGAAGCGTTCTTTCACTTGGTCTATTTGTCCGTCCAGAATTTTCTTCGACTGGTTGATTAGGGCAATGTGATCGCAAATTTCTTCAACAGATGACAT
The DNA here is from genome assembly GCA_035353575.1 of Prolixibacteraceae bacterium. Lineage (GTDB taxonomy): Bacteria > Bacteroidota > Bacteroidia > Bacteroidales > Prolixibacteraceae > Aquipluma. The sequence continues at coordinate 24,699 of DAOPZV010000018.1, read as the reverse complement.
ATTATGTGTCGAGAAAATGATGGTTGTTCCCTTTTTTTTCAGTTCAAGAATCTCGTTTTTTAAAAGGTTAGCGTTAATCGGGTCGAATCCGCTGAAAGGCTCGTCGAAGATCAACAATTTAGGCTGATGAATAACTGTGGTGATGAACTGCACTTTCTGCGCCATTCCTTTCGATAGCTCTTCCACTTTTTTGCCCCACCATGCCTGAATTTCGAATTTCTCAAACCAGTATTTCAGGCTTTTCAAAGCATCTGTTTTCGACATGCCTTTCAGTTGCGCCAGATAAAGAGCCTGTTCGCCAACTTTCATTTTTTTGTACAGCCCGCGCTCTTCGGGCAGATAGCCAATCTGGTAAATGTCGGCAGCTTTCATAGCGCGACCATCAAAAAAGAGATCACCGCTGTCGGGTGCAGTAATCTGGTTGATAATTCGGATTAAAGTTGTTTTTCCTGCTCCGTTTGGACCTAAGAGCCCAAAAATAGAGGCTTCCTTTACCGAAATGCTGACTGAGCTTAGCGCAACATGTCCGGCATATTCCTTCACAATGTTGTTTGCCTGAAATATTTCCATGGTAATTTGGTTGTTAACTGAAACATTAGTTTGTGATGCAACACAAAAGTTACAAAAAGAAAATTTAAATTTTTGTAACTAAGTAAAAGGAAAAATAAAATGTCGTGTTTCTATTTGTTGACTCACCCCGAGCTCGCTTTACTCGCTCCACCCCTCTCTCGCGAGAGAGGGGAAAAGTCACCGCAAGGTGGCTTGGGGTGAGTCATTTTTAAATACGACAATAAATACTTCTCATTACTTAGTTTCAGGTAACTGGAAGTAACTGCTCGTGCCCCTCAACCTTTTCTATTCGTTGTTTTCAAAAATGCTGAAATTTACGCTTCCGTAGTGTCGTAACTCCCTGAAATTTGCATGTTTCGAAAAATCATAATCTCCTGAATGTTCGAGTACGAAAATTCCTCCTGATTTCAGCAGATTATTTGAAAAGATTAGGTCTGCCACTTCAGCAAATTTTGGATGGTCGTATGGTGGATCGGCAAAAATCAAGTCGAACTGTTCTTTTATTCGGGCTGCAAAAACAAAAACATTCGATTTAACCAGCCTGATGTTTTTTTCTCCAAGTTTTTCGATTACTTCTCTGATGAAATTGACGTGTGCCGGAAATATTTCAACAGCGGTTATATCTGTGCAGCCGCGCGATGCGAGCTCGTAACTGATGCTACCTGTGCCTGCAAACAAATCGAGTGCGCGAATATTTTCGAAATCGGTTAGATTTTGCAATACATTGAACAGATTTTCCTTCGCCATATCGGTTGTTGGCCGGGCTTTAAACTGTTTGCCAGGAACAAATGTTCGTCCGCGGTATTTTCCTCCAACTATACGCATGAGTATGTGTTTAACAGGCTAATAAACTGATGTTTCTGTATTTTATTGAAAAGGCTTCCATAATTAAAGCCTTCAGCTGGTTTCATAAAACGAATGTTGCTCACGTATTTTCGTAATTGCTTTAAGTAGCCCGATTCGTCAGTAACAAAACCACCAACAAGAACTTCATCTCGCTGAGGATCAAACAACAAATTTTGCCAGATGTTAAGCGTGTAGTACAAAAAATCGGCTTCATTCTTGAAATAGAAGCTGTTGTATAGCGAAATCTGTCCATTTTTAAAAGCTATCATTCTGACGTATTTTCTCTCGAAATTAATCATCAAGGTATTCTTCTTTTCGTCACGTTGCGCGGCAACCGACTGAATCAACGGAACCGATTTGTGCATGAAGGTAAACTCAGCAAATTTTTGTTTCAGAACGCCCATCAGTTCTTTGGGATAGCTCGAAACGAGCAAATAACCAAAATCCAACAACGGGTCAGAATGCTGTTCTTCAATTCGGGTGACTTCATTAACAAACGAAGCAATTTTCTCCACCTGCGATTCTTTTATGTATTCGCGAGGTAAAAGAGATACTTTATTGGTAGAAAAAGTAACAGAAACACTTTTGTATAAAGCGCCGAGTCGCTCATCCCGATCAAAAACAGATTCTGTTTTTCGGGATAAAAACTGCGGTTTAATTACGGCAAGCGGAATATTCTGAAATGCCAGATATTTATTGATTCGCGTGTCTAGAATGCAGTAAGAAAATCCATCCAGTCCAATTTGAATGGAAAGGTGATAGTCGCCCGCATTCTTTAAATCAAAAGAATCGTCGGTCCAGCTTATTTCTTGCAATTCGGTAGTTATTCCTGTTAACATGATATGCAAATGTATAAAAAGTAAGCATTGGGGCTGAAATTGTTTTTGTGAAAACAACAGAGATGGGCGCTTGTGATGTAATGATTTTGAATAAAATTACTTTGTATCGTCAAAAATTATGAATTATTGACATAAAAATGCTAAATTTAAACTATTGTTTAAAAAAGCTTTTGGAGAAGAAAACTCCGTTCAGTGAGCTGGAGCCTTGTTTTCAGTTTACTTTAAATCAGAAAAGTTGCTTTAATTTTTGCTTATAGAAATTAAGAGGGTGTTCCCCCTCATCCTTTTTCGCAATAGGAATTTGGTGTTCTTAAAAAAAGCCGGAGTTTTATATCCGGCTTTTTGTTATTTCAGAGCCAAGTTATTTGGCAGCTTTCTCTTCGGCTTCTAAAACTGCATTTACCGAGCCGTGTAACAGCAACAAGCGTTTGGCTTTTACTTCGTCGTAACCGAGTTCAGCCATAATCATGCGTGTTCCGCGGTTAATCAGTTTTTGGTTGGTTAACTGCATGTTTACCATCTTGTTGCCTTTTACTCGCCCCAGCTTAATCATAAGCGAGGTGGTAATCATATTCAGAATCAGTTTCGCAGATGTTCCCGATTTCATTCGGGTACTTCCGGTCAAAAATTCTGGGCCAACAATGGCTTCAATGGCAATATCAACATTTTGGGCGAGCACACTATCTCTGTTGTTTACAATGCATCCGGTGAGAATTCCTTCTGTTCGCGCTTTTTTAACGGCACCAACCACATAAGGAGTCCGGCCTGATGCGGCTATTCCGATTATCGTGTCAAGTTTGTTTGGCTGGTATTTTTCGAGGTCTTTCCATGCTTGTTCTTCATCGTCTTCAGCCATTTCAACGGCTTTGCGTATTGCCCGATCACCTCCGGCAATCAATCCAATTACGAGATCGAAACCAACACCAAATGTTGGCGGAACTTCCGACGCATCCAAAATTCCAAGTCTCCCGCTTGTCCCTGCACCAAGGTAAAATAGCCGTCCACCTTTTTTCATTCGCGTATAAACCTCATCAACTAATTTTTCTATCTGCGGAATAGCTTCGTAAACTGCGGGTAAAACCTTTTTGTCTTCCTCGTGAATGCCAAGTAAAAGTTCTTTGGTCGATTTTTTTTCCAAATCGCTATGTAACGAATCTGCCTCAGTAGTGCTGCTAATTGCCATTGTTTCTATCAAATTTTAACATTAGTTTTTTAATTTGTAATACTCTTCAAGTCCCTCAATCGGATCTTTTAAGATTGCGATTTTATCAAAGCCATAATAACTGGCAGTGTTTTTTAGAATGGAACTGAAGTAAAAAGCCACAGAGCCGACGAATCCAATGGAATAGCTCGAAAACCCCGGAAGCTTTGTAACATTTCGTTCAAAAAATTCCATGAAATTTTGCTGTACAAATTCCTGACAGTAAGCTGATTCAGGATGTTCTGAAAGAAAAGGTACGAATTGCGCCAAAAATTTATTGGGTTTTTCAGCACGGTACACCCGGTTAAGGGCTTCTTCGCGCGTGATACCGAAGCTTTTTCCAAATTCGTCGCGAAGTTTTGCAGGCATCACTTCTTTAAAGTAGTCGCCCAACAGTTTTCGACCCATTACCGAACCACTGCCTTCGTCGCCCAATATAAAACCCAGCGGCGAGACTCCGGTAACAATTTGCTTGCCATCGTATAGGCATGCGTTCGATCCGGTTCCCAAAATACAGGCAATTCCTGAGTTATTGCCAAACAAAGCTACTGCGGCTCCTAAAACATCACTGGCAGTTTCTACCTGGGCTTCAGGATAAAACCGATTTAAAATCCGGCGGATTATTTCTCCTTTTTCGGCGTTCACGATACCTGCTCCAAAGAAGTGAATTTGCTGAATGCTTCGGCTTGTGTGCGGGATAAGTGATTTTTCAATTTCCCGCGAAATACTTTCTTCTGACTGAGTATAAGGATTAAGCCCTGAAGTTGAGATACTTTTTACGTTGCCCGATTCTTCAATCAATCTCCAGGCTGTTTTTGTCGATCCGCTGTCGGCGATTAATTTGATCATGCTGTTGAGTTAAATCAGGCCAAAGATAACCAAAACCTAAATCGTTTCGTTAGAAATTAGGGGTGTTGAAACGACTGTTCCGAAAAAGTTTATTTAAAAAATGCAACTGATTTAAAATTATTTAAAATCTTATGGCTTTTTAGATAAAAAAATTAAAAATTTACAAGACCTCTGCGCCTAATGCTAAATAACTAAAATGTAATTTGTTATGAAATTATATCTTGCTCTTTTTCTGGTTTGTGTTGTCGCACTCAAATCGTTCTCTAACGGATTTGTTCGGATTAATCAATTGGGATATTTGCCCGGCTCCGTCAAAGTAGGCGTTTATTTATCAGAAGAAAAGGAAGAAATAAAATCATTTCAGCTAGTTGAGACTCTTTCGGGGAAGGTGGTTTTTGAAGGACCTGTTCTGCCGGCTGACGCGTCGATATGGGGCGAACAAACGGCTTGTCGGCTCAATTTTTCTTCGTTCCGGAAGCCAGGAGGCTACACAATTAGAGTAGGGGCAATAGATTCACCATCTTTCCGGATTTCGAATGATGTTTATCGCGGAACGGCAGATTTTATCCTGAATTACATGAGGCAGCAACGCTGCGGTTTTAACCCGTATTTTAAAGATTCGTGCCACACTCATGACGGAATAATTGTTGACCACCCAACAAAAACGGGAAAACGCATTGATGTTATTGGCGGCTGGCACGATGCTTCTGATTATCTGCAATATACGATGACTTCGGCCAATGCAATTTATCAGATGTTGTTCGCATACAAGCAAAACCCGTCGGTTTACGGCGACAAGTACCAGGCAAACGGATTACCGGGAGCAAATGGAGTTCCGGATATTTTGGATGAGGCGCGGTGGGGACTGGAATGGCTTATTAAAATGAACCCGGCTAAAAATGAAATGTACAATCAGATAGCCGATGACCGCGATCACATTGGGTTTAAAATTCCAACGCTCGATACGGTTGGCCGTTATGATCTTGGCAAATATCGCCCTGTTTATTTTGTTACCGGAAAATCGCAGGGACTTGGGAAATACAAGAACAGAACAACAGGAGTTTCGTCAACAGCTGCAAAATTTTCATCGGCTTTTGCTCTGGGTTCAGCCATTTTTCAGTCAATCGATCCAACGTTCGCTGGAACTATGCACCAAAAATCGCTCGATGCATGGACCTTTGCTAAATCTGATTTAGGAAATTGCCAAACCGCCTGCATGGTGTCGCCTTATTTCTATGAGGAGGACAACTGGGTTGATGACATGGAACTTGCCGCAGCCACCTTGGCGCCTACAGAAACGCAAATTGACTTTCAGAAGGAAGCCAAATATTGGGGCGAACTCGAACCAGTTTCTCCCTGGATGGAATTGAATCGGGCGCGGCATTATCAGTTTTACCCATTTGTCAATTTGGGGCATGCCATTTTGGCCCGGTCGGCCGACCCGGTAATTGCCCGACAATTTGCCGGATTGATGAAACAGGGATTGGAACAAATCAGGAAATACGCAGGTAACGACCCTTTTTGTATAGGAGTTCCGTTTGTTTGGTGTTCAAATAACTTCGTGGCCGCCGCAATAACTCAAGCTATGTTGTACCGGAAAATAACCGGTGATACTTCGTTTCAGGAAATGGAAGCCGCTTTGACCGACTGGTTATTTGGGTGCAATCCCTGGGGAACTTCTATGGTTTGTGCGCTTCCGGCCGGAGGCGATTATCCTGATAATCCACATTCGGCAATTACGTTGTACGAACGAAAAACGACAACAGGAGGACTGGTTGATGGTCCCGTTTATTCAACGATTTTTAAAAGTTTGCTGGGCATTCAATTAACGCGCGCGGATCAATATGCGAAATTTCAGGGTGGAAAAGCTGTTTACCATGACGATATGGGAGACTATTCGACCAATGAACCTACCATGGACGGAACGGCAAGCCTGAGTTATTTGCTGTCGTCGCTTGAGGCAGAAGGGAAACAAAGCGGTGAGATTTTTGATGATCAAGGTGCGATTATCCGCATGAACACCTCTCAGAAAAAGGTGTACCTTATTTTTTCAGCTCACGAATATGCCGAAGGTGGTAAAACGATTTTGCAAACACTTAAGAAATTCAATTCGAAAGCATCATTTTTTCTCACCGGCGCTTTCTACAATAATCCTGAAAATAAATTTCTTATCAAAGAGATGGTCGCAGAAGGGCACTATGTCGGAGCGCATTCTGACGGACATTTGCTCTACGCCGATTGGACAAAACGAGATTCTTCACTGGTATCGAAAATGCAGCTAAGCAACGATTTGAAGGCGAACTACAAGAAAATGGCAGATTTTGGTTTGAGTTCGGAAAAGCAAAACGTATTTTTACCTCCATACGAGTGGTACAACGCCGAAAGTGTTGATTGGTGCCGGCAACTTGGCCTGAAGGTGATAAATTACACACCTCAAATTACCAGTAATGGTGATTACACAACGCCGGATATGGCAAAATACCGCTCGTCGGAGTCAATTATTGCTGACATTAAGAGCTTTGAAAAGAATGACCCAAACGGCTTGAATGGTTGCATTATGCTGATTCATCTTGGAACTGCGCCTGAAAGAACCGACAAATTTTATAACCGTTTGGGGGATTTGCTCGAATGGTTAAAGGGAAAAGGTTATTCAACCGAGAAGTTTTAAATACTGGGGCAAAATACATAAAAACGAATTACTGGTAACGATATGATCTATAAAGGACTAAGGCGCTTTTTTATTTTGGCTTTGGCGATTGGCTTTGGAGCTTGTGCTCCTCGTGTTCAACAAAAACAAATGAACATGGCACGGCTCGAGAATCTGCTGGCGGCAGGCGAGTTTAAAAAGTTGACAATGGCCTGCGATTCGGCTAAGGCAACCCAAAGGCTCACGGAAAAGCAGGTGAGGTCGCTCGATTCGCTTGTTGAAGTGGGGAAACGAATTCGTTTGGATTTTCGGTTGAGCGAAGCCGATGTAAAAAATCAGCTTAAAAAATATTTTCCGGATTTAGATAGTGCATCTTTGCGAAAATGGGAGCGTGCCCGAACTCTTGAAATGCGGCAAATAGATGGAGAAAAGCGATATTTTGGAAATGCAGTTCCTAATTTATTCAGGCTCGACAGTGCTGCCAGAGATTTTAAGGAAAAAGTTGACGGGAAGAAGGTCGATTCGCTCGATGTTTTTTGTTTGTCGCACACCCGGAAAGTAATTGAAGCAACAAAGCAGCTAGGGGAAACCACCTTGCCTGTAAAGATAAAGCTTAGCTATTTGGTTGATGTTGATGTAAATGCGGTCCCAGATGGAGAAACGATAAAATGCTGGTTGCCTTTCCCGCGTGACGGGCATTCGCGGCAAAAGGGCGTTCGGCTTATCGGTTCTGAGCCTGAGAATGCTGTTGTTGCTGATAATTCGAATCTTCAGCGTTCGGTTTATCTGGAACGAAAGGCAGAAAAAGATAAGCCAACTTTTTTCAGGATTGATTTTGAAGTTGAAACATCGGCGCAATATTTCGATTTAAAACCAGAACAAATAAAGCCATATAACCAGGAAAGTGAGCTTTATAAAGAATATACTGCTGAACGAGCACCTCAAATTGTTTTCACTCCTGAGATCAGAAGTCTTGCAAATCGGATTTTGGGGAGCGAATCCAATCCGCTTCTAAAAGTTAGGAAATTGTATAACTGGATTAACGACTCGGTGAGGTGGGCAAGCGCACTCGAATACAGCACTTTTACAAATATTCCCCACTATGTTTTAGCCAACCATCACGGCGATTGCGGAATGCAAACCTTGCTGTTTATGACTTTAGCCCGATCGCAGGGAATTCCTGTAAAATGGCAAAGCGGCTGGATGCTTCATCCGCGCAACGTAAACCTTCACGATTGGTGCGAAGTTTACTACGAAGGTGTTGGCTGGGTTCCTCTTGATCAATCTTTTGGCCTGCAAAATTCGGATAATGAAAAGGTCAGAAATTTCTACCAAACCGGAATCGATGCCTATCGTCTCATTGTAAACGACGATTTCTCCAAACCATTTTCGCCTGGAAAGAAGTTTATGCGAAGTGAACCCTACGATTTTCAGCGTGGAGAGCTCGAATGGAGTGGCGGAAATCTCTATTTCGATAAATGGAGCTGGCATATGGAGGCGAAATATAATTGATGAGTTGCTTTATTAATCCTTCAGTTGTTCAACACTTCAATCTTGGTAAATGAGTTCAACAATACTGTTTATAGTTCTGATTTGCTTTTTTCTGCTGGTTTTCCTGATTTCCTATTTCACATCACGGAAGGCAACCAACGAAACCTTTTTCACCGGGAACAGGCGTTCTCCATGGTACATGGTTGCATTTGCCATGATTGGCACAACAATTTCAGGAGTTACCTTTATTTCGGTGCCTGGAGAGGTTGGTCATTCTGGCTGGACTTACCTCCAGTTTTTGCTCGGAAATTTTGTTGGCTACTGGCTGATTGCACTGGTTTTGATTCCGTTGTATTACAAGTTGCAGCTTATTTCAATATACACCTACCTTAATCATCGGTTTGGACTTCGCTCGTACAAAACAGGGTCATTCTTTTTCCTTGTTTCGCGTACAATTGGAGCATCTTTCCGCATGTACCTTGTGGCAGGAGTGTTACAGCTGGCTTTTTTCGATGCGCTTGGCATTCCCTTCTGGGCTACAGTTGCCATTGCTATTTTTATGATTTGGGCATACACTTCCCGAGCTGGTATAAAGACGATTATCTGGACCGATTCGCTTCAAACTACATTTCTGCTGGCCTCGGTTGTATTAACTATTTTCATTATTTCGAAGCAACTCGATTTAGGCATTGTAAAAATGGTGAAGGCAATTGACGAGAACCCGCTGAGTAAAACTTTTGACTGGGACTGGCGGTCGAAAACCAATTTCTTCAAACAGTTTTTGGCCGGATTGGGAATCGTTATTGTAATGAACGGACTTGACCAGGATATTATGCAGAAAAGCCTGACCTGCAAAAATCGAACTGATGCGCAGAAAAACCTGTTTTGGTTCAGTCTGGCTTTTATAGTTGTAAACCTGTTGTTTTTAAGTTTGGGCGTGTTGCTGTACATTTTTGCTCAGCGCGAAGGAATTGCAGTTCCAGCAAAAACCGACGATTTTTTCCCGTTGCTGGCCCTGAATCATTTTGGGACTGTCGCCGGAGTATTGTTTTTACTTGGAATTGTCTCTGCAACGTATTCAAGCTCCGATTCGGCTTTGACAGCGCTCACAACTTCATTCTGCATCGATTTCTTGCATCTCGATCCACAGAAGCCCGAAAGTAAATCGACCAGGATGAAAGTTCACATTGGCTTTTCAGTATTAATGTTCCTGGTGATTGTACTTTTCAGGATAATTAATGATGAAAGTGTTGTTACCGCTGTGTTTAAAGTGGCAGGATATACTTACGGGCCTTTGCTTGGGCTGTTTGCTTTCGGAATTTTAACCAGGCGAAAGGTGAACGACCGCTTTGTGCCAATCGTCGGATTTTTATCGCCGGTGCTTACATACATTATCAATGCCAATTCAGAAGCCTGGCTCGGCGGGTACAAATTTGGATTTGAATTGTTGTTGCTGAACGGGTTAATCATGTTCATTGGCTTACTTTTGCTAACTCAAAAAACTACAAATAACAGATGAAAACCACACAACGATACCTCGCGCTTGATGTTTTACGCGGAATGACGGTAGCCATGATGATTTTGGTAAACAATCCAGGTAGCTGGGCGCATATTTATGCTCCGCTCGAGCATTCGAAATGGCATGGCTGCACACCAACCGACCTGGTTTTCCCTTTCTTTCTGTTTGTAGTTGGCGTTTCCATGTTCTTCTCCTTCCTGAAATATGGAAATACCCTGAACAAAGAATCGTTGGTGAGAGTTGGACGCAGAACTTTGCTGATTTATGCCGTCGGTTTTTTCCTGGCGTCATTTCCACAATGGATTACTGACTATTCGAAACTGCGCATCTTGGGTGTGTTACCGCGAATTGCGCTGGCTTATGGCATTGGATCAATTATCGTTTTGGCTTTTAATCGCAAATATCTGCCATACATTGGCGGCGCGATATTGCTGGGATATTGGGCAATCCTTTATTTCTTCGGCGGAAGTGATCCGTATTCGCTTCAGGGGAACGCCACTAATTCAATCGATTCAGCTATTCTGGGAGTAAATCACATGTATAAAGGTTTCGGAATTCCGTTCGATCCTGAGGGACTATTAAGCACCATTCCGGCCGTGGTTACTGTAATTATTGGCTATTTAATTGGTTCAATGATCAAAGAGACTGATAAATCGAAGGTATATAAGAAGCTTTTAATGGCGGGTTTTGTGGGCATTATTTCTGGTTTGATCTGGGGAATTGTTTTTCCGATTAACAAGCCACTTTGGACAAGTTCTTATGTACTTTATGCCGCTGGCTGGGCATGCATCGTTTTAGCCATATTGATTTGGGTTATCGACGTTAAAGGTCATTCAAAATGGACAAGCTTTTTTCTTGTTTTTGGGATGAATCCGCTGTTCATTTTTGCGCTTTCGGGCTTGTGGGCAAAAGCGTTGTGGCAAATGGTACACATTTCAATGCCCGATGGTTCAATACAAAGCGGTTCCGGATGGTTGTATTCGCAGGTTTTTCAGCCGTTGGCAGGCGACATAAACGGCTCGTTGTTATACGCAATTTCGCATGTACTTTTATTCTGGCTTATTGGCTATGTGCTATACAAAAAGAAGATTTTTATAAAAGTTTAATCTGAAATAAATCTTCACGGTATTGTTATTGGTTCATTTCAATTTTTAATTGAAAATTGCTTGGATAGTTAGGAAAAATGGCCATATTAGCAAGAAAAAATCGAATCAGGAAAATGCAAAGGATGAGAGGCTGGGGGGTACTACTCTTTTTTTCGATATTTATTGGTGGGCAAGCTCTGGCTCAAATTGACACTGTAAAATTTAATCACTATTATTTTAAAAAATACTGGACCGATACAAAGGCAATTGCAACAGCACCTTTCCGTTGGAATAGCAGCGACTGGACCAAGTTAGGTGTATTTATTGTTGCTGAAAGTGGTTTGACGATGGCAGATCAGCCAGTAAAAGATTTTTTTCAGGATCACCAGAATAAAACATCTACCTATATTTCGAAGCATTTTTTGGAAGGTTTTGGAGCTGAACATAGCTTTATAGTGATGGGAAGTTTTTTTGCATACGGGCTGCTGGCGAAAGATGAAAAATGTAAAAGTACAGGTTTGCTGGCACTCGAAAGTTTTGCGCTGGCAACACTGGTTACAAGAGTTCCCAAATCGCTGATTGGGCGCGAGCGGCCAAATAACTGGCGAGGCGATGGTCCCTATACATTTAACGGACTATTTGGAGGAAGCAGTTTCCCATCGGGTCACACTACAGCATCGTTTGCTGTCGCTTCAGTAATTGCAACGCAGTTTCGTGACGTTAAATGGATTCCGATTACAGCATATTCTGTCGCGGGTTTAGCTGGTGTGTCGCGAATGTATGACAATAAACACTGGTTAACAGATGTAATTGCCGGGGCTACAGTTGGTACTTTGGTGGGAAATCTTGTAGCTCATCGGACGGTGAATTCTCATTTAACAGTTGTTCCTTTCGGAAATGCTAATTTTCAAGGCATAAAAGTTGTATATTCATTGAAATAACAACGATTCACAAAAAGATTTATGCAAAAAAGACTTTCAATATTGATCCTAGCCTGTATTGTTCTCGTAACGGCGTGCACGACAGGCCGAAAAGCCCTTGAACAGGGCAATTACTACGATGCGTTGACTAAAGCCGTTAACCGGCTGAGCACTGATCCGGGCAACAAAAAAGCGTCGCAGGTATTGCATGAAGGGTATCCGCTGGCTACAACCTATTATCAGGAAGAAATCGATCGGATTTTGACAAGTAACGACCCTTTCAAATGGAAACAAACGTTGGATGTGATGTTGACGGTCAATCAGCTTTCGGAACAAATCAGGCGTATTCCGGCCGCTCGCCGAATTATTCCTTCGCCCAAAACATATACTTCGGAACTAACTGAGGTTCAAAATAAAGCAGCGCAGGAATTTTACGACGCAGGAATGGCTGCGTTGAGTCAAAAAACGAGAGAAGCAGCCAAACAGGCCTATTTCAACTTTTTAAATGCAGATGATTTGGTGCGTGGATTCAAAGATTCGCAACAGAAAATGAAGTTGGCAAAAGATCTGGCCACACTGACAGTTGTTGTTGAGCAAATTCCGGTGAACGGCAAATATGAATATTCGGCTCAGTTTTTTTACGACAATGTGTTTCAAGTGCTGAATCAAAATTTTCAGGAGAAGGATTTTGTCCATTTTTATTCGCCGGAACAAGCAGAACGTATAAAACTAAACTATCCCGATATAGTGCTTCGAATGGGTTTCTACGATTTTTTCATTGACCGGCCGCAGCATTTTGAAGAACAACGCGATTTATCCAAACAGGTTGAAGAAAGCTATGAAGTTAGGGTAAGACGCGACACGGTAATTTATGTTCCGGGACAAAACGGGCAGGCAAATTTGGTTCCGGTCAAAGTTCCGAAAGGGGAGAAAGTCACTTTAAAGCGAATGGTAAATAAAAGAGGTAAAATAAAAATTATTACCGATCAGGTAGCTTCTGGTGGCTTGCTTGAGGTCAAAGCTGTTGAATTTCAATCGCAGAAGATACTTTTTACCGATAAAGTTCCGGGACAGTATTTGTGGAAAAACCAATATGGTATTTTTGTTGGAGATGCAGAAGTACTTGACAACACCATGGCAAATATCATAAGCAATAAGGCAGTTTTACCACCTGCAGCGCAAGATATGTTTGTGCTTTTCACCAAACCAATTTACGATCAGTTGTCGGGAAAACTCATTAATTATTTCAGAAAGTTCAATTAAGTACTTCTTTTTGAAATGTTTGTTCGTCTATTTACAATAATCAGATTCGAGTTGCGTTTCTTGTTTTGTTCATGTGTTTAATCTGACAAAGCAGACTTGATGAAAACCTATTTGTTCGCTTTTTTTACTTTAATCGTCTTTAGCTCTTACGCGCAAACTTCCAGATTATTGAAAGATCATAAGTATTCGGAGGTAATTACTGGTGCTACTGAACGGCTGAATGCCAATTCGGAAGACAAGAAGGCCAAGCTTATTTTACAACAAGCCTACGAGGAAGCATTGACTTATTTTCAGGCTGAATTAGTTAGGATTCAGTCGTCAAACGACTCTATGAAATGGACGAAAACATTGGAAATACTTCAGGAAACGAATGATTTGGCAGACGAAATTCGATATAACTCGAACGCAGCCCAGGTAATTTGTGATCCGAAAATCTACACTACGCAACTTCAGGAAGCAAAAGCAATGGCAATAAACGAGCTTTCGATGAACGGAAAGTTACTTCTGGAAAGAAATACCAAAGCCGATGCACGAAAAGCTTATTTTTTGTTTAAAAAAGCCCGGGCTTTGTCGTCCAGCTCAACCGGACTCGACGATTTAATCGAAAAAGCGAGGTTGAATGCAATGTATAATGTTGTGATTGACCCTGTTCGGATCGACTTTAATACGCTGAATGTTTCGACCAAGAAAATTGACAAGGAATTCTTTTACTGGACTCAGCGAGATGTTACCAGTCGGCCTTTCGTCAGGTTATACACTGGGAATGAGGCCGACGGACAGGATTTCGATCCCGATTTTTATATTCAGATTGATGTGCAGGACTATCGGGTTGAAAGAATAGCTTCTGCTCAATCGGGAAGTTCTCAGAGCGGAACCGGCCCCTCAAACCTGATGGCAATAGGAAATCTCTACCTAAAAATCTATTCGACTCAACAACAGAAAGTTGTCTATAAAAAAGGAATTACTTGCCGGTACGATGCCCAGACCAAATCAACAATCCGAGTCAATACAATTAATTTGCAGCGTACAATTGATCCTGATATTCAGACTTTTTTCGACTATTTGATTCTTTCTAACTTTGAGCAAATAACCAGCGAAATTGAAAACTATTTCAACACCTTGGTAAAGCTGTAAAAAGCGCCAAACCCGCTTTGCTGGTTTCTTTGTAGTCGTTCGAAAGATTTTTCCCTGTTCTATACATCGTTTCAACTACTTCGTCGAAGCTTATCCTGTGTCGCCCGTCTGACATCAGTGCATAGGTATTGTGCGCCAATGCTCTTTCGGCAGCAAATGCGTTGCGTTCAATGCACGGAATTTGAACCAATCCGGCGACCGGGTCGCACGTTAGGCCAAGATGGTGCTCAATTCCCATCTCTGCGGCATATTCAATTTGGTTTATTGTTCCACCCATCAGTTGATTGGCTGCTGCCGATGCCATAGCACAGGCTGTGCCCACCTCTCCCTGGCATCCAACCTCAGCACCCGAAATAGAGGCGTTGTGTTTAACCAAAGCGCCAACCAGGCCGGCTGTTGCCAATGCTTTAGAAATTTGGCTCAAATCGGCATCATACACTTTTTGATAGTGTTTCATTACTGCCGGAACAACTCCGCACGCACCGCACGTTGGCGCTGTTACAATCAGACCCCCAGCTGCATTTTCTTCTGAAACGGCCAGAGCATAAGCAAATAATTTCGAGCGTTTTTTAAATGGACCGCTAAAGTTTTGAGCTTTCAGGTTAAAAGAGCTCGCTTTTCGGGGAAGCATGAGTCCTCCGGGCAAAGTGCCTTCGCGTTTCATTCCACGTTCAATCGCCGCGTCCATGGTGCGCCACACCTCAGCCAGATAATCCCAGATTTCCGGGCCTTCCTGCTCTTCAACAAACTCCCAGAGTTGCTTGCCGTGTTCGTGGCACCAAACGAGTATGTCGTCGAGCTTAGTAAGTTCATATACATTGTGTGTTTCAATCTCAGCGTTATCATCAATTATAGCACCGCCACCAATGCTGTACACCGTCCACGATTTTAAGAGAGTTTCTTCTGAATCGAACGATTCAAACTTCAGCGCATTTGGATGGCGCGGCAAAAAAATATCTGGTTCCCAACAAATAGTAACTTTTTTATTTTCCAACGCCTGAAGGATGGCAAAATCGGTAAGATGCCCTTTGCCTGTGGCCGCAAGGCTCCCATACAGCGTTACCTTATAATGATTGGCGTCCGACGAAATTGTAAGGAACTGTTTGGCGGCTTTGGCTGGTCCCATGGTGTGGCTGCTCGATGGGCCATGCCCGATTTTATATATTTCTTTTATTGATTCCATTTCTGTGAAGTTTGTCTGAAAGCATTGTTAACTGGCGGTAAATGTAGCATTAATCGGTGTTTTAGAGATATTCTAAAGTTGAATTTTCTCAAACCATTTCAGATTTTTTTGGTTATTACTGCTAACTTTGATAACCGAAAAATACTTCGTATGAAACAACTAAATACCCTTTCTCCGCAATCGTTGTGGAGCTATTTTGAAGAGATTTGCCAGATTCCTCGTCCTTCGAAGAAAGAGGAAAAAGTGATTGCCTTTTTGCTCGAATTTGCATCAAAGCATAATCTTGATGCCAGAACTGACGCAGTGGGCAATGTGCTGATCAGAAAACCTGCAACAGCCGGTCGGGAAGGAGATAAGACTGTTATTTTGCAGTCGCACATGGACATGGTTTGTGAAAAAAATAGCGACACTATTCACGACTTTGACAATGATCCAATTAAGCCCTTCATTGATAAAGGGTGGGTGAGAGCTGAAGGCACAACTCTGGGATCTGATGATGGAATAGGTATCGCTGCTCAATTAGCGGTGTTGGCTTCAGGAAACTTGGCACATGGTCCGCTCGAATGTTTGTTCACAGTTGA
This sequence comes from Prolixibacteraceae bacterium, assembly GCA_035353575.1. Taxonomy (GTDB): domain Bacteria; phylum Bacteroidota; class Bacteroidia; order Bacteroidales; family Prolixibacteraceae; genus Aquipluma. The sequence goes on along the minus strand of DAOPZV010000018.1, from coordinate 8,571 downwards.
TGAAGAAACGGGGCTTTCGGGTGCTTTCGCGCTTGAAGCCGGCTTTTTGTCGGGAACAGTTCTTCTTAATCTGGATTCGGAAGATGAAGGCGAGCTTTTTATTGGTTGCGCCGGAGGTATTGATACGGTGGGAACATTGAAATATTTGTCTGAGCCCTTACCTGCCGGATCATTTGCTGTTAAACTGGAAATAAAAGGGCTTTTGGGCGGTCATTCTGGCGACGACATCAATAAGAGCAGAGGCAATGCAAATAAAATTCTAAATCGATTTTTACTGGATGCGGCAAAGTTATTCGACCTGAGAATTTCGGATTTTAATGGTGGAAATTTGCGTAATGCGATTGCTCGTGAAGCTTCGGCGGTGGTTGTTGTTCCGCATTCTCAGAAAGAAAATTTAATCGTAGAATGGAATGTTTTCGCTTCGGAAATGGAATTTGAATTTGAGTTTGCCGAGCCAAAACTAAAACTTGCACACCAATCGGTCGCGTTGCCTCAATTTGTTATCGATAAGGATTCGCAGGACAAAATGTTGAAACTTATAGCAGCCTGTCCTCATGGTGTTTTGGAAATGAGTACGCGAATGCCGGGAATGGTTGAGACCTCAACAAATTTGGCCTCGGTTAAATTTAAAGGCGAAAATCAAATTGTATTTACAACGTCGCAACGCAGTGAAATAGAAAGCCGTAAATACATGGCTGCCGGGATTGTCGAATCGGTAATGTTACTGGCAGGAGCAACTGTTGAGCATTCTGATGGTTATCCCGGTTGGACACCAAATCCTGAATCGAAAGTTGCAAAAATTACAAAAGACGCCTACAAAAAGTTATTTGGAAACGACCCGTTGGTCAAATCGATTCACGCGGGGCTTGAGTGTGGATTATTCCTCGAAAAATATCCGGAACTCGACATGGTTTCATTTGGCCCGACAATTCGGGGGGCTCATTCTCCGGATGAACGAATTGACATCGAAACGGTAACCAAGTTCTGGAAGCTGCTTGTGGAAGTGCTTGAGAATATCCATTGAGGAATGGAGACGAAAAAAGAAAAATCCGGGAAAGTTTACTTCTTTCCCGGATTTTTTATGATTGATTATTCTTGTTCTTAGTCTAAAACAAACCGATAGGTGATTGTGCCAACCTGAAATGCAGGAGCGTTAGCGTCAACGTTGAACTTGGCCATAAGCGCAGCTTTTTTTGCTGCTGAAATTAATTCAGGATCTGCCGTATTTGAGCCTCTCACGCCCGCTTCAGCATTTTTAACCAACCCGCTTTTATCAACCGTAACCTTTACGACCACAACTCCTTCTTCATTTCCAGGATAATGCGGTTTAGGTAACGAAAGCGATGTGCGGCCATCTAAGCTAAAAGATATTCCATTCCCAGTACCTCCGCCGGGGCCATATCTGTCAACATTCGGTGAACCTTGCGGCACACCTTGGTTTCCGGTTCCGTAGGTCACTCCCTGGCTTGTACTTTTTGAGTCAGGACTGCCTTTACCACCACCTCCAAACACGTTTTTAACGCGGCTGTTTATTTCGCCTATTTTTCGTTGTTCTGCTGCTGCTTCAGCCAAGAGGCGCTGTTCTTCCTGTTTTTTTCTGAGTTCTTCAGCCTTTTGCTGGCGTTCAAGTTCAGCAAGTCGTAACTTTTCAGGATCAACTTTTTCAACAGGTTTTTTGTCCTTTTTCGTCTTTACAGCAACCGATTTCTCGATATCCTGGGTGGCGACTTCATCATCGTCTGCAACATCAACTGTTTTTTTTGAAGGTGGAGGAACAGCTATTTTTTCGGAAGCAGATTCGATCGGTTTAAGTCCGGGATCTTTTTCCCCTGGAGCCGGTTCCTCTATTCCAAATCCTGTTTCCGAATCTCCAAAATTTACAAGTATTCCTTCATCCGGAGGCTTGGGAACTGTAGTTATAATCCCAAAATACATCAGGAAAAACAGAATAAGACCGTGTGTAATTACGGTGCCAATTAATCCTTGTTTATGTTCCTGAATATAGTTCATCTCCGCCCGGTTAATCTGCGCAAGTTACTTTTTGCTTTCCAAATAAACGAAAGTTTCTGACGAATATTATTGGGCAATGGGCTGTTCGTTCAAAATATCCATGAATTCGATGGATACAGATTTAAGGTTGGAAATTGCACTTTTTACGCTCGCAACCAAAATGTTATAAGCAAAATAAGCAATTAACCCAACAACAAATCCGGCAACAGTTGTTACAAGTGTTTGGTAAATGTTTGAAAAAATAAGAGTTAAATCGATTGTTGCTCCCGAGCTGGCCATTTCGTAAAAAGCCTGGATGATACCGATGACAGTACCTAAAACTCCAATCATTGGAGCTGCACCAACAACGCTTGCTAAAATAGGAAGTCTTCTTTCCAGCCTCGAAATTTCATGGTTACCAACATGCTCGATTGCAGTAGTAATATCGGCTAACGACCGGCCGATTCTTGTCATTCCTTTTTCGATCATGCGTGCGGTGGGAGTATTTTCTTTTTGGCAAAGAAAAAAAGCAGATTCAATTTTTCCGTCGCGAATGTGTTCGCGAAGATTTTTCATGAGTTTGGAATTAATTCTTCCTGCCCTGTAAATGGCAATATATCTTTCAAAAAAGATGAACAGTGCAACAATTGTTAACACAAGGAGGGGGATCATTACCAGTTCGCTTTTAATGGCACTTTGAATGAGTTCCTTCATTAATCCACCGGAAGGATTTGTTTGGCTGACTGGCTTTGCAGCTTCAGCTAAATTTGTGCCTACCTGTAATAAAATAGAGTTTAACATATTTATTTTAGTTTTATCTAATCTGAATAAAAACGCAAGCTTTTATCGGATTAGTATTCGCTACAAAAATACGATTTATTTAAATATAAATATTCACCTCCAAAATCGGTGATTATGTGGTTGTATTTCAGTAAATTAATTGGATTTTATTTAACAGGGCTAATTTTATTTTGTTCGGCTTGAACGTTGATTTTTTCTCTTGAAAACGTTTTTTAACTTTTTCCAGAGTTCGTTGAAATCATTAAAGTCTTCTCTGTACGACAAACCAACGCCTTGAGTGTAGGGCGAAGTTTCGTAAATCAGGTTGTTATTTGAGTGATTGTATGCTTTTAGCTGAAGCTTGCCATTGTTGGTGAGCTTCACATTTACATCAGCGTCGCCAATTAATCCGTTGTTGTTTGTGCTCGTTTTTTGAGATGCGTTATTCCCGATATTGCCGTTGATTGAAACGCGGTCGTTGAACATCTGCGTGCTAAGGGCCAGTTCAATTTCGTTGTTTGTCATTTGGTTTCCTGGCCGGTAATTAACACCAATATCAAAATCATTGCTAATTTTGGAAAGCCAGTTACTCAACTGATTAGAGAACAATTCGCTTGCCGTTGAACCAACCAGGTTGTTGTTAGCGCTTGAATAATTACCTCGAAGATATTCAGGTGTATAAAACTTGCCCAAAACAAGAAGCGATAGAATCTGCTTATTCATATCTTCCTCTGAATTAATATATTGGGCTACTTCATCTTTAATTCTCGATTCGGTAGTTGGCAACTCGATATTAAATTTGATGTCGGGATTTGTGAGATTCTTCGTAAGGTTTATTTTGCAAAGCACTGGAATCCGTTGAGTGAAAGATGTTCCTTGCGTACTGGCAAAAAGTTCGCTTAACGAAGCTTTGAGCCTGTAAATCGCATTTAGGTTGATTGAAGCAACCTCCGGATCGCCATTCCATTCGATTGTTCCGCCTCGCTCAATATCGAATTTTTTATTGATCACGTTTTGAAGCGTAAATAAATAATCTCCCTGTTCAACGGTATATTGTCCAAAAAGAGAGATATTATAATTGTTGTCGATGTTAACCTGCAAATTTCCAGAGCCCTGCGACTTTATAACGTCGCCGATCTTCGAATTGTATATCAGCTGAGCTTTGGCTTCCGGTGTTACCTGAACGTCAAATTTCATTTGAATATCTGAATCATCGTACAAGTATTTGTAAGCTGGTTTCTTTGGCTGGTATCCATGCGACAGGAAAGTTAGAAAATCGTATTCTTGCGCATCGTCCTGATATTCAAGATAAATATTCATATCAGTTCCTTTTTCGGTTCGGGCTGCTCCCGAAATCAAAATTTTAGCACCCTTTCCGGTAATATTAACGAATCCGCTGCCAAACATTTTGCCGTAGAATTGTTCGTTAATAGCCGGAGTTGTATTAATGGCGAGAATTTTTCCACCTTTCTCGGTTTTTACAGAAAGGTCGTAAACCATTTTTGAAAAAGTCTGGTGCTGAATTGATCCGGAAAATATGCCCGTGTTTCCGTAGTCGTCGTGTACTTTGATGTCGGGGAAGATAATTTTGTCTTTCGAAAACCGAACCGAATCACTAAAAGTATAGTTGGCCTGTAAATCAGATAGCATCAACCCAGCGTTTTCCGCATATAGAGCTCCGTCGTGTTTTATATGGCCCGATGGCCCATGGACCCAAACTTTTCCGCTTGCCGTACCGTGAAAGTTTGAAAAGCTACTACCCATTAGCGGTTGTAAAATCAAGATCGAGAATTTATTAAAATTGGTGTAAACCGATAAACTATCTTTCTCGGGGCTGTATGTCCCGAATGCGTGAAGGAGCTCAGTTTTATCAGATTTGATCAGTAAATCACCATCAATTTCTTTGTTTTCGCGATCCCATCTGCTTTGGATGTTGGCTTGCCCCAAAGCCTGTTCCAGAATGCTCAGGTTGTCAATTTTCAAATCCGACAGGAACAAGGGCTGCTCATATACATCAAAAACCGACAATACTCCTTCCAAATTACCACGCAGCTCAAGATCGTCGCCGATAAAGTGGTTAATCGATTTCATGTCAACCTGATTGAAAATGAAATTTAGTTTATCGGTCTGATTTTTATTTATTGAGCCATCAACTGTTATCGATTGGCTTTTATTGTATATTTTGAGTTTGTTAATTTTTATCAGCGAAGAATCAACCGAGACCTGTGCCGAATTGAGCATCCACAGGCTGTCAGCAAGATAAATTCTCGACGGGTTTATCGAAATTTCGACGTGGGGTTTGCTCTTTTGCCTGAAAAATCGCGTTGAGGTATTCAATGCTCCGCTGTATGAGATCTGGTCGTAGTTATTCCAGGCTATTTTCGAATCTAGAACATCATTTGCGGCTTCTGAAATAAATGACAGATTGTGAATCGCAAACTGATCGCCCACATTTACTTTTGCCACTTTATTTCTCATGTGCAATTTTGAGTCGCCATCAATATTAACCGTAATTTTATCGAAAGTGGTATTCTGATATTTTACTTCAGGAAAACTTGCTTTCACGGTCAGCGTATTTTTTTCAGAATTCACACTACCTTCAATTTCACCGGGTTCAGCTTTCAAATCAGGAAACAATACCTCGGTAAATCGGTTAATGTCCTTCAGGTTAATCCTGAAATCAAAATTATTTGGTGTTCTCAGTTCGCTGAAATTTAAGCCTGCCGAAGGCAGATAGCTATTCAGAATTTTAAGTACGGTGTTGTGAAGATTATTTATCTGATATTTTCCGCGTAAATCGGCATCCAGAAAATCTGACCTGACCTGCAATACTGGTTCGCTTTCGCTAAATGTCTTTAAATCAAAGTTTTTGAATGAAAGTACTCCATTTTCGTTTTGGAATATTCCTTCCTTGAAATGAATAGACCCGGCCAGGTTATCGATGTTACTTCCGGTAAAATTTGCATTCATGGCAAATGCAACGTTCGATTCGTTAAACAGATTCACCAGCTTTAGGGCTTTAAGATTAGCTTTTTCAACATTCATATTGAAATTGAAAACTGGTACCGGAACGTTCAGGTTAAATTCTCCATCAAACTGAAATTTCAGGTTTGGGTCGTTCGCTGTAAGGCTGCCGCTAAATTGTTTATTTTCAATATCTCCGGCTAATTCAAAGTTTTTATACTGATAGTCGTTTAATGTCAAACTGTCTATTTTCCCGGTTACCGAAGCACTGAAGTCGTGGTTCCTTTGGTTCAGTAATCCTTTCACGCTTCCGTTAAAAGTTACTTTCTGCAAAAGTTCGGTTTGTGATAACTCACTCAACTTGAAGTTTACGGTCTTTAATTTTCCGTTGAATTTCAGCTTGTCACCGTCGGAAGGAACAAACGACAAGTCGGTGGTGAGTACGCCCCATTTCGACTTAAATGTTCCGTAGGCAACAAAATCGCTAAGGAAACCAGTGAAATTTCCGTTGTATTCGATTAGTCCGGCATGAAGCAGTTGTTCAGGGATTTTAAGTTGTGTAAGCGGGAAACTATCAGGCAGTTTTACCTTTCCCAGTTCATTCAAATCGGCATACGATTGTTTGAGATCAATATGCATATAAGCTTTCGCAATATCGGGCAGGCCGTTGAGATAGAAATCGAAAGCAAGTCTGGTTTTTTCCCGAATGGCAAGAGCAATGTTCTTTCCTTTCAAATCGGAAAGTGTACCGGAAATCTGGCCTGACACCTGTATTTTTTCGTCCATACCTCTGATGTCGGGAACCAAAAGCCCAACGTCTTTCAGGCTTATATACGACTCTTTCAGATCGACACTGATCTTTAATTTTTTGAAGTTCAGATCGGGTCCAAGCTTACTTTTGTCGGCATATATGCTGAGATCGGTTATTTCGGAGTTTGGAGTCTTTGCACTTAAATGATTTACGATGATCGAGTCGGCTGTTGATCTGAATTTTGCAGAAACATTGAGTAAGTTAAAGTCTTTCTGGTCGTTTAGCGTGAATCGGTTGATATTAAATGCAAGGTTTTTCTCGTCGATTTTAATGTCAGAGATTCCAAACGAAATATTATTGAGCGTTATTTGTCGTGGTCTGGCACTGTCGGAATAAGCATATCTGATTCGGGCATCGTTAAAATCGAAATCTTTCAGGGCTATTTTAAATTTCAGAGAATCGCTTTTTACTGAGTCATTATTTGCTGAATTCCCAATTAAAAACTGGTAGTTTGGATTTCCTAATGAGTCAACCGCCACACTGAGCAACGTTTTATTGAGCTTAAGTTTTCCGATAGTCAATTCTCTTTTTTTGATGCTGAATGAATCAATTCCGGCCGACAGCTCATGTACAAATAAAAGAGAATCATGTTTTTGGTCTTCAATTAATACGTCTTTCAAATGAATTTGCTTAAAAAACGAGATTGATACACCTTTGACCGATATTTTAGTATTAAACTGTTTCGACAGTTTTGCAGCTATTTTCTGGGTAAGATAGGTCTGAACCATTGGGCTTTGCAGAATAAGCCATGATGAAAAAAGAAGCACGACAACAGTGCCAATAATCGGGAGCCCTATTTTAAGTGTTTTTTTGATAATTTTACCGCTCAAATTTAGAATACAAAATAATACAAATACACGGATAAAAACCAGTGGAGACAATAATTAAACGCGGGTTCCGGCATTTTATTGGTTGAAATGAGTGAAGAAAAAAATACTTATATTCTTGGAATCGAATCTTCTTGCGACGACACATCTGCCTCAATAATTCACAACGGAATTCTTCTTTCGAACGTTATTGCCGGTCAGAAGGTTCATGAGGCGTATGGTGGGGTTGTTCCGGAGCTGGCAAGCCGGGCTCATCAGCAGAATATTGTTCCGGTTGTTGATCAGGCGATTAATCAAGCTGGAATAAAGGTTGAGGATATAACAGCTATTGCTTTCACGCGTGGTCCGGGACTGCTTGGCTCATTGTTGGTTGGTACTTCTTTTGCAAAGGGTTTTTCGTTGGCAACCGGTGCCCCAATGATTGAGATTAATCATTTGCAGGCGCACGTTTTAGCGCACTTTATTCAGGAAAAAGATACGCCATTCGATCCACCTAAGTTCCCGTTTCTTTGTCTGTTAGTATCCGGCGGAAACTCACAGATTATTTTGGTTAGAGATTTTCTGGAGATGGAGGTGCTCGGGCAAACTATTGATGATGCGGCGGGTGAAGCATTTGATAAATGTGCAAAAGTGATGGGTTTGCCTTACCCTGGAGGCCCGTTTGTTGATAGGCTTGCACAAGATGGAAATCCAGACGCCTTTAAGTTTTCCAAACCACGCATACCAAACTATGATTACAGTTTCAGTGGCTTGAAAACCAGTTTCCTTTATTTTCTTCGCGACCAACTGAAAGAAAATCAGGATTTTATTGAAGAGCGGAAAGCTGATTTGTGCGCTTCGCTTCAAAAGACCATTATCGATATTTTGCTCGATAAACTAATCAAAGCAGCTAAAAGTAACGGCATCAGGGAAATTGCCGTGGCTGGCGGTGTTTCTGCAAACTCCGGTTTACGAAAAGCATTGACCGAAGCCGCAATCAAAAGGCATTGGAAAATGCATATTCCAAAATTTTCGTTCACTACCGATAATGCGGCAATGATTGCAATAACGGGCTACTTTAAATACCAGAAAGGCGAATTTATTGGAATGGAAGCAGTTCCGTTTGCAAGAATGGATATTCGTGTATGATTTTATGATTAAATATACCAGAACAATAGGTTTTACTGGTATTTTTGATATTTTTATGGCACACTTTTAATT
>DAOPZV010000017.1:0-31924 GCA_035353575.1 Prolixibacteraceae bacterium | reverse complement strand
AGGGAACAATGTTTGAGTGGTGCTCCATTTCCGAAACAATAATTTCGTCGCCTTCCTTTACAAAAGCTTCTCCAAAAGCAAATGCGGCAAGGTTAATGCTCTCGGTGGTTCCTTTGGTAAAAATAATCTGTTCGCGACTTTCGGCATTGATCAGGGTTTTCACTTTGTCGCGGGTTTCTTCGTAGGCGGCAGTGGCTTTGTCGGCTAGGAAATGCGCAGCCCGGTGAATGTTTCCGTAGTAAGTGGTGTACGTGGCGTTGAGCGCATCAATTACCTGTCGCGGGCGCTGGGTAGTTGCTGCATTGTCGAAATAAACCAATGGGCGATTGTATATTTTTTGATCGAGAATCGGGAAATCTTCGCGTATTTTCTGAATGTTTAAAGCCATAATTTTTGTTTTTACCAGCGCCTCAGGAGGTGCTGCGAAATCGTTTCAAAGATAACAGAATTAACAACGGATTTAAAGGTCTGGTTTTATCGTAGGCTTAAGCTTAACTCAAGTTTTTTACTGAAATCTTTTTTCGATGCGTTTAATGTTTATTTTTAGGATTCTTAAAATTTAAAGGGTATAAAATATGAGGGGTATTTTATTTTCAGTTGCGCTATTGGTGGCCGGAAGCCTTTCTGCGCAGGATATTTCGAAGCCGGCGCTCGATCAAATTCGGGCTGGATTTAAGAAAGATGCTTACACCAAGGCCATGCAAAATGCACTGTCGTCGAACGACATTTCGAAGCTGGCCTGGAACCGCGCCAATGTAGGCACAACCGACCACCTGTTCACTTATCGGGTTGATGTTTCGGGAATTACCGATCAGAAAAGCTCGGGCCGTTGCTGGATGTTTTCGTCGCTCAACCTGTTCCGTCCGGGCGTAATGAAGAAATTCAATACGAGCGAATTCGAGTTTTCGGAAAGCTACCTGTATTTCTACGATTTGCTCGAAAAAGCCAATCTGTTCCTGAATAACATGGAAAATTCGGCCAGCCTTCCTATTGAAAATGAAAAGGTACGCTGGTACTTGCGTTCGCCGGTTGATGATGGTGGTCAGTGGGTAAATTTTGTGAATCTGGTGAAGAAATACGGTTTGGTTCCGAAAGAAGCCATGGGCGAAACCAATTCGAGCGAGAATACCTCTTTGCTGACCAAATTTCTGAACACCAAATTGCGCGAAGATGCCTTGGAAATTCGCGATCTGGAAAATTCGAAAGCCGATCCCAAAAAGATTGCCGCCAGAAAAGTGGAAATGCTGTCAGAAATCTATCGTATGCTGGCACTCAACTTAAGCGAACCACCAACCGAATTTGTGTGGCGATTTAAAGACAAAGACAAGAAGATAGTTGAGAAAAATTATACGCCTCAAAGCTTCCGCGACGAGGTCTTGGGTGAAACGAACCTCGACGATTTGGTGATGATCATGAACGATCCGTCGCGTCCGTTCTGGAAACACTATGAAGTGGAGAATTACCGCAATACGTCGGAAGGAAACAACTGGCACTATGTGAATTTGCCGAACGATGTGATCAAGGAATTTTGCATTGCGTCGATCAAAAACAACGAAGCGCTTTATGCCTCGTGCGATGTGGGCAAACAATTGCGCCGCGATGTGGGCATTCTGGATGTGGATAATTTCGACTACGAATCGGTTTATGGAGTGAAATTTGGCATGAACAAAGCACAGCGCATTCAAACCGGCGAAAGCGGGTCGAGCCACGGGATGGCGCTGATTGCCGTAGATGTTGACGCGCAAGGAAAACCGGTGAAGTGGCAGTTCGAGAATAGTTGGGGCCCCGCCGCCTGCGAAAAAGGTTACCTTACGTTTACTGATGCCTGGTTCAACGAATACATGTTCCGTTTTGTGGTTAATAAGAAATATTTGACCGCCAAAGTGCTGGAAATCTATGCTCAGAAGCCGGAGATGCTTCCACCGTGGGATCCAATGTTTTAGTAGCACATAGGTTAGTCAGGGTTTCACTTCAAGTGAAGCCCTGACTAAAACATATCCTGATCCGATGAGCTCAAAGTCATCGGATCAGTTTTTTATAAAAACGAATTAAAAATGCACTCTCTCGAATTTATACATGTCTTTTATAAACCAGATGGGAAAACCATTCTGAACGACATTTCGTTTGCGCTTTCAGTAGGCCAATCCATGGCGATTGTTGGTCCTTCGGGTTGTGGAAAAACTACGCTTGGCCGCCTTGTTGGCCGAAAACTGGAACCCACTTCAGGAGAACTGATTTTTGCTGAAGGAATGAGTTGCAGAATGGTGGAGCAGCAGGACAATTTTATGACTATTTCTCGTCTCGGATCAAGTTATTACGGGCAACGATACGAAAATCAGGGGATGGAGCAATCGCCAACCGTGCTTTCGTATTTGCAGCAAACCGCCGAAAATGTGGAAGGAGTGATGGATTTGCTGAATATTGCTCACCTCCAAAACAGCAAACTGATGATGCTGAGCAATGGCGAGCGCAAACGCACACAACTGGCCGAAGCTTTGTTGCATCATCCCGATGTGTTGGTTCTGGATCAGCCGTTTGTGGGCTTGGATGTGCAGTCACGGCAAAATTTGAGTCAGCAGATTGGTGATTTGCATCGTTCAGGAAAAACGATTGTGCTGATTTGCGATGCGCGGCATATTCCTGAGGAAATTGACTGGGTGCTCGAAATGAGTCACGGGCAGGTTTCGGGATGGATTCCCCGCTCAGATTACTCACCAAAAGAAGAACAAATGGATTCTCCGGAAGTGATGGAAAGCTACTTTGCGACCTTGCCGGTAGCGGATGACGCAGGGTTTGAGCTTGCAGTCAGGATGAACAAAGTAACCGTGGTGCATGGCGAGCGCGAAATCCTGAAAAATATCGACTGGACGGTGCGAAAAGGAGAGCGCTGGGCTTTGATGGGACCCAACGGCGCCGGGAAAACCACTTTGCTCAGCCTGATTACAGCCGATAATCCGCAGGGCTATGTAAACGACCTTACGCTTTTCGACCGCCGTCGAGGAAGTGGCGAGAGCATTTGGGACATCAAGCAACGAATAGGCTATGTTTCACCTGAGCTTCACCTGTATTTTTTACGAGGAAAAGGAATTTTTAACACGATTCCGGGGCTGGAAAAGTCGCTGCCAACGGGAGGAAGTTTGCTTCGGTGCGATGAGGTAATTACTTCAGGATTCAACGAGCAGGTTGGCTTTTCAGCCTCGCATAGCGACTTTCAGAAGAAAGCCGTGCGGACCTGGTTTTCGATTCTTCAGCTCGAGCATTTGGCCGACAGCATATTTGCCGAAGCCTCGTTGAGCGAACAGCGATTGTTATTGCTGGCGCGCGCTTTGGTCAAACTTCCTGCCTTACTGATTCTCGATGAACCCTGCCAGGGATTGGATGCCCATCAAACCAGACGATTTACCGCGATACTCGATGTAATTTGTCGCCATTTGGATACCACAATTATTTATGTAACGCATTATCAGGAGGAAATTCCACAAAGCGTAACCCAACTGGTTCAACTTGAAAACGGTCAGGTAAAATATTGTGGTGCATATCATCGCGAGAGGTAAAAATCGCATTGGCGAAAACCAATCAACACAAAAACTGTTCTACCTTTGCCAAAGTACAAAAACACATTTTATGCAAAACTTTTTTGTCAAATCACATGGACTTGGAAACGACTATTTTGTGCTCGACGAGGCACAAATTTCCTTTAGCCTGAACGAAAAAAATATACAGAAACTTTGCGACGTGCATTACGGCATTGGCTCTGATGGCATTTTGCTGAAAGTAGCTTCTTCGAAAGCCGATTTTGGCCTGAAGATTTATAATCCTGATGGCTCGGAAGCCGAAAAAAGCGGCAACGGACTGCGCATTTTTGCCAAATACTTGTATGACTACGGCCATACTTCAGGAAAGAAATTTACCATTGAAACGCTTGGCGGAGTAGTAACTGCCGAAGTTTCGAAGGAAGTGAACGGCAAAGCGAGCCAGGTGAAAGTTGACATGGGCAAAGCGATTTTTGGAAGTCACCAGATTCCGGTTGTTTCTGATGAGGCAGAATGTCTTGATCTTCCTCTGAATATTGTCGATCAGGCGTATCATATAAATTGTGTCTCAGTTGGAAATCCGCATTGTGTTATTTTTAGGGACAAACTCAGTCAAGCCGAAATTTTGAAATATGGTGCTGAGATTGAGAACCATCCGCTTTTTCCGAATCGCATCAATGTGCAGTTTGCCAAGGTTTTGTCGCGCAACGAAGTCGAAATCCTGATTTGGGAACGTGGTGCCGGATATACGCTGGCTTCGGGCAGTTCGTCGTGCGCCGTGGCGGCCGTGGCCGTAAAAAAAGGACTGACTGACCGCAATTTGACCATCAAAATGCCCGGAGGAACGCTCCAAATTGACATTGATGAAGCCTGGAATATTCGCATGGAAGGCGAGGTGAAAGAAATCGCTTCAGGATATTTAAGTAATGAATTGATTTTAGAACTGTAAGTTTATTTAAAAATCGTAAATTTGCAGGCCAATATATTTGAAAATTAAAAATGACAACAAAACAACTTCCGTTCTCGAAACAGCAGATTGAGAAAATAATAGAGCAATATCCAACCCCATTTCATATTTACGATGAAAAAGGAATTCGCGAATATGCTCGCAAGTTTATTAAGGCATTTTCATGGAATCCTGGATTCAAGGAATTTTATGCCATCAAATCGGCTCCAAATCCATACCTGATGAAAATTATGCGTCAGGAAGGCTTTGGCATCGATTGTAGCTCGATTGCCGAATTGGTACTGGCCGAAAAGCTGGGTATGAAAGGCGACGAAATCATGTTCACATCGAACGATACGCCAGCCTACGAATACAAGAAGGCGGTTGATTTGGGTGCCATCATCAACCTCGACGATATTTCGCACATCGAATACCTCGAAAAGAATGTTGGGCTGCCTAACCTGGTTTGCTTCCGTTACAATCCGGGTGCCTTGAAAGAAGGAAATACCATCATCGGCCATCCTGAAGAAGCCAAATACGGTTTTACCCGCGAGCAGTTGTTCGAAGGTTACCAAATGCTGGTTGAAAAAGGAGTGACTCGTTTCGGCTTGCACACCATGGTGGCTTCGAACGAGTTAGACGCCGCTTATTTTGTTGAAACAGCGCAGATTTTGTTCGACCTGATTGTGGAAATCAAACAGCGGGTAGGAATCGACATCGAGTTTGCCAACCTTGGAGGTGGAATCGGAATTCCGTATAAACCAACCGATCTGCCGGTTGATCTGGAATTTATGAGCCAGGGTATTCAGAAATTATACAAAGAAAAGATTGAAGGTAACGGACTGAAACCACTGAAAATATATTTCGAATCGGGTCGTGCTATGACTGGCCCTTATGGATTTTTGGTTTCGCAAGTACTTCACATCAAAAAAACATACAAACAGTACGCCGGATTGGATTCGTGCATGGCTAACCTGATGCGGCCTGCACTGTATGGCTCGTACCACCACATTACTATTTTGGGCAAGGAATACGAACCTCAGACAGAAGTGTACGACGTAACCGGATCGCTCTGCGAAAACAACGATAAATTTGCCATCAACCGCAAATTGCCGAAAGTTGAACCGGGCGACATTGTGGTAATTCACGATACCGGTGCTCACGGCCACGCTATGGGATTCAACTACAACGGTAAACTTCGCTCGGCCGAATTGCTTCTTCGCGAAAACGGCGAAGTGAAACTTATTCGCCGGGCCGAAACGTTGAATGATTATTTTGCAACACTGAATTTTGATGGACTGAACGATTTTCAGGTTTAGTCGGAGTTAAAATATTGAGTGAAAGGATGTATGCGCAAAGTTGTGCATTGCATCCTTTTTCTTATATTTATGAAGTGCTTTTTACGAAATAAAACAACACGACCATGAAAATCGGATTCGATGCCAAGCGGGCATTTAGTAATACCGCTGGGCTAGGTAATTTTAGCCGAAACAGCATAATTGCCTTAACGAAGCAGTTTCCTGATAATCAATATTATTTATTTAATCCGGGCAACCGAAAACCGCTTTTTATTGCGCCTCAAAGTGCTATTGAATTGAAGCCGGAGAACATGTGGTGGAAAACTTTCAGTTTTGTTTGGAGAAGCTTGCACATCAGCAAAATTACGAAGAAATTGAATCTCGATATTTACCACGGGTTGAGCCATGAATTGCCGGTGGGGATTGAAAAAACCAGCACCAAGTCTATCGTAACCATACACGACGTAATTTTTTTACGTTACCCGGAGTTTTACAAAAAGATTGACCGTGAGATTTACGACAAGAAATTTCGTCATGCTTGTCGTGTCGCTACACGTATTCATTCCATTTCCGATCAAACCAAACGGGATTTGATTGAATATTATGGAGTTCCGGAGGAAAAGATAACAGTGATATACCAGTCAATCAATCCTATTTTCTTTCAGAAAGTTGATCCTGATTTCAAGTTTGAACTGAGAAAGAAACACCAGTTACCTAAGAAATTCCTGCTTTCGGTCGGAACAGTTGAATCGCGGAAGAATTTGCTGGGACTGCTTGAAGGGATGATCGCTTCAAAAATCTATGTTCCGCTGGTAGTTGTTGGTAAATCAACCGATTACATGCAAAAGGTTCAGAAATTTATTGAAGCTGATCTGAACCGTTTGCAGGTTTTTTTCCTGCCGAGAATTTCGGACGACGAATTGGTCGCTTTGTACCAGATGGCCGAAGTAATGATTTATCCATCGTTTTTCGAAGGATTTGGTTTGCCGGTGGCCGAGGCGCAGGCGTCGGGATGCCCCGTAATTACATCGAATATAAGTAGTTTACCTGAAGCGGGAGGCGATGCCGCATTTTATGTTGATCCGTCGATGCCTGAAGAAATAGGCGAAGCGCTTAAAACCGTACTTTCAGATAGTAGCTTGCGTAAATCGATGATAGACAAAGGAAAAGCGAATGCGCACCGTTTTACGCATTATTCGTACGCAGTGCAAATGGAACAACTTTATAAAACCGTTTTGAATGAATGATGACATTAAAGCTGCTGTTGAGGTATTACAGAAGGGCGGCGTAATTCTTTACCCAACTGATGCCGGCTGGGAGATTGGATGTGATGCATGTAACGAGATGGCTGTTAAACGAGTTGCCTCGATAAAACAACTTCCGAATTCAGACATAATGGTGGTTTTGATGGAAAATCCCTCTTTACTTGAACGATACGTTGACGAGGTTCCGGAAATTGCTTTTGATTTGATTGAGCTCGCAGAGAAACCGATGACAATTGTGTTCGACAGCGCCCGGGGTGTAGCGTCAAATCTAGCCGGAGAAAGTGGAGGCATTGCAATTCGTTTCACTACTGAGATGTTTAGTCGCGAGTTAATTCGCCGTTTCAAAAGGCCGGTGGTAGCAGTGCCAGCTAGTTTTTCCACAGAAAGTGAACCCTCATGTTTCTCAGAAATTGATTCCAAAATTATTGAAGCTGTTGATTATGTAGTTAAATATCGACAGGACGACACTCACAGCGCAATTCTTCCCGGTATTATTCGGTTGGGCCGTGGCGGCTTAGTGAAAATAATCAGGCAATAAATACTTATTTGATTGTGGTGATGCGCGTGACGCTAACAAGCTTTCTTTTGCAGGAAGCTATTTTTTTCTAGTTTTGTCGCTCAAACTTATCCTGATGGAATTTCTTACGGTCTTTTTGCTTGCAATAGGTTTGTCATTCGATTCATTTGCCGTCTCTGTTTGCAGTGGGCTGAATCTTCCACAAATCCGTTTTATTCAGGCAGCAAAAATTGCGGTTTTCCTGGCTTTGTTTCAGTCGGTTATGCCGTTGGTAGGTTGGATGGTTGGAAACAGTGTAAAAGCGCTAATTGAACCTGTTGACCATTGGATCGCATTTGGTCTTTTAAGCTTGATAGGCGGGAAAATGATTATTGAGAGCTTTATCGACGCTGAAGCAAAGGAAATTAAAAATCCACTTGATATTAAAGTAATTCTAACTTTATCGATTGCAACAAGTATTGATGCTCTTGCCGTTGGCTTTAGTTTTGCGACGCTCCTCAGCAAGATTCTGATTGCAGTATTGATAATTGGTTTCGTCACGTTTATAGCTTCAATGCTCGGAATCCTACTCGGAAAAAAAACCGGCCCTAAAATTAACCGCTATGCCGAGGTAACCGGAGGCTTGATTCTATTATTTATAGGTGGTAAAATTTTAATTGAGCATCTTTTTTTAAGCTGAGGCCTTATACCCAAGTGTTTGTGTGATAAAAGGGTATTGTTCAATACACAGAAAATTTCTTTTCTATTATAAAATTATCGTTTGCCAATAATTGCTAAATTCGCAAAACTTCAAATTACTCACATCTCGTGGAATATTTTGGAACAAATATGGATGGTTACATTATTTCTCCTTTGTTCCTGCTTTTATTAATCGCGGGCGTCGTAGGTGTAATTACTTTCTTCTTTTTACTGAAATTCAGAAAATCGGCTGATGTTAAGTTTTGGCTGGTTTGGCAGGTTGCTGCCAGCATTTGGGCTTTTACCTATGCATTCGAATACGCCGCTACAAATTTGGAAACGAAAATATTTTGGTCGAAGTTGTCGTATTTCGGGATTGTATATTTGGCAACCTCGTTCCTGTTTTTTTCGTTGGCGTTTTCATCAAATTACAAGTATCTGAAGAAGCAGTATATTATTCCGCTTTATTTGATTGCGACGCTGTTTATTTTATCGCCCTACACAAATGCCATTCATCATTTGCATTGGAGAAGCTATTCAATTACTCCCGAAACCAACACAACCAGTTATGTTTATGGTCCGCTGTTTTGGCTGATGGTATTGTTTACATATGCGCAACTGTTAGGTGGTATTATCGTTATCTTTCAGCTGTTTAATCGCTTATCCGGATACTACAAACGTCAGGTTCTTTTGATTTTTATCTCTGCCCTTTTGCCTTTGTTTGGGAATCTTATTTACATTTTTCACATCAATCCATTGCCTGGGTTCGACTGGACTCCATTTAGTTTCCTGATCACAGGAATTCTCATCGCTATTAATGTATCACAGTTCCGAATGTTCGATCTCGTTCCGTTTGCGCGGAATAAATTAATCGACGTTATTCCTGATGCAATAGCGATTGTCGATAAATCGATGAGGATAGCCGATTGCAATGCTGTTTTTGCAGCGTTGATTAACTCTACAGAGAAACAGGTTCTTGGTAAACCGGTCGATCAACTGTTTAGTCATCGTATCGCGCTTATCCAGGAAGTATTGAGGCATGATGAATTTCGGACGGAGATTTCGCGTACGGTTGACGGAGAAGTACAATATTTTGATTTGCAGATCAATTCACTGTTCGACTACAAGAAGCAACAATCGGGGCGACTGGTGATTTTAAAGGACATTACGAGGCGGGTTAACTCCGAAGAAATGACTAAAGCAATAAATTCTCAGCTTCTTGGAGAGATTCAGGAGAAGGAAAAGCTTATTCAGGATTTGGACGCGTTTTCTCATACGGTAGCTCACGATTTGAAAGGAATGCTCGGTGCCATTGCATCGTCGAGCGATCTTATCCGTTCGGCCTGGGACGATATGTCTAAAGAAGATAAAATGGAGGTGCTTGAATTAATCAGCCAATCTGCCACAAAAACAACGCATATCACAAAGGAACTTCTGACACTGGCATCTGTGAGGCAGCAGGAAATAAAGCCAGTGCCGGTGGATCTTCATTTGGTATCAACCGAAGCTTTGTTTCGGCTGAGAGACTTGATAAATGAGAAGAATGCAAAAGTGAATTTGCCGGAGAAATGGTACAGTGTCCTGGGAAATAATTCCTGGGTAGAGGAAATTCTTATTAATTACTTCAGCAATGCAATTAAATATGGTGGCGTGCCTCCTGAGATCAGTGTCTCGGTTAAGTTGATCGCCGGAAACATGGTTAAATACTCGGTTACCGATAATGGAAAAGGACTGTCTCCGGAAGAAATAGGGCTGCTTTTTAAGAAGTTCTCCAGGCTTGGCTCAATACGCGTGGAAGGTCACGGATTAGGCTTGTCGATTGTGAAGCGAATTGTAGAAAAACTCGGTGGGGAAGTTGGCGTTTACAGCAAAAATGTACCAGGTGAAGGATGTTCTTTTTATTTTGTTTTGCCCATCGCAAATTAGTATTGCCTTTTTGTAATCTTCTTGTTAATAGTGTTTTGATTGTTTGCCTTTCTGGTTTCCAAAGTCTTATTTAATTGTCTGCTGACTTTTTGCTAAAGGTTAATTGACGATAAAAACGTAAATTGCAAGCATGGAGTTAGCAATTTTAACAGACATCGTTATCATTTTTGCATTTGCAACAGCAGTAAATTACATCTTTACCAAGCTGAGGATTCCGACAATTATTGGATATCTACTAACCGGAATTGTTGTTGGGCCATCACTTCTTGGAGTTATTAAATCGCCTCATGAGATAGAATTCATGGCAGAGATCGGGATCATCCTGTTGATGTTCACACTTGGGCTCGAATTCTCGCTGAATCATCTGATAAAAATCCGCAACATTGTTTTTCTGGGAGGCTTCATTCAGCTGGTGTTTACGGCCGGAGTTACGGCTTTGGTTGCCCGAACCTACGATATGACATGGGGAACCGCGGTTTTTACAGGCTTTCTTACTGCCCTGAGCAGTACTGCGCTTGTTTTGAAGATACTTCAGGAAAAGGGCGAAGTAACCTCGAACTATGGGCGTACCGTCGTCGGAATTCTTATCTTTCAGGATATTATATTGATTCCAATGCTTTTGTTGACGCCAATGCTTGGAGGGCAAACAGCCGATATTGGCGAAAGGCTTTTGGCGATGGGCACCAAAACACTATTTATGGTTGGCCTGGTGTATGTTGCAAATCGCTGGATAATGCCGCGGGTGCTCCATTTGATAGCGCTGACCAAAAATCAGGAACTGTTTCTGATGAGCATTCTGTTGGTTTGTCTTGCGGTGGCGTTGTTGAGTTCGCAGATGGGCCTGTCGCTGGCATTTGGCGCTTTTTTGGGTGGATTGATGATTTCCAGATCAGAGTACAGCGAAGACGCATTCAGTCACTTAATTCCCTTCAAAGATACTTTTACGAGCTTCTTTTTTGTATCGATCGGGATGTTGCTTGATTTAAATTTTTTGTTTCACAACATTATTCTGGTTTTTGCAACAGTAGCCGTTGTGATTGCCGTGAAGGCTTTTGTAGCCGGAGGAACTGCATTTGTGCTCGGGCATACTTTTAAGGGAACCATTATGGTTGGTTTTGCGATGGCCCAAATCGGAGAGTTCTCTTTTATATTGGCAAAAACTGGTCAGGAATATAACATTCTTTCAGAATATTTTTATCAGCTGTTCTTGGCTGTGACAATCGTTTCTATGGCAGTTTCTCCGTTTCTGATGATGGTTGCCAAGCCGGCTTCAAATTTGTTTTTGAAGCTGCCAATACCAGAACTTCTGATCAAGGGATTGTTCCCGCTTCATGAAATTGAAGTGCCGGCGATGCAAAATCACATTGTTTTTATCGGGAAAGATTCGAGGTCGCTGGCTCTGTCGCGAATGTCGTGTCAAATGAAATTGCCTTATGTTTCAATTGTATTTGATCCGGCTCTGGCAAGGGCACGGCAGGCCAAAGGAGAGATGGTTGTTTACGGCGATGCGTTGAACGAGCCCATTTTGAGAAAAGCTTATGTTGAAACAGCAGAGGTTGTTGTAATCAGTATTGGCGATGCAATTACTGCACTTGGAGTGGTTGAACGTGTGCGTTTGCAGAATAAACATGCTTATATCATTGTGCGCTCAAGGCACGTTGCTGATATCGAAGATTTGTATGAAATGGGTGCAGATCAGGTTATTCCGGAGGAATTTGAGACGGCAATAGAAATGTTTGAGCGTATCCTGAAGAAATTGCTGGTGCCCAAAAATGAGATTGAGGCTGCAATCGACCACATTCGCGACGACAACTATGGTATTTTCAGGGATCGCGAAGAAAACAATACTTTTTCATTGAGCGAAGAAATTCCGGATGTTGAAATTGTCGCATTGAAAGCGTCCAGCTATCCCATGTTTGCAGGTAACTCATTAAAAGACATTCAGCTTCGGAAGGAATTTGGAGTTACACTTGTGGCAACCAAAAGAGGCGGGCAGATTTTCGAAAATCCTGGCGCCGGATTCGTTTTTGAGCCTGGCGATATTCTTTATGTTCTGGGCAAACACGAGAAGATTGCGCAATTGAAGCAGATATAATCAAAAGGCCGCTGCGAGAGTCTCACAGCGGCCTTTTGATTATAGTTTTTATTTCTTTCGGATAAAAATCTGAACCGGAACTCCGGCAAAATCAAATTTCTCTCTGATTTTATTTTCAAGGTAACGCCGGTACGGATCTTTAACATACTGAGGCAGATTTGCAAAGAATGCAAAGCTGGGTGTTTGGCTTGGCAACTGCGTTACGTATTTTATTTTGACGAATTTTCCTTTGATTGATGGGGGAGGATAGGCTTCGATGGCTTCGAGCATCACTTCATTCAAATCAGAGGTTTTCACTTTCCGGTTTCGGTTTTCGTAAACTTCAACTGCGGTTTCGAGTGCTTTCAAAATACGCTGTTTTGTCAAAGCCGAAATGAAAATAATCGGGACATCAATAAACGGAGCAATTCTTTCTTTAATGGCTTTTGTAAAGCTATTGGTGCTCGAGTTGTCTTTTTCAACCAAATCCCATTTGTTAACTAAAATAACAACTCCTTTTTTGTTTCGCTCAATCAGGTGGAAGATCGAAACATCCTGGGCTTCCATGCCGCGTGTGGCATCGATCATCAGGATACAAACGTCAGAATCTTCAATTGCACGAATCGAGCGCATGGTCGAGTAAAACTCCACATCTTCCTTTACCTTGGTGCGTTTGCGTAATCCGGCAGTGTCAACCAGAAAAAAATCGTGGCCAAATTTATTGTAGCGTGTGTGAATTGAATCGCGCGTAGTACCGGCAATGTCGGTAACAATATTGCGATCTTCGCCGGTAAGCGCATTGATAAACGACGATTTTCCAACATTCGGGCGACCAATAATTGCAAAATGAGGTAGTTTGTCTCCTTCTTCTTCCTCCACTTTCTCCGGAAATTCGGCAACAATCGCGTCGAGCAAATCACCGGTTCCGCTTCCGGTCATCGACGAAATGCAGAATAATTCACCTAATCCGAGGGCATAAAACTCGTGCGAATCCATGATTCGGGTGTTGTTGTCCACTTTATTTACGGCCAGAAAAACCTTTTTCGACGAGCGGCGCAACACTGCTGCAACTTCTTCGTCCATGTCGGTCACTCCACTCTCCACATCAACCACAAATAAGATAACATCGCATTCTTCGATGGCAATCAATACCTGTTTCCTGATTTCAGCCTCGAACGAGTCTTCCGAGTTTACGGCATAACCACCCGTATCGATAATCGAAAAATCGATTCCATTCCACGTCCCTTTTCCATACTGGCGGTCGCGGGTAACTCCCGACATTTCATCAACAATGGCTTTTCTCGATTCAGTTAACCTATTGAAAAGTGTTGATTTACCTACGTTTGGACGTCCAACTATTGCTACAATATTGCTCATTTAATTCCTCTTTCCTTTTTCTGAAATATTATTTTCTTTGACCATCTTTTTGTCTCGCCAGTATTAGCTACCAGCTGACAACTTCATGCTATTCCATATCGTACCCGAATCCGCTAAGAGAGCGGTCTTTTTCGCGCCAGTCTTTATTTACTTTTACATATATCTGGAGAAAAACTTTCTTCTGAAAAAACTCTTCCAGATCAATGCGTGCATCGGTTCCCACTCTTTTTAGTGCTTTACCCTGGTGACCAATGATGATCCCTTTTTGGCTGTCGCGGTTCACATGGATTACGCACATCAGGTTTAGTATTTTTTCTTCTTCTTTAAATTGTTCCACTTCTACTTCAACCGAGTACGGAACTTCCTTGTCGTAGTTCAGCAATATCTTTTCCCGGATGATTTCGCTCACGAAGAAACGCTCGTTGCGGTCGGTAAGTTCATCTTTTGGAAAGTATGGCGGACCTTCAGGAAGCAATTCCAGAATACGGTCGAATATTTGAGCGACACCAAATTTGTTGGTGGCCGAAATGGCATAAACACTGGCCAACGGAAGTTTTTCGCTCCAGTATTTGTACAGTTCAAGCACTTTTTCCTGTGTCGAAAGGTCGATTTTGTTTATCAGGACAATTACGGCAGCTTCCGAACTTTTGATGCGTTCAATGTACTCTTCATTCTTTCCCGGCGATTCAATGACATCGGTAACATACAAAATCACGTCCGCATCAATCAGCGCAGTGTTTACAAACTTCATCATCGTTTCCTGAAGTTTGTAGTTTGGTTTCAAAATCCCCGGAGTGTCAGAATAAACAATCTGGAAATCATCCCCGTTCACGATGCCCTTGATGCGGTGGCGGGTAGTTTGCATTTTCGAAGTAATGATCGAAAGACGTTCGCCCACCAATACATTCATGATAGTCGATTTTCCTACGTTTGGATTTCCGATGATGTTTACAAACCCGGATTTGTGTGCCATTTGGTTCTGAATGAAGATTTTAAATTTCGGCGCAAAGATAATCAATTAAATCAGTTATCGGCAAAATTCAATTGTTCTGTCTTGCAGCTCACTTCTTTGCAGTGAATCAGTAGCTGAAGTTTTTCAAAACTTCAATATTTCCGTTCAGGCGGATGTCGTTTGATGACGATCCAATCATCACTTTAAAATTTCCGGCTTCTACCAAACGTTTATAGTCGATTCCGATAAGGCTAAAACTATCTTTACTGGTTTTGAAGTTTACTGTTTTTGTTTCGCCTTTTTTTAATGCAACATGTTTAAAATCTTTCAATTGCTTTTGAGGGCGAACCACCGAGGCAAACTCGTCGTAAAGGTAAAGTTGAGGCACTTCGGTTGCATCGTATTGTCCGCTATTGGTGATATCAAACGAAATATTGAATTCAAAATCGCTGATTGGGGTAATCTTTAAGTTCGAGTAGTCGAAAGTTGAATAGCTTTTGCCGTAGCCGAACGAATAGAGCGGACCTGAATCGCCTTCGACATAGTCATGACTTTTAGGGTTCTGTTTGTTGTAATAGCAAGGTATTTGCCCGGCAGTGCGCGGTACTGAAATGGGCATTCTTCCAATTGGGTTGTAATCGCCAAACAAAACATCGGCAATGCCATTTCCGCCTTGTTCGCCCGGATACCACGCCGTAAGCAGTGCGTCTGCATTTGCCGAAGCCCAGTTCATATCGAGCGGACGACCTTCAATATATAAAACTACTAATGGCTTACCTGTTTGGCGCAAGGCTTTCAGCAATTTGAGCTGGTCGCCCATCAAATTCAGCGACATCCGGTCGAATCCTTCACCACTTTCCATATCGCTCACCGACTCTTTGCTGGCTGTTGCCGCACCGGTGGCCTGGTAGCTGGTTTTGAAATCGCGGGCACTCGATCCGCCAACAACAGCAACAATTACATCGGCCGATTGAGCCGCTTTTATAGCTGCCGGAATGTTGGTTTGGATGGTGTCGCGAATGGCACAGCCCTTTTCGTACACTAGGTTTTCTTTACCGATTTTTGCTGAGATGCCTTCGAGCACAGTGATGATTGATTCTTCAGGCTGGGGAGCTGTGTAATCGCCAAGCTGGTTGTACTGGTTATCGGCATTTGGCCCTATTACAGCCACCCGAATACCTTTTTTTGCGAGTGGTAAAACCTGATTTTTATTTTCGAGCAACACCACCGATTGTTGCGCCATTTTTCGTGCAACTTCGATGTTTGCTTGTTGGTGAACTTCCTGTTTGGCTTTTTTAGGATCAACAAAAGGCTGATCAAACAAACCCATTTCAAATTTCAGGCGAAGGACATTGGCAGCCGCATTATCGACAACGCTTTCAGCCAATCGACCGTCTTTTACTGCTTCTTTCAATTGTGCAAAAGCCTGTCCTCCCAAATCAACATTTGTTCCGGCAGAAATGGCTTTAATTGCTGCTTCCTGGTTGGTTCGGGCAACAAAATGTGAGCTTTTTATTCCTTCAATACTGAATAAATCAGAAACGGTGAATCCGCGAAATTTCCATTCGTTGCGTAAAATGTCGGTCAGGTATTCTTTATTCATTGTCGATGGAATGCCATCAATGGAATTGTATGAAGTCATGATTGACAGGGCTCCGGCATCAACGGCATCTTTAAACGGAGGCATGAAATTCTCGAATAAATCGCGGCGACCAACAATCGAAGGATTTCCGTTTTGCCCCGATTCCGGCACGCCATAAGCAACGAAGTGCTTCAGGGTAGAAACAACGTTGGTTGCTTTTTTTAGATCGCCGCCACCCAATCCTTTTACCATTGCAACGCCCATTCTGGAAATTAGCGTCGGGTCTTCGCCGTATGTTTCTTCCACTCTCGACCAGCGAGGATCTCGGGCCAGATCGAGAATCGGACCATAAACGATGTGGGCACCCTGAGCACGTGTTTCTGCGCCAATGACCTTGCCCATTTCTTCAATCAGTTCGGGATTGAAAGTAGCAGCCTGCCCTAAACTGGTCGGAAAAACAGTTGTGCCGATGGCCATGTGTCCGTGAGCTCCTTCTTCGGCCAGAAAAACCGGAATGCCAAGTCGCGTATTTTCAATGACAAACTTTTGGAGCGCATTGCCCGCTTTGGCTGCCGATTCGGGAGTGAGTCCGTTTTCGAGTGTTTTTTTTGTCCATGGATCGGCACGGTAAGTTGCCCAAAGCATTCCGGCCTGTTTGTTGGTTTGCAGCTTTTTGAACTGCTCGGAAGGTGTGACCTCGCTGCCTTTGATTTCGTACATTTCCCAACCCATAAAGCACAGAATTTGCCCTAGCTTTTCGTCTATAGTCATGCGACTCAACAAATCTTTAGTGCGCTCGTCGGCGCTCAGATTTGGGTTCTTATAGTTAGGTTGTTTTGTTTGTGCTGTCAGGATTTGGCATGAGAATAAGAGAATCAGCGTAAGTTTATACCACATAATTTAACGGCAATAATGAAGGTTTTAAAAGCTGCAAAGCTATTAAAAACAGAAGATCATACAATTCCAAATCGCAGTCTTTGTATGTTTGGAAGGAATAGCCGTGTTTCTTACGGATGTATTATCAGGAATATGAAAGCCAGTAGATTAACCAACAAAACTGCTCCGTAAACAATATTGGTTCTGCCGCTGGCGAGCGAAAGCATCACGATGAAAATCGAAAGTGCAAGCAGAATAATAGATTTGATGTCTAATCCAAGCACAATATCCATGTTGTAAATAATGCTGATTACGGCGACAGATGGAATTGTGAGCCCAATACTGGCCAGCGCTGAACCAAGCGACAGGTTAAGGCTAGTCTGTAGTTTATTTTTCTTTGCCGCAATTATTGCCGCAATTGCTTCGGGTAGCAGAATAACAGAAGCGATAATTACACCAACCAGCGCTTTTGGAAGTCCGTGACTGATTACAATGGTTTCGATTGTTGGAGAAAGGGTTTTGGCCAGCAAAACAACAACTACAAGACTGACAAACAGGAAAAACAAACTGGTGGCAAACACGAGGTTGGTAATTTCAACAGAATGATTTTTTTCAGCCCCGTCGTCTGTAACAAAATATTCGCGATGGCGTTTAGTTTGAGCAAACAGAAACACGGCGTATATTACCAAACAGCTGATAGATACAAAAATAAGCTGCGGAGTAGAGTAGTAGGGTCCGGCTTCGCTGGTTGTAAACGAGGGGAAAACCAGGGTGAGAACAACAATGGAGACAAGCGAAACCAACGCGATTGTTGCTGCGTTTTTCGAAAAATCCTGTTCTTTGTATTTTAGTCCGCCAATAAACAGGCATAAGCCAACAATACCATTCAGAATTAGCATGGTGGCCGAGAATACCGTGTCGCGGGCCAAAGCGGCAGCTTCTTTCCCTCCTGAAATCATGAGCGAAACCACAATCGAAACCTCAATTATTGTTACGGCGACAGCCAGGATAATCGTTCCGTATGGCTCACCAACTCGATAGGCAATAATTTCGGAGTGATGAACCGCCGACATAACGCTCAATATCAGTAAAAAGCTTGCAATTACCTGGAACAGGCCGTTATTATGTATGACGCCCGAAAAAAGCAGAGCCCCGGCAATTACAGGAATTACTGTAGTCCATTGCAGTAATAGTTTCATTTTGCTGACCTTAATTTTTAATTGAAAAGATACACCTGACCGAATCAGAAACCGAACAATTCTTCCGATGTGAATTTGCTTTGCTGCAATTTACTATAAAATCCGGAAATCCTGAATTTTCGGTTTTTTTGAATGATTAAAATTTGATGTTTCTCGACTTACCTGATACGGTAGATCTGAGTTTTCGTGGTTATTTCTCCAAAATCGTTTTCAGGTTAATCAGTCCGTTTTGCAAATCAGGAGCCAGCATTTTTTCCATGTTCATAAAAAGCAACATCAATTTCATCGGGTATTTCATTTCACCATGGAAATTCCATTTTACAGTTGTGATTGAGTCGTTCACAGCTTTAAATTCCATAAAGGCATAGTCGATTGATTCCATTGGTTTAATAAAGTGCAATTCGTAATCAATGCGGTTGCCTTCGTCAATTTTAAGAATTTTTTGCTCGCCTTTGCCAGCTTTTTTATTCTGGCTGTCCCATGCCGAAACGAAACCTACCGTTCCGTCTTCACCACGAAATTCGGTTTTCATTTCCGGATCGATTTTCGCCCAAACGCTAAACTGGTTCTGATTTTTGAGGTATTTCACGTAGTCGTAAACCTGCTGTTTCGACTTGTTAATGGTCACTTCGCGTTCAACAGCGTATTTGCCGTTAACAAAAATTGCAACAACCAGTAGCAGCACAATGATTCCGGCTACAGCTACTCCAATGATTTTTAATGCGTTCATAACTGTAAGTTTTTGAGGTTATTTTTTTCGGACAAAATTCGATTCATATAAGTTGATCCATTCGTTTACCGATATTTTCAGAGCCAGCTCTCCGATTAATTCGAAGGGTATCAAGTCAGGTTTTTTATAGCGCATGCAACTTTTCCCCATGTCAAGCTTCTGTTTGCTGAATTTCGGATATTCGCTGACAAACCATTCCATCAGGCTTGGGCTGGCGTAAATACCCATGTGGTAAACAGCGATGAAATTCTTCTGCGCTGCAATATTCAGGAAAGGAAGTGGCAATTGGGGGTTGCAATGATAACCCGCAGGGTAAAGGCTGTGCGGAACAACCCACCCGATCATTCCGTAGCTAATTTGTTCTGAAAAGCCGGAAGGGATATTTTGGTTAATAACTTCGCGTAAGCGCAGAATAGCGTCTTTTTGATCTTCCGGAACTAAACTGATATATTCTTCAACCGAATGGACATTTCGCTGCATAAAGTTGACTGACTTGTTTGATTTTCAGTAACAAGCCGGTCTGCAAAAATGTTTAGTTTCCTGAAATCCTGAATTATTCGGCGGTTTCAGATTCGTCGAGTTCTTTGAGAGTATCTTTTATCGATTGAAGGTACTTTCCGTAAAGTTTATTGAATCCCCAGCGGAAGACGTAAAAAAAGAGCGCGACAAAGAGAATTAAAATTAGTGTTCCAAAAGCAACTTGTTTCCAAATTTGGCTGGATTCGATTTGTGAGATGGAAATGTTTCTGGAATTGGCATTCATTTTAATTCCTTCGTAAATTCCTGCAGAAAAACTAGCAATCATATTCAATAGAAACATGCCCACTGCAAGGAAGAACATCCGTCTGTAGGTCTGTACCGTTTCGAGAATCCCTTTAAGCAAGTCTTTGATATGAAGATCGATCGAGAAACTTCGTTTTATTTTTAAGTACCTGATAACGAAGAAAAGGTAAGTCAAAACGATAAGGGAAATTGTAAAGAAATCGATTGGTTCGAGCCATTTGGGGTATTCAACAACCTGGTGAATAATAACTTTCGAGAAGTATGCCGAGAGAAACATTGAATCGGCCACAACATAGGCGATAAAAAGCAATAGAATAGTTAATCCAATTCTGATGTTTTGGTTAATTCGTTCAACCAGCGACCTGGTTCTGGTTTTAAGCATTTCCTGAATTGTCTCCTTTTCAAGCCGATGTTTGTTCATCTCCTGAGAAGAATATGTTTCCCACGCCGATTTTAAATCCTTTAAATCCATCTCTCTATTCTTCCGTGTTCATTAGCAACTTCAACTTCTTTTTAATCCTGTTCATTTTTACCCGTACATAGTTTTGGGTAATTCCGGTTATTTCAGCGATCTCTTCGTATTTTTTATCTTCAAGAAACAAGAGAATAATCGATTTTTCAATTCCACTCAGTTGCGAAATTGCTTTGTTCAGTATTTTAATTTGTTCTTCTTCTACCGAATCGTAAATTTCTTCGGCCAATTGAAGGCTTTCGTACGAAATACCTGATTTGTCGGGCTGACGTTTATCTTTCTTGAAGCTGGTGATGGCCGTATTCAAAGCTACCCTGTACATCCAGGTGGAAAACTTCGATTCGTTTCTGAACGATGGATAAGATTTCCACAATTGTGCCAGAATCTCCTGAAATAAATCACGCCGGTCTTCTTCCAAATCACAATAAACGGAACAAACCTTGTGAATTATTCCCTGGTTCTCGGTGATTATCTGTGTAAATTCTTTTTCCAACGCTTTATATTAGTCTTCGAAAGTGAAAATTATTACATCAGCTCATTTTTAAAAAATTCACTTCCTGAGGAGTGAGGAAGCGATACCTGCCACGCGGAAGGTCTTTTTTTGTCAACCCGGCAAACATAACGCGGTCGAGTTTTTCAACGTTGTAGCCAAGGTGATTGAATATACGGCGGACAATGCGGTTTTTACCTGAATGAATTTCAATTCCGATCTGCCGGTTGTCGTTGAAATCGATCATTTCAATTTCGTCGGCAGCAATAAAACCGCCTTCGATCTCAAATCCTTTTTTTATCTTTTGCAGATCTTCGGGTTCCAAATCCTTATCAAGCTGAACGTGATAAACCTTTTTCTTTTCGTAGCTCGGGTGGGTAAGTTTTTTCGCGAGTTCTCCGTCGTTGGTAAAAAGGAGCAATCCCGTGGTTTGCATGTCGAGCCGGCCAACCGGGTAAATGCGCTCCTTGCACGCATTTTCAATCAGTTGCATCACGGTACGTTCGGCGTGCGGATCGTCGAGTGTAGTCACAAAACCACGCGGTTTGTTCAGCAGCAGATACACTTTTCGCTCCGGATTTAGTTGTTTTCCTTCATAACGAACATCGTCGTCGAGCGAAACCTTGAAGCCAAGCTCGGTAACCACTTGCCCGTTTACTGTAACCTGACCCTCTGCAATAATTTTGTCGGCATCGCGACGTGAGCAAACGCCCGAATTTGAGATGTATTTATTTAAACGGATCAATCCGTCAGAAACCGGTTGCTCTGGCGTTTGCGTCTGCTTTTTAACGACTATCTTTTTATTCTGAATTTCTTTCAAGATTATTCAATTAAAGGTGATTAACTTTTCTTCATAACTGAAGCTTGTTCCTTTGCATCTTTTTCGGCAAAGGTCGTAATTTTTAGCAGATTAACTAGTGCCCTTCTTCTTTGTAGAGCTTAAATTGCTCTTTAATGATGTTACGTACGTCGTATTCGGTACGCATTTGGCTTAACAAGCCTTTGCCGTTGATGTACATCATAAAATAATCGGCTTCGGTATTATTTAGTCCTGTTAATTCTATCACGAGGCTTTTATTGTAGAATTGGGAAATTGTTTCCCATTGCTTTTCTGAAAGTATTGCTTTGCGCGTTTCTCGTTTTTCCTTTTCGCTCTTGCCCAGGTGATATTGTAAAAAACTGGCTGGGTTAACAATAGCGGCAATTACAGGCGGTTTTTTGTTGTATGCGTCACCCCTAAGTTCGGGTGCTATTTTCGGCTGTTTCCCGGTTGGTACGCCATCGAGATTTACCTTTTTTTGCGCACCCTTCACATTTACGTCGGGAATCGAGAACCTGACCGGTTTGGCATAAATGATCAGGGTATTCATCTCGTTGTAGTTTGCAGGAATATGTGCAATGCTTTTTGCGTATCCAAGAGAAGTAATTTGCAAACTGTCGATATTTAAAGCGTCCATCAGAAACCGGCCTTGCAGGTCGGCGCTTATGGTAGCTTTCGTTCTCATATTCATGATTATCGCATTCGGAACCGGCATTTCGTCTTCAAGATTTAAAACCTGGCCTTTCAACTTAATTGGCATGGGGTCAACGTCGTCGGTTTGAGCTAAGGAAACGGAGGAAAAAGAAATGAACAAGGCAATAAAAACAGTTGCAAAGAGAGATTTGTCCCCTTTCAGGAATGATTGCGCAAACCAATCTCCACAAAAAAGCTTTTTGCTGCAGTTTAATTTGGCGGACGTAAGGGGTAATTGCTTCATGCGCTCATGGCTTTGTTGCAAAAGTACAAAAATCCTGTTCAGAACCTGATTTATACATGACGGATTAATGCCCTTCTGATTTATAAATTTTAAACTGCTGAAGAATGGTATAAGTAGCGTTTTGTTTGGTTGTCATTCGTTTAGCTAAATTCTTGCCGTTGAGGTACATCATGAAATTGTCAGCTTCAGTATTATTTAAGTTTGTTAGCGCAACAACTAATTCTTTATTGTAAACCCTCGAAAGTGATGCCCATTGCCTGTCGTTTTCTTCTGCTGTTTGTACTTTTAGCTTTGCTCTGTCTTTTTTTCCGCCTAGGGGAATGCTTAGTAAGCTGATTTGATTGTCGTAAACCTTTTCTGAAGCTGGCTTTTCTTTCATGATCTCATTCCTGAAATATGGCGAAACAATGCGGTTCTCTTTGTCAATTTTCATTTGCTCTTTTTTCACCGTAACATTAATGTCGGGAATAAGGAAACTAAGTGGGCGGGCGTACAAAGTCAGTACCTCTGCAACATTGTAAACCGAAGGAATTTCAATGGTTTCTTTCTGAAACCCGAGCGAACTGATTTCGAGGCTGTCGGTAATCGTGGCGTTTATTGTAAATATTCCGTTCAGATTTGCACTGACACTTTCTTTTGTCCGGTGGTTGGTAACCACTGCAAATGCCACTGGCGTACCATCTTCAATGTTAAAAATCTGCCCGTTTACAACAGGCACCGGCTTCTCCTCCTTTTTTTGTGCCAATCCAACTGACACATCAGCTACTAATGCAATAATTATTAATGCTTTAAAGGTTATTCTGAATAAAAATGCCCAAACGTTCACTGAATAGCCAGGGCAACTTTTCTTTTGGTGTTTGTAAAATTGAAACATTGTTTTTTAATGGCTTTGAAACAAAATTAAGCAATTGTAACCTACTATTGGTTTGAACTAACATTCGTTAACGGTATTTAACGATAGTAAACACAATGAAGAAAGCTAAACTTTAGTGCTCGGGGGCCATAGCGGTCTCGGTCGAATTGCTTATCTTTAGTTAATAAACATGCAAATTCTTTTTCTATGAAGGCATCATCACGAAAAGCGGTTTTCAGGCGAATTCTTCGGGTTGTTTTATTGGTTTTGCTGGTTGTTTTGGGCTATGGTGCCTATTATATCAATTCGCTTTTGCCTATTATAACCGGGTATCCGGCCAAATATTTGTGCTCTGCTGTGTTTGTCTCCGGAAGAGAACAGGCCGAAGTTGAAGCGATGGACCTCCATTTCTCATTCATTCAGTATGCAAAAAACAAAGTTGATTTAAAAGATTCGAGTGTGACGAGCTCATTTTTGTGGGGAAAGTCGAAAGCAATTTACCGAAAAGGATTTGGAGCCACATTATTGCGGGGAGTCGGAGAAGAAGAACTTCGGAAGGTGAAATTTCCTGAGATAAAGCTGAATTATAATCCTGATACTACACATTGGCCATTGGGAAATATTTTGCCACCAAAAGGTAGTGCGACAGATACGGTTCAGCTTGAGCGAATTGCTGAGAAATTGCTGGATGAGGATGGTTATCGAGGCCACGCCTTTGGTTTTATGGTGGTGCACAAAGGTGTTCCTGTTGTTGAGGCCTACCAGCCACAGTTTAATGAAAAAACGAGATTTTTGAGTTGGTCGATGGCTAAAAGTGTGACCAATGCTTTAGCCGGAATATTGATAAAAGACGGAAAACTCAGCCTTGAGCAACCGGCAGCGATTCCCGAATGGCAAAACGACGAAAGAAAGAAAATTACAATAAACGATCTGCTACAAATGCAAAGCGGCTTGAACTGGAACGAAGAATACGGAAACCGATCGGATGTTACCACGATGCTGTATTGCGAAAGCGATTTTGCCAGATTTGCATATACCAAGCTGCCGAAATATTCCGCCGGATCACATTGGTATTATTCGTCGGGTTCGGTGAATGTGCTGAATTACCTGATGCGCAAGACTATTGGAAACGATGACGAATATTACCGGCTTTCGCAGGAAAGACTTTTTAATAAAATTGGGATGGTCAATGCTGTTTTTGAAACCGATGGCAGCGGATCGCAGGTTGGTTCGTCGTATGTTTATGCAACGGTGCGCGACTATGCCCGTTTTGGCTTGCTTTACCTGAATGAAGGAAAAATAAACGGAGAGCAAATATTTCCGGAAGGCTGGGTGAAATATACCACGACTCCAGCATCAGACAGCAAAGGGGAATATGGAGCGCTGTTCTGGCTGAATCAGGCCAAAGAGTTTCCATCTGCTCCTGCCGATATGTATTCGTGCAATGGTCACGACGGGCAGCAAATATTTGTCATTCCATCCAAAGAGCTTGTGGTTGTTTTGGTTGGCTATTCACCCAAACCCGATCATGTTATGAAATTTAATGAGCTGCTGGGTGATGTTTTGAAGACCATTCAGTAGTTCTAAAAGAGTCAGGGCTTCACTTTTGAGTGAAACCCTGACTGAGTATCGGTATTTTTATTTCCCAAGGCTCGCAGCAAAACGGTGCGATGTTCCACCGTGGAGGTGCGAAATCAAAGCAAATCAGTGCGACATCGCAGCGTGGCAGTTCGATAATCGTAGCAAAATGGCGTGGCATCGTAGCGTGGCAGTTCGATAATGCAGTAAAACAGTACGGCATCGCAGCAAATTGGTGCGAAGTCACAGCAATTCAGTGCGACATCGCATCGCAGCGGTTCGAAATCGCAACAAATAGGTGCGACATTGCAGTAAAACGGTTCGATTTTTACAAGAGTTCATTTCGTGGCGAAACACTTGCTCTGCTTATTCATTGGACTGATAGTAGAGTTTTTGATCTTTTGTAACATGCCAATATTCGAGCATGATCGCGTTGGGTCTCGATTGTTCTGGATTTGTAATTGGGCTCCACGACATCACATTAAATGTTGCAGGTAGTTTGGTTACCTGGTTTTGTGAGCTTACCAGTGTTTCAATGCATTGTCTTTCAAAATCAACTTTTTTAGTTTCAATCCGGTCCGAGTTTGCATAAATTGCAAAGATTGCGATTAAGTACAATCCGTAGTAGCTGAGTTTTCTTCCCGTTAGGTTATTGATTAAAATGAAGACCGAATTGGCACAGAAATATATTAGGGTAATGGTGATTGGAATAAAAGTATCGTATCGCAGAATGTTGGGACGGTAGGGCCTGTAGCCGCCAAGAGGCAACAATAACAAATACAACAGTGAAAATAACACAATCCAGTTCCACCTTGTTTGCGTTTTTTGTCGGTCTGCATTTGGCAGGTTTCTTTTAATGAGAAAAAGGTTGATCCCAATTGTCAATAGGAGAAAAGGTACTCCAAGTGATTGAGTAATTTGGTAGTAAATGCCGAGCGGCAATTTCAGATAACGTTCAAATACAGGTATTGTACTTTCCTGAAAATTTGAATCGTACAGGCCAAGAACCAGAGAATAGATACTAATTGCTGTTATCGGAATAAAAAAGGCATATACTCTGACAGGAACGTCTTTCAGGAATAGTGCAACTTTGGTAATTGCAAAATCTCCTTTGTTTTTGTGAAAGTCTTTCAAATAGAAACTAAGGACAATCAAGCTGACGATAAGTATAATTCCCGGGTTAAGCGGACCGCTAAGAGGCAGAATAATCGATGCTACAAGAATTATTGGCAAATCAATAAATTTCAGGTTTCTCGTCTGGTCTCTCATTCCTGAATAAAGGAAATACGAGTAGTATGCGAACAAAAGAACAATCGGTATTGAAAAGAAAAATACATAAGTGGTTGCATGATCGTTTATTCCCATGTGTCCCCAATATCCGTTTGCCTGAATGAAAGGCGAAACAAGTATAGCTGCCAGTAGAAATGATTTGCTGAATATTCGGGTTGTGCCTGAAATGAGTG
Organism: Prolixibacteraceae bacterium; assembly: GCA_035353575.1. GTDB lineage: Bacteria > Bacteroidota > Bacteroidia > Bacteroidales > Prolixibacteraceae > Aquipluma. The sequence continues at coordinate 5,575 of DAOPZV010000017.1, read as the reverse complement.
CGCTGATAGTGAAGAGAAAAATCAAATGAACCAATATTTTCAAAAGAGCACAAGACAGATAAACAGAGGTTATCGGATCTGTGAAATTCTGGAGCCACAATGGCACCCTTTGCATATATTCTTTTTGAGCGAGATGAGAAAAAACTCGATTTGGATTAATATGCTTTTCTCCGGTTTGAAGCATTCGGAACCCAAACGGGTCGTCAAAAATCTTTTGAATATGTTCATTCCAGGCTACACCTGAGGCCAAGTCTCCGTCTATAGGCGTGTAATAGTATTGCATGAAGGAATAGGCCAGATCGCCAAAAACCAGGAATACGAGTAAAACTATCAGCAAAGCTTTTTTTGTCATACCAAACTCTCGTTATGACAAATATATAGAAACAAATAGCTTGGGCATATCGTTCGCAATAAAATTATGGGTATTCTGACGAAAGAATTACTTGATCCGCAGCCGTAAAAAAGTCAGGGCTTCACTCTAAAGTGAAACCCTGACTAAGTACCAAATATCGGTATTTTGAATCTTTTATTTCAGATTTTTGATTCGTTCCATTGCTTCCAAAACATTGGCGCGATCGGCAAAAGCTGAGAAGCGGAAATAGCCTTCGCCCGATGGGCCAAATCCTGAACCTGGTGTACCAACTACATTGGCTTCATTCAGTAATTTATCAAAGAAATCCCACGATTTCATTGCACCTTTGGTTTTTACCCAAACGTAGGGGGCGTTTACTCCGCCAAACACTTCGTAGCCCGAAGCTTTCAGGCTCTCGCGCATGATGCGGGCATTTTCGAGGTAATAAGCAACAACTTCCTTCACCTGCTTTTTACCTTCTTCAGTATAAATAGCTGCCGCGGCTTTTTGCACCGGATAAGAAACCCCATTGAATTTGGTCGTATGACGGCGGTTCCACAGCGGTTTTACCGGATGAGCCACGCCATTGCTATCGAAAGCTTTTAACTCCGAAGGAATGACAGTGAATGCACAACGTGTGCCGGTGAAACCTGCTGTTTTCGAGAAACTACGGAATTCGAGCGCTACTTCTTTTGCACCTTCAATCTCAAAAATTGAGTGCGGAATCGACGGATCGGTGATGAATGCTTCGTAAGCTGCATCATATAAAATTACGCATTTGTTGGCGCGGGCATATTCAACCCACTTGGTTAGTTCTGCTTTTGTTGCAACTGTTCCGGTTGGGTTGTTCGGAAAACAAAGGAAAATCAGATCCGGGCGTTCTGTTGGCAATTCAGGAATGAAACCGTTTGCTTCGTTGCAAGGCAGGTAAATAATGCCTTCGAAATAGCCGTTTGGCTGAATCTTGCCTGTTTTGCCCGACATAACGGTTGTGTCGGCATAAACCGGGTAAACCGGGTCGCAGATCGCAATTTTGTTGGCGGCTCCAAACACTTCCTGGATGTTTCCGGTGTCGCACTTCGAACCGTCTGAAACGAAAATGTCGTCAGCCGAAATGTCAACGCCACGGCTTTGGTAGTCGTTTTTTGCAATGGCTTCGCGAAGGAAATCGTAACCTTGTTCTGGTCCGTATCCTTTAAAGGTTTCTGCTTTGGCCATATCATCAACACCTTCGTGAAATGCTTTTACAACCTCGGGAACAAGTGGCTGTGTAACATCGCCAATGCCCATCCGGATCACTTTTTTGTCGGGGTTGGCTTCTGCAAATTCACGCACTCTGCGTCCAATCTCCGGGAACAAATATCCCGCCTGAAGTTTCAGGTAATTCTCGTTAATTAATGCCATATTCTTGTGTTTTAAAATGATTTCAGCGGAAAACTCCTTTTTGAAAGAGCTTCAAAGTTACAAAAAAACAAAAGCTTACCCGAAAATCAGAAATGATGGTCGGAAATTTCCAAAGTGAAGACGATTTTTTAATCTTGCCTATTTGTTGGCCAATGTGTAGAAAAGATTAAACAAAGTAGAACTCACAGTGTTTCTTCCGTTGTAAAACGAGAACACTTATGATTTCATTTCGGCAGCATTCGGGAGTTTATACATTGGAGGTCAGTCAGTTTTTAAAAATTGACATGAATGAGGCCTGGAAATTCTTTTCCTCTCCTGAAAACCTGGCGACCATCACTCCGCCGGGAATGGGATTTGTAATTACTTCCGGACAACCTGAGAAAATGTTCCCGGGGCAGATCATTACCTACAAAGTTTCGCCTTTCCCAGGCTTTGTAACCAATTGGATAACTGAAATAACCCATGTTTTGGCTGGAAGTTATTTTGTTGATGAGCAGCGGTTTGGTCCATATCGCATGTGGCATCATATTCATCGGTTCGAGGAAAAACAATCAGGAGTTCTGATGACCGATCAGGTGTCGTACAAATTGCCTTTTGGCTTTATTGGCAGGATAGCTCATGGTTTGTTTGTGAAAGCGCAACTAAAGAGAATTTTTGAGTTTCGTGAGCAAAAGCTCAACGAATTGTTCAATACATAATTCGCTATTTCAGTAAATAGTCGGGAAAGAATTTGCCTTGCAATATGCGAATCGTTAACTTGGTTCAAAATTCGCAAATGATGGCAGTTCGGCTTAGTAATCGCATTTTATCTTTCATAGCCTTGCTTTTTTGTATGGCTTTTTTGCCGTCATTCACAACTTTCAGTCCACTTCTTTCCTTTCCGTCGGTGGCATTGTATCCCGGAATGAATCTTTATATCAGTTCAGCAAGCAATTATTACACGCCTGAATTTTCGCAGAAAACCGATTCTGTGATTATTCCGTTAAAGCGGGTCGGACGCCTGTTCCTGATTGAGGCAAAAGTGGATGGCGAAGCCGGTAATCTGGTTTTTGACACAGGGGCTAATGGCTTGGTTTTAAACAGCACTTATTTCAGGGAGCACGTTAAATCTGGAGGAGTAGTGTCGAGCGGCATCACCGGGTCTGTTGGTATAGTGGAGCAGATTACTGTGGGGCAACTCGAATTTGCGGAGCTCAGGTATAGTAATTTAACTGCCGATGTTGCTAACCTTGGCCATATCGAGAACCGAAGAGGCGTCAAAATTATTGGTTTGATCGGTTTTAGCCTTTTGCGAAGCCTTGAAGTAGTAATTGACGCCAGACGCAGTGTACTTAAACTTTATAAAATTGACAAAGCAGGCAGGCGAGTAAATTCAGGATCGAAGAGCTTTGTTCCCGAATTTTCACAAAAGATTGAGGGAAACGGGAATATTCTGTTTGTAAAAGGCGCGGTTGGCGGGAAGCTTTTGAATTTTTGCATTGATACCGGTGCTGAGACAAACGCGATTAGTGCCGATTTGAATAAAAAAGTGATGAGTACAATTGTCATCACCCGTCGTGCTTCGCTAAAAGGAGCAGGTGCAGCCGGGTCTGAGGTGCTGTTTGGACGGATGAGCGATTTTGTGATCGGTTCACGAAAAATATCAGAGATGGAAACCGTTATTACCAACCTCGATGGGTTGAGCGAGGCTTACGGTACGCACATCGATGGTTTGTTGGGCTCCGGGTTCCTGGAAAGCGGAGTTTTATGTGTCAACTTTTTGAGCGGACAATTTGGAATGCGTTTTACGAAAGGAGAAAAACAATGAAGACGACCGTAATTTTTGTCATAATGCTTTTTGTATTGCATACATTGCCGGCATTTCCGCAGAAATTTAACCCCGACAACGTGTGTCGGATTGATGATGGAAAACTCATTTTCACGCTTAACCTGAAATGGACAGCAAAAGAAAAGAAAGAACTTTCGGATTTGTTTGATTTGGATAGCATTCTTATCGATCAGGTATATAAAGGAAAAACAACGATTACGCTCGACGGAGAAACCTGGCAGGTGAGAAAGCTACAAGGCAATATGGCTGAACTATCCAAAGCAATTCATACAGGCGCAGCAAAGCGAATCAACCTGAACGACCTGCTTCTGATGGTTGACAAATGGTCGAACTTTGCTGGTAGCGAAAATGAGTCGGCTGCAATCTTTGGTGTAAATAACTTTACGGTTGCCAATGCTTTTGTTTACAGTAATCCTATTGCTCGCTTTTATCTTCCCGGGTTCAAATCGGCTTCAAAAATATACATCTCCGGAACATTCAATAAATGGAGCACTACTCAAACTCCAATGAAATTCGTAGGCACCGGCTGGATGATCGATCTCAATCTTCTTCCCGGAAAATATACGTATAAGTTTATAGTTGACGGGCGCTGGATTACTGATCCAAGCAACAAGCTCAGGGAAGACGGTGGCTCGGGGTCTGACAATTCAGTTGTGTTTTGTTACAATCACGAGTTTAAATTGAAAGGCTTTAAAACAGCTGATAAAGTTGTTGTGACCGGCAATTTCCTAAACTGGAAACCCAAAGGAATTGCCTTGGCTAAAACCGCTGATGGGTGGACCGCTTCTGTTTACCTGCGCGATGGCACTTATGCCTACAAATTTATTGTGGATGGGAGTTGGATAACCGATCCTGGAAATCCGGTGGTGAAAAATGACACCTACGGAAATTCAAATTCTTTCCTCGGAATTGGTGAAGCCTATACGTTTAAACTCGACGGATATACCAACGCACAGAAAGTTGTTTTAGCCGGAAGTTTCAATAACTGGAGCCCTACCGAACTGGTTATGGACAAGAGTTCCAAAGGCTGGCAACTTCAATACGTGATTGCGCCAGGAAACTACGAATACAAGTTTATCGTTGATGGCCGCTGGATGATCGATCCTGCAAATCCGTTCTCTGTGGGTGCGGGCGATACTCAAAATTCATTCATCGCTCTAAAAGCCAATCACATTTTTGAGTTGGCCGAATATCCTGATGCAAAGCAGGTAATCTTATCCGGAAGTTTCAACGGCTGGAGCACCAAGGACTACCGAATGGTGAAGCAGGGTGGAAAATGGATTTTCCCAATTTATCTGCCACAAGGAAAATATACCTACAAATTTATTGTGGACGGGAAATGGATACTCGATCCGGTCAATAAGTTGTACGAGCAAAATGAGTATGGGACCTACAACACGGTTTTGTGGATCGAAAATTCGAAATGAAAAAGCCTGAATCTGTGCAAAAGTTGAGCTAAGGTGCAAAAGCTGGTGCAAATAAAAAGGACTCACAAAATTTAATTTGTAAGTCCTTGATTTTTTGAGCGGGAAACGGGGGTCGAACCCGCGACCCTCAGCTTGGGAAGCTGATGCTCTACCACTGAGCTACTCCCGCTTATTTGCGATGCCAAAAATAATAAAACTAAGCGTCGTGATAATGTTTTCGGCTAATATTTTCTGCCGTTTTTCAGAAATTTGCCTTCTCCAGAATTGTTTCAATCAAAATCCAGCGTTCTTCAATCAGCTTTTCGGTCTTTGCCTTGTAATCTTTTGTCCAGAACAGGTATTTGCTTTCCTGAAATGTGTTTTTGTAGAATTGAAGCAACATATACGCTGCTTTCCCCAGAAACGGTAGCAGGAAAACCAACGGTACGCCAATCCGGAATGAAAACCTGGGTTGTAACACGAGCAGATAAACAAGTAGGTAAAAAACCGGGAAAATGATCAGTCCCAAAACGTAATTGAACGAACTGGTGAAGATTTTGTCTTTTACTTTTCGCTTAACCAATG
>DAOPZV010000016.1:0-32394 GCA_035353575.1 Prolixibacteraceae bacterium | reverse complement strand
GAAGCGGTCGCTTCTGATTTCGATCACCCAATTCATTTACGATTAGACAATTTACGATTGACAAATGGAGGCCACAGTTCTTAGTTTTGTCCGTGGATTCAAACGGCGGAAAATAGCAAATGGTAAATAATGAAATGGTAAATTTGCCGAGGGCGGTCGCTTCTGATTTCGATCACTGAAACCATAAAGATGGCAACAAGGAAAGCTATCACACTTAGTTGAAGCGGTCGCTTCTGATTTCGATCATTGAAACTATAGGCGAGGCCTAATGAAAGGGCTGCTTCAGGCAGGTTGAAGCGGTCGCTTCTGATTTCGATCATTGAAACTTGGATAACATTTACATTTTCAATCTTGTTTTCAAGTTGAAGCGGTCGCTTCTGATTTCGATCACTGAAACTTTCATTGATGAAACCACCCTCATGCGCAACAGGGTTGAAGCGGTCGCTTCTGATTTCGATCACTGAAACTTTACGCTTGTCTGCGCAACATTTGTCGACACTACGGTTGAAGCGGTCGCTTCTGATTTCCCCGCCTGACCATAGCCAACGGCGGGCAGGGATCACTGAAACCTGAAAGAAGTTGGGAGTGACTAAAGTTCGGAGTGCCTAAAGTTGAAAAAGTGAACATCCTGAAGCGGGGAACCCATTCAGCATTCATAATTCATCATTCAACATTCCAATGGGTCGCTTCTGATTTCCCCGCCTGACCAAAGCCAACGGCGGGCAGGGATCACTGAAACCCGAAAGATGTTGGGAGTGACTAAAGTTCGGAGTGCCTAAAGTTGAAAAAGTGAACATCCTGAAGCAGGAAACCCATTCAGCATTCATAACTCATCATTCAACATTCCAAAGGATCGCTTCTGATTTCCCCTCCTGACCAAAGCCAACGGCGGGCAGGGATCACTGAACCCTCAAAGAAGTTGGGAATGACTAAAGTTCGGAGTGCCTAAAGTTGAAAAAGTGAACATCCTAAAGCGGGGACCCCATTCATCATTCATAACTCATCATTCAACAATTCCGAGGTTCGTTTCTGATTTCCCCGGTGGGATCACTGGTTTCGCTGGCAAGCAGGTAGAAAAATCTCTAAAAAAAGCGCTATAATTTACTTGTTGTTGGCTTGAATATTTGAGCATTCAGCTTAAATTGCAAGTTGTTTAACTGATGATAAATCAACAGGTATGGATAAACATTCAACCCTTTGGTCGGAAGAATTTCTCGAAAAAACTGATCGAAATTCAGCTGATTGGTTTCAATTTGTCAAATGGCAGGAAGGCCGGATATTGGAGCGCTTGCAGCGCTACAACAATACCGGTACGGTGAAACTACAACTTGAAGAGCGTGGCGATTTAACTCCTTATCAGCGGTACAAAATTACCACCGTAAGCAAATTTTTGCTTACGGCCTTAGGCCGGATCAACACTGGCAACTATGGCATTTGCCTCGGTTGTGGCTGCGAAATACCTGTTAAACGCCTCTTGCTCGTGCCTGGAGCCTTGCGCTGTATGGCTTGCGAAACAAAAAAATAAACTGTGATATTGATATGGACGAAAACATTGTTGTAATAGGACCACATTCGCTGAAGTTTTCGACAGGCGATGATGCGATTGAAATAATGGCCGAGATTTCAGGTCAATCAGTTGCCTTGTATTTCGAGCAACTAATTTGCAACAACCCGACACAAAAGGTTGACCACTATCAGGGAGCATCTTTCACTCCGTTTGTCCCCGAGAAGTATTCCAACAGCAATGAACAATTTTTGGCCGAAGGGTTCGTGTCGTTTCGTAGTTTAATTGCAAATAGAACAGTGCAATTCGACTTTTATTCCGATTATTTTATATACTATACAAATAATCAATGGGTTGGCCTGCTCATGTTTCTGGAGATATGCCAGGAAATATATAAATTCTTTACCGGCATTTTGTCAGACAAAGGATGTTCTGAGCTTATTTTTGTACCTGACACCCAGTTTAATGCCTATTGTACCGGGCAGCAATTGAATTATGAGCAAATCAAAGAAATATTGATAAAGCAATTGGGAGAGCCAGCTCCGCAATGGCAACATATTGCATTTCTCGACGAATACAAATATTTAATCGTGAATAAAATGCCTTTTTGATTGCTAACGTTTCATTTACAGTTTTTCAAGCTCAAGTGATACGAACTTAAAAACCTTATCTGTGCTGCTGAACTCGGGCATCGAAATCCCCTGTACTTTTCAATGGTTACCAATGCGCTATCGAGTGTTATGCCTGAGCGTAGAAGTAACCCGGCTACAAAAAGCCCCGAACGACCCTGTCCGTGATGGCAATGCACCAAAATACATCCTGTATTTGATAATTCAGCATAAACCTTGTTTATCTTATCAGCAAATCGATGAAATCCCGGAATTGAATTGTCTGGAATGGGTAGCCGGTCGAATTTGATGTTGTGCCTCACGCAAATGTTTTCTGCTTCGCTTAAACCAAACTGTTCTATTTCCCAATCTTCGAGCAGCGAGATTATCCAATCTATCTGCTGTGCTTTAAAATTTAGGATTTCGGCTTCGAGTTCCTCAAATCCTTTAGGTTTGGCCGATATTCCAATACGGCAATTGTCTATATGAGCAATCCAATATATCATTTTGTATTTCTTGTTTTTTTAATTGCCACATGGAATTCATTCCATGGATTTCGCTTCGTTCAATTCGTAGGATTAGAAAATATTCATTTCGAATGGTGTTTCTCCGAATCATGCTTATTTCACACGTAAATATTGAGTATATAATTACTGCTTTGGGTTTGACGATAAGTGTCTGAAATTACTTATTTTTAAAGAAAAATCACAACCACTAGAGTTGGTGTAACCCCAAAATCATTCTACTAAATCAAACGTAATGAGTGAAAAACCAAAAACCCTGGCCGATTTAGGCTTTGCCGACATTACCCCCGAAACCGAAACAAAGAAAAGACACCCTTTCGAAAATGTCAGGGGTGAACTTAACGAAATTGCGCGGGCTTTTTATGCTGGCGAAATCAGTTCAGAAGAAGCTCGCCGGCGGGTTCAGCAGGTTAGAGAAAAACAGGAAAATAGCGGGAAAACCGCGGACTGATCAAATCTTTCAGAATATTTCAATGCGCTCCAAATAGAACGGCATGTACAGTTCAAAAAGTCACTTTATGTCAAAGAAATAAATAACAAAAACACGCTATGGTAAACCGCGAATTAATTGAAGGCAAATATTTAGAAATGAAACAACGAGGTGTTTCAGAAGATTATCTCGATAAAGAGGCATTTGGTCAGCTAAAGCTTTTTATTAATGAGGAGCCTGAATGCTACTTATTATCTATCAAAATTGAAGAAGATATTTTATTTGTCGGGGGTTAGTGAGTCACGTCAGTCCCGATCAAAATTCACTGGATTTATGCCTTCGGGCTTTCTTATTTCGGCTACTTTTATCGGTATTGTTCGTAGGCTTTTTTATGTGCCTTCATAATTTCATCAGCCAGAGAAGATGGTTGTAACACTTTCATCTCTGCCCCAAACGAAAGAAGCTCCATAACCAAATCGTGGGTAATGCACAAGTGTAGTTTAATTCTTAATTCGCTTTTATTTTCAATAAGTACCTCTTGGGTAGAATGCAATGGAAGTGTTTTGATATACTTCCCCTGATAGGATGAAAATGATAAAATGATTTCTTGAGGCTCAACTTCATTGGGACTAATTATCCCAAAACAATAACGATAACTTTCTTCCACGTTATAATCCTTCGGAAATTCAAAAGTCTTATTACTAACTTCAAGATTCGTTAAACGATCCAAAGCAAAGCTCTTTATCGTATTGCTATTTTGCTCCTTCAACAAAACATACCATCTGCTCTTAAATTCTTTTAGCGCGTATGGTTCGCCAATTCGTTGGCTGGGAATTTCCTCCCAAAACTTGTGGTAGGTAAATTTAATCCTGCACTGGTTTTTAATGGCATGAAGCAGCCCATATAAATTTTCTGTTCCAGCGGGTCTGCGCTTCTCAAAATAAACGTGTTTCGAAAGTTGATCTGAAATTTTCAATACATTAGCCATGTCGAACGCTTCCAATATTCGAATATTTGCTTCCGAGTCCTCTTCACAGTCAATAAAATAAACCTTCTTCGAAAAATTAAACCTAATATCAACACCATACAGCGAACAAATGTCGTCGCGATCCCTTTTGAATGTTCGCTTTGCAATTCGAAAATCGTAAGACTGGATTTCTGATTCGATTTCAAGATAAGCGCTTAATTCCTTAAAGGTGCAAGGCCCTCGCCTTAACCTACCAATAATTAAACTATAACGACCAATTATTTCTCGCTGAGACATATAAATGCATTTAATCAATATAAATATCAGAAAATATCTCGAATGTCTTATCTGTGCTTTCTTCCGTTTAAATAAATCCAATTGGATTTTTCTTTTTCACTGGAACAAAGCTTTTCTCGTCTTGATTATAAATTGCCGTTAGAGTCATCGGCTCGTTAATTGAGCCTGAAAACCCCAATTTGACTGAAAGCATTTGTGCTTTAGGCGCCTCCAGTTCTTTAAACTCGTACTTTGCAATCAAGCGTCCTTTGCGTAATAATGCATTATCCACTTTCGACAAATCCGTGTTGAACGAGCATATAATCTGAATATTCAAACAGTCAGCAAGCAACCCATCAGAAATGTTAAGGATAGCAGAAACAGGAGAGTTCCCATTTTTTTCGCGGTCAATAATAATATTCTCCGCATCCTCAATAACCAGAATAGAATTGGGATGATCGATAAGCAAAGCCATTAAATCTGGGCTGGTCATCGAACTAGCCTGGTTGGGCGGAAGAAAAATAACTTCTTTTCTGACTTTACTCAGCAAATACCTGATGTACGATGTCTTTCCGGTTCCAGGTTTTCCGTGCAAAAGGACTAACCCTTTGTCGTTCTTTTTTGACAGCCTTTTTCTGATTATTTGATGGACTTCCAGGAAATCGTCATTGTAGTTATCCTCTATATTCAATTTTGGTTTACTAACTTTCAACGGTTTGGTGTCTACGAGCATAAGCTTTCATTCCTATCTACTTGATTCTGAGGACGACAAAAACGGCATTAGATTAACTTGTTCGACATGTTTATAAAAGATCCATTGATCGATTTCCTATGATCACGTATGCCTCAAAGAAGTTGGGAGTGACTAAAGTTCGGAGAGCCTAAAGTTGAAAAAGTGAACATCCTGAAGCGGGGAACCCATTCAGCATTCATAATTCATCATTCATCATTCCAAAGGGTCGCTTCTGATTTCCCGGCCTGACCATAGCCAACGGCGGGCAGGGATCACTGAAACCCGAAAGAAGTTGGGAGTGCCTAGAGTGCGAAGTGCCTAAAGTTGAAAAAGTGAACATCCTGAAGCAGGAAACCCATTCATCATTCATAACTCATCATTCAACATTCCAAAGAGTCGCTTCTGATTTCGATCACTAAAACAATCACTATATGGGTTTCATAAATTTATCTACGGTATATCCAACCCCTCCTAACAGCGAATAAAAGACAAAGATAATGGGACCAACGTAGATAACGAACGCTCTGATTTGATCAAAGCCGAAATCCAGAATACATTTAATCAACTTCACTCAACTAATGAAGATTTTGATGTGAATACGATTAAACGAAAACTTTTAAATATTCAGGAATCTAAAGGTATCCTTGCAGTATTTGATTATTACCTGGATAGTATTCTTGCCAAACTCAACAAAGAATATTCGATGGAGACTTACAAACATTATAAATCTTCAAGAAAGTTGCACGTTATTATACCGCAATCGCCAGTATAAAAGAACTACGCCTCATCAGCATAAAGAGCAAATGAGGCGCAGTAAAAATTTTCTTTAGATAGATCACTTTTTCTTGATGCTCCAGCCACCAGCCAGACCAAAAATAAACCATGCTAATGCAATAGTTCCGGCTGCAAATACAGTGTCACCAAAAATTCGTAACCATTTGAATGTTAGTATATGTGGTTGCTGCATAAATTCTGCCGACCGGGCATACCACAATCCATGATTTACACTGGCAACAGTTTGAGATAATCCAACCGGAAGAACACTGATTAACACCATCAGTATCAACCCAATATTAATGCACCAGAAGGCAAATTTGATCCAACGGTCTTTCCACTCGGAGTCCTTATTCATATCTCTGAGTACAAACAACATAAGGCCTATACCCAACATGCCATACACGCCAAACAGAGCTGTGTGACCATGAACTGGAGTTGTATTCAGTCCTTGCATATAGTAAAGCGCAATAGGTGGATTGATTAGAAATCCGAAGATGCCTGCGCCAACAAGATTCCAGAAAGCAACCGATATAAAACAGTATATTGGCCATTTATAAGCTTTTATCCACCCGGCACTTCTGCTAATTTTCAAATTGTCGTAAGCTTCGAACCCCATTAAGGCAAGCGGAACAACTTCCAACGCGCTGAATGTAGCACCGAGCGCCAGAACTGCGGTCGGCGTACCCGTGAAATAAAGATGATGAAATGTTCCAAGAATCCCGCCGGCAAGGAACACAATTGTAGAGAACAGAACTGCTGTTGTTGCCGTTGCAGCTTTTAAGATTTGCATTCTTACAAACAAAAAAGCGGTAACTACTGCTGCAAAAACCTCGAAGAAACCTTCGACCCACAGGTGAACTACCCACCACCGCCAGTATTCTGCCACAGCAAGGTTAGTATGGCGTCCCCACATTAACCCGGCGCCATAAAACGCAGCGATTGCTATGGTCGAAATCAGGAACAATATGAGAAGATTACGGCTTTCTGATTTTTGCTTTAATGCTGGCCAGATAGCCCGTCCCATCAGAATCAGCCAAATTATCAATCCAACGAACAAGAATAATTGCCAAAAGCGTCCCAAATCCACATATTCGTAGCCCTGATGCCCGAACCAGAAATTTTGAATCAAGCCAAGCTTTTGCATAACACCCATCCATTGCCCCAAAAGAGAACCGACAACAATTACAAGCAAGGCGCTAAATAAAAAGTTTACACCCAAGCGCTGGAATTTCGGTTCAACGCCAGATATAGCCGGTGCATAATACAAGCCTGTAGCCAGCCACGAAGTTGCTATCCAAAATATAGCAATCTGCACGTGCCAGGTGCGCGAAATAGAATAAGGTAACCATTCTGCAAGCGGAATGCCGTACAAAGCCTGTCCTTCTACGGTATAATGAGCTGTGACAATTCCCATTATTACTTGAACGAGCAATAAGGCGGACACGATCCAGAAATATTTCAGCGTTGCCTTCTGCGACGGCGTTTGCACTTCATTTTTTAAAGGAAAGTTGATTGGAAAAGATTCCAAACTTTCGTCTCTTTTACGGGCATAGAACCAAACCATTAAACCAATACCTGCTAAAAGCATAATTACACTGAAGCCTGTCCAAAGTAACAAAGAACCAGCAGGTTTATTCCCTACTAAGTCTTCGGCCGGCCAATTGTTTGTATAAGTGATATCCTGACCCGGACGATCAGTAACACACGACCAGGAAATCCAAAAGAAAAAGGCATTCAATTGACGAACACGCTCTGGATCTTTCAGCGAATTAACAGGAATACTGTATGCATCTCGTGTTTTGTCAAGTTCCGGATCATTGGTGAACAGCCCCGCATAATACTTACTGTTGCTGGCAATAGCATCGGCCCTTAACGGAGACACAGTCAATATCCCGTTATCGACATTATATGTGTTTGCCCGAAGCTCTTTTTGCAAGCTAATTCTCAATGCTGCTTTACGCTCTTCTGAAAGTTTCTCGTAAGAGACACCATCTGAGGACAATGCTAATCTATCCAGCATGTAAACTGCTTCTTTATGAAGCCAGTCTGCGCTCCAGTCCGGGGCCTGATAAGCTCCATGTCCCCAAACAGTCCCCAGCTCCTGTCCTCCGATTGACTGCCAGACATTTTGCCCGTCTTTTATATCCAGACCGGTGAACAAAATTTTCCCGTCCGAAGTAACTACTTTCTCGGGAACAGGGGGAGCCTGGCGATAGATTTCTTTGCCATAATACAGCAATACCGCAAAGGAAATGACCATAACAGCGATAAAGGCTGACCAAAGTCTTTTAGTATTCATAGATGAAAGTTTAAATTTTAAAAAATTGATTAATTATTATCCGGTATATTGTAATTCTTGCCAAGCAACTCAATCTGTTTTAGATATCCTGCAACAGAGCCTTCCTCATCGGGACAGCGTTCAAGCTTTGTAAATTCTCCAAGAAGAACATTTTGTTCTTCTTCCATCAAAACATTATCTGCCATTCTGAAAAGAACATGATTTTCTTTGTATATATGGGCCCTCAAAAGCTCGATATACCCAAACATATTTCGGTAAATTTCGCCGACGGCCTGCCGACTTCCTTCTTTATAAGCCAAAATGTTGTCAGCGATACCTTTAACAAACTTTCGCCCCTCAACATGGTCTTGCATCATCACCGCAACCGGTCCAGCCTCAAATGAAAATCCTTTTTCAACCAATTTTGGAAACAGAAGATCCTCCTCCTTTTTGTGATGAAGTCCGTCAGCAAAATTTCGAATAAGCCCTACTATAGTTTCCAAATGCTCTACATTTGGCTCTGGTTGTTGTGTTATCACTTCCATAACTTCGATAAGACGTAAAATATGGACGTGATCATTCTCTAAATTGGCAGTTGCTGTTTTCATAACTTATAAGTTTAAAGTTTTCGGGAAAAGAATGTTATTTTCAAGGTGAACATGAATATGAAGGTCATCTTCAAATTGTTTCAGCAGCTTAAATGACACCATGTATGTATTACACCCATCAGCAGGAACCTGGTAACCTCTGGTTATCTCATTGATTTTGTCCATAGCACCACCTGCAAATTCATGTTCTCCATTCATTCGGGTTATCTCACTCTTCACAATATTTCTGGCTTCATCGTTACCGTGTTTCAACAGTTGCTTAATGGCTGGGAACAAAATCTCTTCTTCGTTTCGAAGATGTTGCAGCAATTCTGAATTAATTTGGCCAAAAAGGTTTGCAACTTCCTGTAATTCGGGATGATTATCACCATGTACATCTGCAATCTTCCGGGTATAGAAAACCAGCTCCGGCAAAGTCTTAAATACATACTTATGATGAAAATTGACAATATAATCGCACAAAAAATCCAATGGCCAGTCTTTGAAATTTTGTGCGTTACTGATTGGAAGTGTCTGTTGTTCCACAATCTGCTGCACTATCACTTCTAAATTCAGCGCCTTTTCCTCACAAGCTTGCTTTAATGTTTTTTTACCACCACAGCAAAAATCAATTCCGGCATTCTTGAATACTTCTGCAGTTCGAAAATCGTCTGCTACGATATCTCCCAACATTTTGTCTGAATAAATGAGTTTTTCCATTTTCGTACTTTAAGATTTACAGATGCAAATGTATGAAATAATTTTACTAAAAGACAAAACGGTCTTTTAGTATTTTTAAAAATATTTTTTATTTTTGTACATGTTTTTAAACTACTATATATGTTTAACAAGGAAACAGAATATGCCCTAAGGGCACTGGTTTATATTCAAATACAAAATAGTAATGGCCGAAGACCAGGAATATTGGAAATTGCAAAAGAAGCAGACGCTCCTCAATTTTTCATGGCAAAGATTTTGCAACGATTGGCTAAACTCGAAGTTATACAATCGCTAAAAGGCAAAGGAGGAGGCTTTTATTTTTCAAATGGGAAAGAAAACCTAACGATTAAAGAGCTGGTAACTTTAACAGGAGACACAAAGTCTTTTGATGGTTGTGGATTCGGATTAAAGTCGTGCGATTGCAACAATCCTTGCCCCATGCACGAACAATACGCTCCTATCCGTGATGCACTTAACAAACTAATCTCAACCGAAACCATTTTGACTCTCACAAAAAAATACGCGATTAAATCACTTTAAATGGACTGTTAAATGTCGTCCTTTCCCAGATAACCTAACGATCAGAAAAAACAGATATCGGCATTTTATCTCATAAAAATTGTTCAACCATTTTGCTCCAAATACAGAGATCACAGACAATGAAAAGCAGTAAAAAGTAGGATGCGAAAACAAAAGCCCTTTTAAAATGGTTCTTATTCCTGCAAAGATTCTTTAAACGAAATTCGTTTTTCATGTTTAGGAATCCATATTTAAAACAATAAAATCTAAAGTCTGTCAAAACTTATGTATCTGGAAAAAACGATTCTCATGGAGACTAAAGAGGAAGCGAATGCAACCGTATTAAATGATTATTTCTTAGTTTGCTTAAGCCGCCAATTGAGCCTCATGGGACGAAAGGAAGTACACAACGGGCGGGCACATTTTGGAATCTTTGGCGATGGGAAAGAACTGGCACAGATTGCTTTCGCCAAAACATTCAGAAAAGGCGACTGGAGGTCTGGTTATTACCGTGATCAAACGTTTATGCTGGCTTTGGATTTACTAAAACCGGAAGAGTTCTTTGCCATGATTTATGGTGACACCGATGCCGAGTTTAACCCGTCAACCGGAGGACGAAATTTCAACAACCATTTCAGTACTGCCAATATTGATTCCAAAGGTGAAATTCGAAACCTGATGGAACAATTTAATTCGGCTTCGGACATTTCGTCAACGGCAGGACAAATGCCCAGATTATTAGGGCTTGCGCAGGCATCAAAACTGGTTAGGCAAAATCCGGAACTCAAAAAGCAACTACGAAACAATGTTGACGGAAATGAAGTTGCGTTTGGCTCTATCGGCGATGCAAGTACTTCTGAAGGAATGTTTTTTGAAACAATAAATGCTGCGGCTGTTATGCAGGTTCCAATGGCTGTTGCGGTATATGATGACGGATTTGGAATTAGTGTGCCCATCGAGCTGCAAACAACAAAATCAAGCATATCAAAAGCTTTAAAAGGTTTTGAAAACGACAATGGCAACAACGGAATTTCGATTTTTACCTGTAAAGCATGGGATTATCCCAGATTGGTACAAACTTTTTCAGAAGGGATTGATCGTTGTCGGAAAACTCAAAACCCGGTGTTGTTTCACATTCAGGAAGTAACACAGCCTCTTGGTCATTCTACTTCCGGGTCGCACGAGCATTACAAATCAAAAGAACGCCTGGCATGGGAAAACGAGTTTGATTGTTTAGTCCAGTTTCGGAAATGGTTGCTCGAAACAGGGAAAGCTGACCAGGAAACTCTTTTTGAAATTGAAAACAAAGCGGCTAAAACCGCTAAGAATGCGCGGGATATTGCGTGGAGGCATTACACAAATGGTTTTTCGGCAGAAACAAAATCCCTGACTAGCATTGTTGATCATATTAAATCAAAATCATCAGGAAAATTTGACTACACAGATGAACTTCATTCAATTAATACCAAAACATTCCCGACGAGGCGTGCTTTTTTCAGTTTGGCCAAACGAATTCTTTTCGAAATTCATGGAACGAATGATTTAAGTAATGAACGGAAAGAGCTTGGTGACTGGATTGAAAAATTTTCAGAGCAAAACAAAAAATTTTATAACACCAACCTTTATAGAGAAAGCAAAGATTCAGCTCGTTTTGTAAATGGTGTTGGAATCGAATATCAGGACAATCCGGCGCAGGTAAACGGGTCACAAATTCTCAACCAGAACTTTGATGCGTTATTCCGAAAACATCCTAACCTGGTTACTTTTGGTGAGGACACCGGAAAGCTTGGCGATGTTAACCAGGGAATGAAAGGGATGCAAGCTAAATATGGAGTTGCTCGGGTTTTTGATACGGGAATACGCGAAACGACCATTATCGGACAGGGAATCGGACTGGCATTAAGAGGATTTCGACCGATTGCCGAGATTCAATACCTTGACTACTTAATCTACGCGCAAGCAACCCTGAGCGATGATTTGGCCAGTATGCAATATCGAACCATCGGTAAACAAGCGGCACCGCTGATTATTCGTACCAGAGGACATCAATTGCAGGGGATATGGCATGCCGGCTCCCCAATACAACTCATTTTAGGTTCACTCCGGGGAATTTACCTTTGCGTTCCCCGAAATATGACGCAGGCTGCCGGATTCTATAATTCTCTACTTGAAGCAAACGACCCTGCCTTGGTAATTGAACCGTTGAAAGGATACAATATGAAGGAACCATTGCCTTCTAACTTCGGAGAGTTTAAAATACCGCTGGGTGTTCCTGAAATTGTAAATGAAGGAACAGACATTACGCTGGTAACCTACGGATGGAATGTCCATCACGCATTAAGAGCGGCATATCTGCTAAAGGAAATCAAAAATATTTCAGTAGAAGTTATCGATGTTCAAACCCTAATGCCGTTCGATATCAATCACCTTATTCTCGAATCGATAAAAAAGACCAATAAAGTAATTTTTGTAGATGAAGATGTTCCTGGGGGAGGCACTGCGTACATGATGCAAAAAGTGCTGGAAGAGCAACAGGCATTTAATTATCTGGAAACAGCCCCACGAACTTTATCAGCAATGGAACATCGTCCGGCTTACGGAATTGACGGGGAATATTTCACAAAACCCAATGTAGAGTTGATTTTCGAAGAAATCTACAAAATGATGCACGAAGTAAATGTAAAAGGTTACCCTTTGTTGTAGCGCTTTTTTCTGTTGATAATAGCACCTGAAATGTTTATTCGCGAAATGCCCGTTCTTTAATCATTTCTCGAAGCGCTTTATATCAAAGAATTTCGGCAATTTGTATCAGGTAATCAACCTTTTCCTGCATGCCGATTTTTCGGTAGTCGTCCCTTAATTTTTCAACCAGGCACTTAATAATTTGCCTGTCGGTGCAAGGTTCGAGCGATTTCTTACCTTCAAGAACTTCACCCGATTGCAAAAAATATTCAACTTCTCTTGGCCCAATAATCGCCCCTTTATTCGAAGTATTAACGTAAAATATAGCTAACTGCTTGTTCTGTTCTTCGCCAACAGCAAAGGTTGACATCTTTTCGTCAGCGTAGCCAATAAGCGGACTCTCCTCAAAATCGTAGTATTGCAATGGCAATTGCAGCGCCCTGCCAACCAACATGTAAAGAATTGCAACTGAGATAGAATAACCTTTTCGCGTATCAAGTACCCGGTTTATGAAACAATTTTGCGGCGATACATTATGTGATCTGTCAACCTTAAACTTATACCGATTAAAAAACACATGGTTCAGAATAGTAATTTTTTCAAGCGAAGTAAAATTTGCTTTGTATTCAAGCCACACTTCTTTCTTAATTTTATCTATTTGAGCCTGAATACTTTTAATTTTCAACCCCGGATATTGATATCGGGAGATCAGGAAAACTCCTTCAAACAGATCCAGGATTTCGTTGTTTGCCCATTTCTTTATTTTTTCCTGGGTATCGTTTAACTGAATTGTTTGTATAAGCAACTCAATCCTCCGCTGCATCAAATCATCCAAACTGGTTTCCCAAATATGCTCCAGCCTTTCAACAATCGAGATACCCTCCGACAAAATCTGTCCCTGAATCAGCTTGAAGACAGCTTCATCAGGATCGTCGAGAAGCGAAATTAAAGAAGCCAGTTTGTTTTCGTCCATATATCTATCTGTTAACTTGTTAGCCGATCAAGTACTAATTTTATAAGCGACTCAATTGAATTGTAATAATTAGCGTTTGCATCTTTTTTAACTCTGTTGGCAATAATCAGGCAAATTGTAAGCGCCTCGTGCCCCAGAAGTTTCGACAAACCGTAAATTGCAGAACATTCCATCTCAAAATTGGTAATCCTGAAATTTTCGTATTGGAATGATTCTATTTTTTCGTTTAAATACGCATCAGCCAACGGAAGCCTCAAAACCCTACCCTGTGGCCCGTAAAAACCTGGAGCAGAAATTGTAACTCCCGGAACCGTTTTTTCACCGTGAATTTTTGCGAACAATTTATCCGAGCAATTCACCACATAAGGCGAGGTTAACTGTCTGTTCCAGTTCGTATGGGCTTTAAATGCGGCTTCGAATTCCAGATCTGATACCGAATCGCGATTCGCATAAAAGTTGAGCAGACCATCGAATCCGATCGCTTTTTGCGAAACCACAAAAGAATTCACGTCGAGGTAATCCTGAAGCCCTCCTGAAGTCCCAATCCGCACAAAATTCAGGGTACGGTGTTCCGGATTAATCTCGCGTGTAGCCAAATTAATGTTTGCCAGCGCGTCGAGCTCATTTACTACAATGTCAATGTTATCAGTTCCAATTCCGGTTGAAACAATTGTAACTCGCTTTCCGCAATACTTTCCGGTTGTTGAAACAAATTCCCGGTTTTGTTCCTGAAACTCTATGTCTGTGAGCATCTTACCAATCATCTCAACCCTTCCCGGATCGCCCACTAAAATGATGTTATCAGCAATTTGTTCAGGTTTCAGGTGCAAATGGAATATACTTCCATCCGCATTTATTATTAGTTCCGACGATTTTATCATTTTCAGTCTTTTAATTTGCCTAAACTAGATAAAAAGGATTGAAAAGTCAATTTTTTTATCTGAAATAACTAGCTGGTCCGGCTTAATCGCTTTCTGAAACACGATAAACTGATTTTTCGCCAAAACTGCTGATAAAATTAAGTCTTCGGAAATTCTTTGAGCCCGAATAACCATTTGAGTGGTTTTAGCCCCAATGTTTTTATAATTTTGATTCGATGAGAAAGATTAAAAACATACATCTGAAAGACGACCCCGAAGTTTACCAGTGTTTTGGATGCTCGCCTTACAATGATTTTGGATTGCACCTCGAGTTCTGGGAAGACGGTGATGAAGTTGTTTCTTTTTGGAAACCACGACCCATTTTGCAGAGTTATCCAAACGTACTGCATGGAGGCATACAATCGACTTTGCTCGACGAAATATCGGGATGGGTTGTTTATGTGAAATGTGGAACTGTTGGCGTAACCGCCGAAATGAAAGTGCGATTCAAAAAACCGCTTTTGATTGACCAGAAGGAGGTTTCGATCAGGGCAAAATTGATTGAGCAAACCAAACGCACCGCAAAAATTCAGGCACGAATACTCAACTCGGAAGAAACTACCTGTGCCGAAGCTGAGCTCACATTCTTTCTCCTGTCCGAATCAGATGCAAAAGAAAAATACAATTATCCGGGAGTTGAAGCTTTCTTCGATTAATCTCAACGATCAAACAATTATTCATTAGTTACCATGAAACAGTTTTTTGTATTTGCCTTTCTACTCGCCGCAACTTTAACAGGCGTTAGCCAAACGAGATTTATTCCGGCAAACCACCCGGATATTCGATATGTTGGCCGTTTCGATTTTTCAAAGCCCCAGGAAGTTTCATTCGACTGGTCGGGCGCTTACATTCAGTTTAGCTTCAGGAGCAACCAGTGCGCTGTAAAAATGAGCGACACAGGCCATAACTATTACAATGTTTTTATCGACGACAAGCCCTCGAAAAAATTTGATGTTAAAAGCGACACTACTCTGGTTTTAGGCAACGATCTGGGAACTCAGATACACAAAATCAAAATATACAAACGAACTGAAGGCTCGCAGGGCATAGCAACTTTCAAGGGAATTTTGCTTGAAAGCGATGGAGAAATGGTACAATGGAAGGAAATTCCGCAACACAGAATTGAATTCATTGGCAACTCGATTACCTGTGGCTACGGAACTGAAGGAAAAACAAAAGACGAACACTGGACTCCGGCAACAGAAAACAACTATTACAGCTACGCACCTGTTATTGCGCGTGCTTTTGACGCAGATTACCATATAATTGCCCACTCTGGCCAGGGAGTAGTGCGAAATTATGGCGATAAAAATAAAATCTCCGAAATAAACATGCCCAAACGATTCGACCGGGTTTACGACCAACAAGAAGAACCGACATGGAATTTCAGAACCTGGAAACCGGAAGTTGTTGTGATTAACCTGGGAACAAACGACTTTAGTACTCAACCTTTCCCCGACGAAGCAGATTTCAAAAAAGGGTACGAAAACCTAATAAATGAAGTGATTAAACAGTATGGCGAAATTCCGGTTTTTTGCCTGGTAGGACCAATGATTGATGAACCTTGTTATTCGTACGTAAAACAGATGGTTGACGAATTCAGGAATATTTACCAGAAAAAGAATATTTATTTTGTTGGTATTCCAACTTATTTGATGAACCCGGAACAAGATCTCGGCTCTGACTACCACCCAAATTATTCTGGTCAGCGGAAAATGGCAGCGCATGTTATTCCAGTTATTGCAAGCAACTTAGGCTGGAAATATAAAACCGACGAACTTCGCTAAACATTTCGCTCCAACAAATATGCGGTTTCCTTTTTAGGTTTGATTTTAAGAAACTATTTTTGTTTGAGTCTAAACAAGACAAAGACAAACAAATTTTCTAAATCAACTTAAAAATCTATTATGAATTCGAGATTGAATTTTTCGAGGTTAGTAAGCCTGTTTATCCTGACGGTTTTCGTTGGAATTGGAATTACTTCGATGGCTGCACAAAAAGGCGGCAAAGAAGTGGGACTTCAGTTATATTCGGTTCGCGAAGCCATTAAAAAAACCGACATTAAAACAGTTGTTCAGCAGGTGGGAGCAATGGGTTATAAAATTGTGGAAGCTGCCGGCTATGCCGATGGCAAATTCTATGGAATGGAACCCGCTGCTTTTAAAGCATTGTGCGAAGCCAACGGGCTCAATTTTTACTCATCACACTGTGGACAGGCCGTTCCAGATAAGGCAGGATGGGATGCTTGTATGAAATGGTGGGACACTTGTATTGCCGCACATAAAGCTGCCGGTGTAAAATACATTGTTCAGCCGTTCATGGACAAAGTTGGCTATTCAAGTCTGGAAGGACTTAAACGTTATTGCGATTATTTCAATGCTGTTGGTGCAAAATGTAATGCTGCCGGAATCCGTTTCGGATACCACAACCACAGCGGCGAATTTAAAGCCATTGACGGGCAAACTATTTACGACTACATGTTAAAAAATACCGATCCTAAAAAAGTGATGTTCCAGATGGACTTATACTGGATCACCGAAGGCGGTAAAAATCCGGTTGACTATTTCAAAGCCTATCCAGGTCGCTTCGAATTATGGCATGTGAAAGATAAAAGAGAATTGGGCGGAAGTGATGCTGTTATGAACTTCAAACCGATTTTTGAAAATGCAAAACTTGCCGGCATGAAGAAATACGTTGTAGAAGTTGAAGAATTTAACTCAAACCCAATCGACGGCGTAAAACAATCGCTCGAATTTCTGCAAAAAGCTGATTACGTGAAATAGTTTGTTCGCTAAGCGGTAAGACCATCTGTATTGAGAGGTCAATCTGGTGGAGAAAAAAACAGAAGAGCAACTTTACCTTTCGGTATCGTTGCTCTTACTTTTCTAATTAACGTTTAACTATCCACCGAGCAGAAACACCCCTCTGGGTAGTAACCACTCAAAAAAACCATATTTAAATAAAAAAGACCTCTATTAAAATGTTATCGAATTAACAGTTGATGAACTCGACAACGAAACTGTTTTCTTCAATGTTGCTCCTGAACTCGAATAGGTACCGCCGGTGTACAAGCCATTAAGCGAGCTTCCTCCGGTATAAGATCCTCCGGTATATATCGAGTATGAGCTACCTTTTGTCAGTGAAGTTGAAGAAAACAGAAATTTATAACCGCCGTTTTGCGGTTTAAAACTCAAAACATCTTTACCGTTCGAATCCTGAATATGCAGGAACGTTGCGGATGAGATCGATGATGATGACGAGATAAACATGTTGGGCTGAGTCGAGCTTGTACTCATTGCTTTGGTCATATTTGAATTCGAGCCTGCTCCAATAAACAAACCGCCTTTCATATTGAATGTACCGTTAAAATCTGCTGCTTCTTCCACACCGGTATTTGGACCATTTGCCACAGTCACACCTCCTGAAATTTCTATATTCCCATTGCTGTCGATAGCATCGCCGTTGCTGCAACTTGTAATCAAAGTGCCACCTTTCACATACAGATAACTGCCATCATTCGATTCTGTTCCACCGCTTACGGTCCCGGCAGTGGCGTTTATTCCGTCGTTGGTTGCACTAAGTGTCAGATTACCGTCATTCAGGGTAATCAAGTAGCTTTCAACTCCTTCGTAGGAATTATTTATGGTCACTGTTCCGCCATTTTGTGTATATGATTTTTCAGCATGAATTCCATCATCCGCCGACGAAATAGTTGTATTTCCGTTGTTTACGGTTACGCTTCCGTCAGAAACAATTGCTTTAGGGTGACAATAATCTGAGCCTGAAACGATAAATTTAGATCCGGTTGTGGTAATCCCGATGGTTGGCGAGTTCGTCGCGTCGCCTATCGTAACCGAAGTGTCGGCTTTAAATCCTTTTCCACCATTGCCCGAGCTTGAAGTTGTTACATTACCACCTAATATGCTGATATTTGCAGCCGACAGACAGGCAGCGCTGTAAGAGTCGGTCGTACCTTTTGTATTTTTATAGGTCGCTCCTGAACCCGACGATGTGATTTTCAGCGAGCCACTTGTCATATTGATACTGGTTTCACTGGATACTCCTTTACCGGCTGCACCCGAACTGGTTATGGTAATGTTGCTTCCTCCGATGTTTACGTCTGCATCACAGGTTATCGCTTTGCAATAAGCCGGATCGTAGCCCGACCCTGATGTCTCCAATTCAACGCCTCCTGTTGTATTAATCACATAAGTTCCTCCGTTTAGTTTCATTGCGGCTGTTGATGTAAAACCTTTTGACTGATTTCCACCCACTGTTAGCTCGCCTGTTCCTCCGGATAGCGTAATCGTATTCCCGCTGTCGAAACATGCACTGCTTGGATTGGAAGTAGATAAAGTGAACGTTCCGTTATTAACAGTTAACGCGCCATCGGCTTTTATACATTTGGGTTTGGCATAGTTGGCTGTTGCATATCCGCTGGTTCCTGAAACCAGGAACCGACTTCCTGTTGTAGTTATTTTCACGGTTGGCGAATTACTGGCGTCTCCGAAAGTCACTTTTCCGTCGGCAGTAATGCCTTTACAGCCCGTTCCTGATTGGCTGATGGTAATATTTCCGCCTAAAACATTGATATTGCCATCGGCATCGATAGCTGCTGCTGAGTAAGAGTCAGTTGTTCCGCTCGCGGTCGTATATGCAGCAGCATTTCCTGATGTATTGATCACTATCGTTCCACCTGATATATTGACATTCTTATCCGAAGACAATCCTTTACCGCCAGTGCCGCTACTTGTAATCGCAATGTTTGCTCCGGAAACAGTTATGGTGCTGTCGCATTTTATAGCCGTAGCATACGAAGGATCGTAGCCCGAACCGGAGGCAGTAAGAACAGCCGCACCTGAATTGGCAATGGTAATTGTTCCACCGCTTAACAGCATGCCTTGTGACGACTTAATTCCTTTCGACTGGTTTCCTGAAATATTAAGATTGATCGTTCCGCCGCTAATGGTCAAAGTGCTGTCGCAAACCAAACCTTTCACATCAGCCGATGCATTATTCGCAGTCAGGTTTCCGCCTGAAATCTGGATATAACCGCTTTCGCATTCCACACCGTCGCCGGTTGCAGTTATGCTCAGTGTTCCACCACTCATTTTAAAAAAGTCATTCGAATGAATTCCATCTTTCGACGATGACGGAATGGTTATTGATCCATTCTGGATTTCAATGTAGTCGTCGGAACAAATTGCATGTTTCGAATTGCTTTTCACGCTCAAAGCGCCGGTTCCATCGAAAACGATCTGCCCTTCACTGAATATCGTTCCTTTTTGATCTTCCGAAGATTTTGCATACGATGAGCCGTCGTTTAAAGTATTGCTTGTTCCGCCAACCAGAGATAAACTTGTTTTTTTACTCGACTGTATGTTAATTGCCGGACCATCACCGTTAGTCAGGGTCAAGCCATCGAGGTAAAGATTAAACTTTGCTGAGCTGTATATTTTAAACATCCCATCGCCTGATGTTCCTTTCAATACATAAGTTACATCGCTACCGGTATAGGTGGAATTAACTGTTACATCAGCATTGCTCACGCTAACAGTAACTCCGTTCGACGAAAGCGGGTTAACAACCGATGCAGAGTTCCCGTTATACGTGACATAAACGGTGTTCGAACTTAAAAATGAAACACTGTCGATTTCAGAAACCTGGTACTCGGCTAAAGTGCCTGATACCCTGAAGTACGCCTTAGCACCATCCGTACTGAAATAGATGCTATCGATGTTCGAAATTTTATATTCGGTTGACGATTTATCTTTTTTATAGACGTACAGGCTTTTCTGCGCAAACAGACTTATTCCAAGCAGCATGCAGATGCAAATGAGCAAATACTTTCTCATAGTTTAACAAATTTAAAAGTACGTCCGTTTACATTTAGCAGGTAAAGCCCGCTCTGCAGGAAACCGACATTAATTGTTTTTTCTCCTGAACTGATTTGCGTGTTTAAGATCAATGATCCGGTTATCCGGTAAATGGAAACCTCGTATGAAAATGCAGGTGCATTTTGAATGTAGATGATATCACGAACCGGATTCGGATAAACTTTCATCAAATCATTTCCCGATAAATTCAGCTCGTCAACTCCGGTTACCGCCGACTGAAACGACAGTTTGCTAATGTTGCCTAAGCTGTATGTTTCTACCGGTCCGCTCAAATAATTGATGAGCAAATTATTGTTCGAAAAAGTGAATCGTTCGAGCGCCGAGAGCGATTTCGTCGTAATTACTCCGTCAATGGTTTTTATATACAGGCTTTGTGATTGCACCGAAACAAACGCTGCAAACAAAAGAAACATCAATAGGGTAAATTTCTTCAACATATCAATTCTTTTTTGATTTGTTAAAACAGTTCAGCATCAAAACAGGTGTCCTGATTAATCAGGAACAACTCTATTCCGCATGAATTTATTCTTACCCTAAAATTTTATGTATTTTTTTTGAAATTAATTATCCGGGGTTTAGCTGCCTCAGATTAAAATTGAGATTTTGCGGCTTAACACCTTTCCTGATTCTCGACACATCGGTCATCAACCGAAAATTATCGGCTTTGTTCTTATCTTCCTGAAAATCCCTGTCGCCTGATTCGAATACTGTTGCCATAGTGTTAATCTGAAAATCGACTGTTCGTCGGGTCATTCATCAAAGTTCATATTGGGCCGAAATTCTTTAAAATGCAATGAATTAGGTCCAGGATTTTGTCAGCTCAACAATCTCCGGAACCGAATGTATAAACGAGTGGAGCAATTTGTCATCGCCGTTTCTGTTGTAAACCTCAAGGTAAATTTGACGGATGAGTTGTTTAACGGTCTGTCCTGAATATTCAGCCAAAGTGTTTGCTGGTATAGTCATCAGTATCATCGGTGTTGGAACAGTTCCCTGAAGAGCAGGCAATAGGTATGGCACGTCACGAAGAATAAATGCACCGCAACGAAGGTAGAACCGGAGTCGCGCAGCCCTTTGCTGCTGATTTTCACCCTCGCCCGGACGTTCGATCTCCAAAATCAAGTCTTTGTTTTGCTCTTTTGCGGACTGCCTTACCTCATCCATCAAAGCGGGACCAACACCTTTTCCTTGCCAGTCGCGATGTACGGCGAGGTAATCGAGCAAAGCAAAAGCAGACTGCTCAAAACTCCATGTAATGGCGAAACCAACTACCTTATCTTCATTCAGGGCAAGCAGCAATTCAGTTTTTCGCGAATCAATACGCGCTTTTATTGTTTCAAGAGGCTGGCGTTCATTTTCCGGAAATAATTCCTCGTAAATGGATGCAACTTCTTCAAAAAGCGCTCCGCCAGTTTCTGTAAGCTTGCTGAATTTAACCGTCATTTTTTGTATTAGCTGATGCGCAAACCGGGTGTGCCCTGTGGCTGAGTTGCAAGCATTGCGGTGCAGAACGCCAGAATAGCCAGCGGTACAAAAATAGCCAGGGCAATTAGCAGAGGTTTGCGGTAACTTTTCCGGTAATAGGGTGTGCGGCGACCGATGTACCGATCCCAAAAGAAAGTATTGATGATTGTCGATCCGATGATGGCCAGTGTAATGGTTCCGATCATACCTGTTTTGGCAACATCAAGCACATAAATTGAAAAAAGCGAATAGACAACTGAAAAAATTACAACCGGTGCAATTCCTTCGCGACGATCCACTTCCTTCAGGTTTCGTGCGAACAATATTCCGCCGAAAACAACCGAAAATAAAATACTGAAGCTAAAAATAACCCTGTCGGAATATAAAACGGGCAGTTCTTCTTCCTCAAAATCTTCGTCTTCAGCCAGTTCTTCTTCCTGAGCATCGGCATGCGGTTCAGTTTGTTCCTGGATCCGTTCAGGTAAATTTGCCGTTTCTTCGGTTTGCGGCTCCCTTACGTTTTGTGTCTTGTCGCTTTCGTTATCCGATTCAGCGCCATTCGTCCCTGCAGTTATATTGTTGTCTTCCATTTTGTCCGGTTTTTTACTTCAATAACCCGCGAATTCTCCAATAGTTCGTTATTTCCCTTCAACACGTGCAATTACCTGATTCAAATAAGCCACGCATTTTGCTTCAGTGTCTTTTCTGAGGATTATTTCGTCGGTGTAAAGAATCTGGCGTAAAGATCGGTATATTTCTATGGTTTTAGTTACTGACTCACAGATAGATTTAACCGAATATTCAGGAATGGTTTGCTTAAGCTGCTCAAGATCGGTCTCCGGAAAATTTTGTTCCACACGGCGAAGTCCGCGGGGCAGCTGTCCGTTCTTTATCTGCATCAAAGGAGCGAGTACCATCGAACGTAAGGCCGAAAGGAAATCGATTGTTTCGAATAACTCGCCTCTTCCGATTTTTAGAGCTCCATAGTGAATCCATGTCCAGAAACGATCTTCAATCCATTGGTAATTCAATTCGGGCCAAACCGCTTTTGTGTTTTCCATAATGCGGGCAAGCGTTCCGTTTTTGTCCCATACAATCACCGGATCTTCAACTCTTTGCTCAAATTCGAGGGGAGTAACAAATTTGATATCGACATGCAACAATGGATTGTCGTACATGCAGATTAAAAGCCGCCTTTCGCCAACATGTTCGCCGGTAAACGCATTCAGCAAGTCGCCAAATCGTTTGGCATAGCTGTGCATTTTATCAAAACTGTCCGAAACGGGTTCGCTGGTAACCAGCACAAGATCGATGTCTGAAAATTCATCGGTCTGTTTGCCAATCCACGAACCTCCAACTGCTAATCCAACAATTAAAGGATCGGCTTTTGCTGCTTTTATGGCCTTATCTATAAATTCCTGATGCATCTTATCCCTTCGTTATTTGCCAGTTACGGCGTGAAAGTGAAATGAGTCGCCTTTAAATGACTTTATCAAAACAGCCTAAATTTATTTTTGCTTATCGAATGGATTCTTGTCTTTTTGTTCGCGTTTTACGCTGAATGCTGCTCCGAGCGACAGGCCAATCGCAATTCCAATCGGAAGCCATAAACCTATATTTTGCGTTGCACTGCCTAATGCTACTCCTAAAGCAACGCCTATTGCCATTCCAATCCCTACTCCACTTCGGTTTCGTCCTGGTCTTCGTTCATTTATGCGGTTTCTCACGATTGATTTTGCGTTATAAATTCCTTTAAAATGCTGTTTTAACGATTGGTATGAATTATTGGCACAAGATTACGCTTTCTTCAGAAATTCAATGCCTTCCAAACCGGTCGGTAAACAGTTACTGCCGGCCGGTTTATGATGTCAACCGATCATCGTTCCGTTTTGCCGGATTGCTGATGATGCTTGTGCGGATTGAAAGCCATTTCTGCTAAAGTTTTTGGCTACCATACTTCAGTAAATGATCGAATTCCGGGCAGGTTTTCTATTTCAGCAACATGGCTACCGGCAACGCAATGACAAGCATTAGTGCATAAACCGAAAATAGTACTATTGTGAAAATCCCAAGAAACTTAAACAATGATTTTAGATTCTGAAATGCCGCCATATACTCTTCTTCGTCGTTGTTTTCAACTGCCTGCGCCGCTTTCACCGAAAAACGATACAAGTAAGTAACGGGAATGTAATAAAGACCGGCAAGCAGAATGTAAACCAGTCCTATTCCGATCGGGAAAAGTTTTTGTCCGCCAAATTTACTTAAGGCCGACAAACCAAACATCATTACAAAGGCGAGCAATAGCAGAATTCCGAGTACAACATACCCAACAATAGCTAGAAATTTTCCCCATCGGGCGGTTTCCTTAATGTAGTTCTCAATGGCGGCGTTGCCTACCACCGATTTCTCCTGTACTGTGTTGTTTTCAAGTTCGTCCATGTTGTTTGTTTTAAAGTGTTGAAGTTTATTTGGTCTTGTTGATGTGTTTATAATGAGAGCTGGTTGTTCTTTTCTTCAATTCAAAGAAAATCGATATCCAACCGATATACCTGCAACCCTGTTTTTCTGAATCAGCGGATCGCGTCGTGAGAAATTGACCAGGCCATAGCTGTATGTTAACCGACAATCAAACTTTTTTATACTTACGCCAAGCCCTGCTACAATACCTCCATCAAATTTCTTCCAGTAACCGTCTTTATTCATCTCACCATAAAATGTTTTGCGCTCCGAACTATTTCCAGAATATACATCTGATGTTGTTTTTCCGCCAAGGCCAAAACCCAAATACGGCCCCAGCAAACCATAAACCGGAAGTTTGGCAATCGTAGTGTTGTATTTTAGAGCCAAAGGCAATTCAAGGTAGCTTAAAACTGCTTTATAATAGGAATGAGTTGGCTCTTGACTAGCATATAACTGGTAATCCTTATCAAGTAAAAAACCTTTCTGCGAATAATTTACACTTGCCTCAAATGAAAGAGACTCAGTCATCCGCAAATCTTTCGAAACACCTATCAACAAACCGGGAGTTAAGCTGTAATCCTTACTGTATGTGCCCCTGTCGTCTTTCGATAGCATTGTTGACAGATTTAATCCGGCCCGAACAACAAATGTTTGCGCATTTAGATTCAGCACAAACAGGATATTGAAAACTAACAAAAAGATATAGTTGTGTGTCTTCATTTGTTTTTTTCAAATTGGTTTATCATTGCTTTTATTTTCATGGGTATGCAATAATATAAGTAATGAGGATAAAATAATGTCGCACTTTAATTTCCGTTTTTATCCTGACTCACCCCACGCATCTGCGATGCTTTGCCCCTCTCTCGCGAGAGAGGGGCGGAACCCCGAGTACTCGGGGGCGGGGTGAGTACTTCTTAAATACGGCAATTAATAGTTTCTATTACTTAACAGTTGAAAACAAATTTGTTATTCTTCAATCTTCCATTTCCACCAGATTTTGGCTTCGCCGGTCGAAAAATTGTTGGTTCGCTCCAATACCGGCATTTGTTCTTCGGCTTTATCGAACGATTCGTCCATCGTAATGAAACCAAGGTCGCGATCGCCCAAACCCGATAAAACAGTACCGAGCATAGGCAAGGCTTTTTTGGCAACTACCAGCCACGGATTGGCTGTTCCGAACAATTCGCCTACAATTTCAAAGGCATCGCCTCCCAATGCAGTTTTCAAATCGCTTAACGACTTACCCAAATCGCGAACCTTCTGGCGGCTATGGCGCAAATACACATGCACTTTTATTTGTTTGTCAGTGGGCATGGCGCGTTCAATCACAAAAAGACCATCTGCTCCGCCGTTTCCTTCGGGTTCAAACGAAATAAAGTTGTCCTGCGTGGGTTTTAACCTGATGTATGGATCGGGGAAGGTTGTAACCACCATTTTATCGTTGTCGTCGGGATGTTCGGCTACCACAATGAAATACAAGCGCCAACGTTCTTTCCCTTTTAATATCTGAAGTTTCGAAAACTCAAGCCTGATTGCTTTCATATCGTTGTTGTTAGGTTGTTGTTCGTTTATTTTCCGAGCTTGTTTCGCCTCGCTTTATTCTATAAATCCCCGTTCACGCATTCGTTCTGCATTTGCAAAAAGAGCCATGCCGGTTTTCATTCTCCTGAAGTTTTCTTTCTCGTAAAACTGCTCCTTTCCGGGCGACGCATACAAAATAAAATTGCATTGAGGCGTTTGCTGAACGAGATTTTGCACAATCATCCGCCCAATTCCATTTCCCTGGTAAGTTGGTAAAACAGCCACATCGTATATTGCGGCCTGACATTCTCCATCCGAGATGGCACGACCAAAAGCAATAAGGTTTTCGCCGTCGAAAATAAAAACGACTGAATGACTTTTGGCAAATGCGCGCTCGTGTTTTTCGGCCGAATGAAAATTCATGCCCACTTCTTTCAGTATTTCAGGAACTCGCTGCCAGTTAATGCCTTTTATATCATTTTGTATTCTTAATTCCATCATTTTATTTTTTGTGGTTCTCCGTGTATTCTCCGTGGTTCTCCGTGTAATTGATTTGGGTTACGCACAAGAACCACAGAGTTAATATCATTTCTATTTTCTGCGGTTTTTACTTAAGCGCCTTCATTTATCTCATGCGCGTTGTTCTCTGCGCCGTAGTATCGCCGAGTAAATAAGGGCGATATAAACAAAATCTTTAAGCAGATGCCTGAATGTTTGCCCGGTTGCCAGTCCCAGTTCATAACCCGAATGGAAGTTCCCCCATTTCGTTAGCAGCGTAAAAAACCACGCAATAAAAAACAGCGCTATCATCGAGTAAATAAGGTTTGCTACGTTTCTTTTTTCCAGCATTATCATGGATTTTTTGATTGATTATTATTCTTTAAAAAAGGAAAAATTACAAATTACGAACCCGCATTAGCGTGGTCGCTGATGTTAATCTTTGCATTTATTAGGTATCAATTGTAAAACGTTTTGAATTATTCCAAATTTCTTCAATCTTTTCACCAAATTCTTTTTGAACTGAATAAATCATATTAGTTAGGCTTGTCTGTTCTTAACAACTTTTTACTCCATTTTCTACAATCGCTATTTCTTCCTCGGTTAAATCATAGAGTTTATAAACCAATTGGTCTACTTGGCTTTCAAATCCGCTTGTATTTTGTTCATTTTTCTTTGCAAACAGAATCTCATCAACTAATTGTATAAAAGGTTCTTGATGTGGTCTATCAATTTGAGGAATTGGTAGTTGCCTAATATCATTAAGCGTTATTTGAGTAAAGTCATCTTTCTTTGCCGAACCAGAATTTTTAGTTTTATAATAAGAAATCAATTTTGAATTGATTATTGCTAGAAGATATTTGTAGCTTATAATATCAGAGTTAATTTTTATGATATAAATATCTTTTTTACAAACAAATTCTTCATTACAATATGTTGCCATTATTCTAAATTGGCGACTGATTATTCGTCTTACCAAAATTTTTTCTCCAATGAAAAAATCATAAGTTCTAGGCTTTTCTTTTAAATTGTCACCATATTCTATGAATGAAAAACTGTTGTCAATATAATAACGATTTAAATTGCCAATAAAAACTCTTTTTAGACCTGATGAAAATTCATAGCAATAGTCTACCTTGTTTGCCAATATTCCTCTTGTAGTTTCTGTAAAACCATAAAGCCTTGTTGGAATACTATCGAGTTTTGAAAAAATTAAATTGTCTGATTCATTGACATTAATTCTTAAATCTGATCTTTGAATCCAATTTCTTTTTTCTAAAACCTTAAAGGAAATTTTTCTCAAGTCTCCATCTTGAATTTTTTGCTTTGGATTAAATTCAAATACTAAACTTTCATCATTATCCTTTCGTTGAAAAAAATAGATGCCTGTATCTACAAAAGCATCAACAAAAATATTGTAAGGTAGGTTTATTGCTTTTGTTAATGAACTTTTAGTTATAAATAGACTTCTTGTTTTTTTATACTTTTCTCCTGTCAACCAAGTAATTGGATTTATCAAGCAAATATTTGATTCAAGTCGAACAATCTTAAGTCCAAGTTCAATAAACAAAGTATAAATATCGTCAGTAGCATTAAATGTCAAATCAAAATATTGTTTTTCTCTTTCACTAAATTTCACTCCGTACGGCGGATTCCCAATTACCACATCGAATCCAACGAAATCGCCGTTGTCATCTAATACTTCGGGAAATTCAAAGCGCCATTCGAACGAGTTTTCATAAATTGTATTGCTTTTTATCTCATCAATCTTTTGCGTCAAATCTTTAATTTCTTTTTCAAGCTTTTCTTGTTCTTTTTTACGTTTCTTTTCAAGCTCTTTTTCTTTTTTCCCATAAGGTTGTTCTGGTTCAAAGAGAAAATTTCCCGTAAAACGATTATATAATTCGTTCGCAAGCTTATCCAATCTCGTTTTTATAGGGTCGTTATTCCTTATCTCGGAGGTAAAATCCTGTTTGATCTTCAGGATTAATTTTTCCATCTCCCGTTTTGTATTTTTATCGCTAGTGTTCCTATAGGTTGAAATAGCTGAGCGATAGCTTTCAATACTAATTTTAGCAGTTTTCAGCGCACTTCTCAAATTTGCGTCTAGCGGGTAACGGCTGATCAATGAGTTTCCGCATTTGATGTTGATGTCGATATTTGGTAAAGTCTCCAGTTCTGTTTCGCTTTTGTAATAAGCATTTTTGAGTAGCTCGATCCATAAACGCAAGCGGCAAATTTTTACAGAGTTTGGATTGATGTCGACGCCAAACAAGCAGTTTTCTATAATTGCCTGTTTTTCGTGAAAAAGCGTTTCCTGTATGCGCTGGCTTTCTTTACTGGTTGGGTTGTACTCAAATAGTTCTCCATCTTCGTCGGTCACAATCAATTCGTCGTTTACCACTTCAAAATGGTATTCTTTCAGCCGCTTACCTTCGCGGTCGAGCAAAATCTTTAAATCGTGTTTAATGGCAATTATTTCGTTGAGCGCCGAAACCAAAAAGTGACCCGAACCTACAGCAGGGTCGCAAATCTTCAGGTTGTTAATAATTTTATTTGCTTCAACCCTATCTTCAATTTTGTTGTAAAGCGAATCTATGTCAGTACAGTTCCATCCTTTGTTTTCGTTAAACTTCTGAACAACGGCTTTGCGAATGGTCTCGCGGCACATGTACATGGTAATGAAGCCTGGTGTAAAGAACGAACCATCTTTGTAACCGTTTATTTTTTCGAAGATCAGCCCTAACACCGAGGCATTGATCAACGTTTTATTTTCTTCCTGTATTTCCTCTTTTCCTTCGCTCGAAAAATCGTAAGCTGCCAAAAACTCGAACAGGTATTGCAACGGATTGATGTTGCCAATACGTTTTTTCCCGGCAGTGTCTTTCAGTACGGTTTGCTGATAAATGGGAATTGACCTGTCGTTTCGCAGGTTGCTGATGAAAATGTTGGCTTGTTCGATATCGGTTGGCTCAAAGAGCGAACTATTTAAATAAGGAACTTTGGCAAAGGCATTTTTAACATCATCATTCCGCTCATTTTGCTTTCGGGCAAGTACCTGAAAAAACAGACTATTCAGATCGTCATAGTCTTTAATTTTGGCAATACTCAAAAACTGGTACGATTCATCGCCTTTGTGATAGTTTATTAACTGCGCTTCGAGCAGTTTTAAAAACAGGATACGGTTTATCCAGGTAATGCTGAGTTCGAGCGCCACATTAAATAGCCGTTCCTGCATGTTTGCGCCGTATTTCGATGGATTTTCAAGTCGGGTTATTTTATCGAGCGTGTCGAGTTGAATAATGGCATTCTCCAACAGTGAACCTCTGTTACGCTCCCCTTCTCTGTTACGTTCGATTAGCTTTTTACTACCCTCTTTGGTTTCTGTCAGTCCAATGATGTGGAGCAATTCGCTGTAAAATTTTTTGTCGAGACTGTTGCTGTCGTTGGCAAAAGGCAGTTTTAGCAAATGCTCAGGCGAAAGAAGTTTAAATAACGCTATGAGTTTGTTGTCGTCCTTTTTATCGGTGTTTCTGAGTGCTTTTTCAAATTCCCGGATATCGAAATAAGTGTATTCTATTTCATTTTTTAATGCAGCAATAAAAGGTTCTGCAACGTCTTTGTAAAAGAAATTGGTTTTGCTGTCAGTTAGTCGCTGGGTTTCAAAATCAGTGAATTTCTTCACAAAATCTTTGTTCTGTGCAAACAACCGATCAAACAACGTGGCATCAAAAATATACCACTCATAAATATTGGTTGCAACGACATATTTGATTTCTATGTTACCCAGCGTAATGCGTTCGCGCAAATAATACAAAATCAGCTCGTGAAAAGCCTTAACATTGATTTTGCTTTTTGTGAGCATTTCACTTTTGTTCGTCGGCTTTTTTGTTTCAACAATCACACCCACTGTGTTTGAAGGCTTTTCGCCGTTGTGAATAACCAAATCGGTGCGACCTTTTGTATTGATGAAATGATGTGGGTCGTAATAGGTTTTCTTAAGAAAGTCAATCACCAGATTTTTGTGAAACTCTTCCGATTCGCTGTCGTTGATCCGGTTTAAAAGTTGCAGCAAGTTGCTTTTGAAACCTTCAATTTCTTCGCGCTTTGCCTTTACTTTTAGGTAAGCCTTATTTAATGCCTTTCGCGGGTTCAGTGGTTTGATTTCCATCGATTCAGTTCAAATTACAGAGAAAAACAGATTCATCAAATTTAAAAATTTCATCTCTGTAAACAATAATTTTTTCTTAAACTAAATTGAAAATCTGATCCGAAAAGCTGTAGCCAATCGGATCAGATAAATTTCTGGCTGTCTATTTAACCGTCTCTACTGGTTTTTCTTCGGTTTCGTCGGGCTTTTCGTAGCGCTTGCCGTAATCAATCACCTTTCGGTTGGTAATATGGGCGGCATAAAATGCAGGGTCGTCTTTCTCGAACCGTTTCATCAGTTTGTCAACACGGTTCCGTAGCAAATCGATTGCTGTTTTCAATGCTACGCGTATTTGGTCGTTACCCGATGCTTGATCGGCTAAATTGTTGCGTGTTACCGGCAATTGTTGCTCATACTGGCTAATCAGGTTTTTCAGATTTTCTACTTTTTGCTGAGTAACGCCATAAGGTACCATCTCGGCTTCGTGACCAACAATCAGGTCGAGTACACTGTTGAGCTTTGGAGCCAGTTTTGCATCGGGCAGGTTGCGCAGCGACGAGATCGAGAAACTAACTTTTTCCTTCAATTTGTCATTCTCTTTTGCGTCAGCATAGGCAAAAATGTACGAAACAATTTCGTGCCCGTCAACAATTACACTTTCCTGCAGCGCTTCTTTCTGGATCTGTTCTCCGCCGTTGGGGTTGTCGATATTCTTTTGGGTTTCTTTAATTTCTTCGACCAAATTAAACACCCGGTAGTAAGCCTGTGCAATTGGTTCGATGTTTTCCCATTTGGCTTTGTTTTTCTGCATAAAACTCAGCCAGGCATTCGTCATTCTTAGTTTGTTTAATTCTTGTTTGTTCATTTCTTTTCTTTTTTTAGGGTTAATACTCATTTATTTCAAGCTCATTTTGTGAGTCTTTTTGCGCTTGTTTTCAATCTCATTGAATATTTTTTCGATCTCGTAGCCCTTGTTTTCAATCTCACGCAATATTTTTTGCATCTCGTTGCTCTTGTTTTCCATCTCATCGGTTATTTTTTCAATCTCGCAGCTCTTGTTTTGCATCTCATAACTTATTTTTTGCAAATCATCGTCTGTTTTTTTGCGCTTTGAGTCCATTTTTTTGCTTTTATACTTCGTTTTTTCAGTATTGAAATCCTTGTTTTACCCTTTGCAACGTATTTTTTTGCTTTTGCAACGTATTTTTTCGTGCTCATCATGTATTTGCCGGGTGTATCCAAAAATTTCAGGACCTTTCAGCGCATGAAAATGTCATTGCATAAAAATTTTTGAGATTTGTTGGTTTATTTTCAGACCTGGAGGATATTGTTTACACACTCCGGGCTTGAGTATTGAGCAATGGGGTGAGGAAAACAAGAATCTAATGTGGTCTGATTGAACTAATTTACAAAATAACTTTTAAATATTTGTTATGTAATCTGCCTGATTGGCTGAACAGTATGTTTTTCTGCATGAAATGTAGTCCTGAGCAAATGAACGACATATTTTTTTGCACGAACACTAAAATAAAACAGTGTAAATTACACAATAAGCCTCCTGTTTTTGATGTCGGTTCCTTGTAATTGAGATTCATCTAAATTTTATTGAGCTTCATTTTATTAGTACTCATCCCACGATCCTTAAAAAGACCGTCCCCTCCTCTCCTAATAAATAGAGGGAAAAAGCATTGCAGATGCGCAGGGGGTGAGTCGATACAAGAGAATCAAATTAATCTTCATTTGCCAATACAATGTGCTATCCTTTGCCGTCTGCTTTAGCTGACGGATAAATAAACCAAATATCTTGGGGCTTTAGCCAAAGGTTTGGGGCTAAAGCCCATTTAATTTCTATCGGACTTATCGGTTTAATGGTTCTTTACAACGTGATACGGTGTGGCCAAAACGG
>DAOPZV010000015.1:29612-32900 GCA_035353575.1 Prolixibacteraceae bacterium | reverse complement strand
TCCGGAGCGAATCAGGTATTTTGTGGACATGATTAAAAAAGAAAACCTGCGAATGAACCGGCAGGTTGAAGATATCCTCACTATTGCACGGCTCGACAAAAAAGAATTTGAATTTAAGTGGGAAGCCTTCAATTTGCATGCGGTAATCGAAAATGCAATTCAGAGTATTTTACTTCAGGTGGAAAAAAAAGGTGGCACGATCACGAGCGAGTTATTGGCAGCAAATCCTGTGGCAACGAGCGATCCGAGTCATTTTGCCAACCTAATCTACAACTTACTCGACAACGCAAATAAATATTCTTTGAACGAACCCCAAATAACAATATCAACCAGAAATACTAGTAAGGGTGTTGTAATTACCGTTGCCGACCAAGGTATTGGCATGAGTAAAATAGTACAAAACCGAATCTTCGAGCGCTTTTACAGGCAGACCAGCGGAAACATACACAATGTTAAAGGCTTTGGCCTTGGTCTCAGCTACGTAAAAGCAGTCGTGGAAGCAAACAAGGGTGGCATTTCGGTGCACAGCGAACCTGGGAAAGGCAGTACTTTCGAGGTCTTCATCCCGTTTGTCATTGAATAATAGGTTGATTCTTCAAATTTCTGACAAGATGATAACAAAACCACACATATTTTTAGTAGAAGATGATTTGAGCTTTGGCGCAGTATTAAAATCGTACCTCGAAATAAACGATTTTGAAGTTGACTGGGTTGACGACGGCAAATTTGCGTTGTCTCAGTTCAACAAAAGCACTTACGACATCTGTATTCTCGACGTTATGTTGCCGAACGTTGACGGTTTTACAATTGGTGCAGAAATTAAGAAGAGTATGCCCGACATCCCTGTTCTGTTTCTGACAGCCAAAAATCTGCGGGAAGATGTACTTCAGGGCTACAAAATTGGCGCCGACGATTATATCACCAAACCATTTGATACCGAGGTTTTGATCTACAAAATAAAAGCAATAATAAAGCGGAACGGGAACGGAGCCTCTGAAAAAGAACCCGGGTTCTACCAAATCGGCTTATATACGTTCGATTATAAACTCCGGAATATCGAGAAGGAGAACTCGAAACAAAAATTATCGCCCAAAGAAGCTGAGCTTTTAAAAATGCTGTGCGATAACCAAAATAAACTGCTGCCACGCGAAACCGCATTGAAGAAGATATGGGGAGATGATGGTTATTTCACTGCCCGAAGTATGGATGTTTACCTCACCAAACTTCGGAAGCTATTTACCGAAGACGAATCGGTCGAAATCCGGAATATTCACGGAAGCGGATTCATGCTGCAAATAAAAGATAATTAATTCTACCTGCATTTTGGGTTAAGAAAACTGCGCCGAACGAACAAAATGCCGTTTGTCATGCTCCTGTTTCGCAGTTTTTGTACCTTTGTCGGCTCGAAGAGAAAATAATTTTTCAGATGGCAGACTTTCAACAAGCAGAAACAAAAACATTTGATACAATTGTGGTGGGCAGTGGCTTAGCCGGACTTACAGCCGCTTATCACGCCTCGAAAAAAGGAAGCGTTGCCATCATCACCAAATCACAACTCGATATTAGTAACTCGTATTACGCGCAAGGAGGAATTGCTGCAGTTACCGATCCTGAAGATTCATTCGAATCGCACATTCAGGATACTTTGACTGCCGGACGCGGCTTATGCGATCTGGACGCTGTAAAAATACTCGTTTCCGAAGGGCAGCATTGTGTTCAGGAATTGATTAGTCTTGGCATGCAGTTCGACAAAGAGAATGGTGATTATGTACTTGGCCTTGAAGGCGGACACAGTCACCGTCGGATTCTTCATGCAGGGGGCGACGCCACTGGCAAAGGGCTAACTTTGTTTATGCTGAAAAAAGTTCAGGAGCAAAACAACATATCGGTTTTCGAATACACTACGGTTATTGATTTGCTGGTAATAGACGGAGTTTGTCTTGGAGTGCAGGCTTTGGATTTTATCAGCAACAACAATTTGATATTCCGATCAAAATCAACGATAATAGCTACCGGCGGATTGTCCAGAATCTACGACAGATCGACCAACCCACACACGGCAACCGGCGATGGAATCGCGTTGGCATATAATGCAGGTGCAGAACTCGCAGATGTTGAATTCATTCAATTTCACCCCTCGGCTTTATACATTCCGGGCGAGGAAGCCTTTTTAATCAGTGAAGCTGTACGCGGGGAGGGCGCATGGTTGTTTACTCCAACCGGCGAACGCTTTATGCCGCCAATTCATCCGCTGGCAGAGCTTGCTCCGCGCGATGTGGTTGCCCATGCCATCTACAATCAGATGCAACTCTACCATTCTGATTTTGTGTACCTCAGTTTAAAGCATCTCAATCCTGATGTGATCAAGAAACGATTTTCGACCATTTATCACACGCTATTAAAATACAATATCGATCTCACAACGGATTTATTGCCTATCGCGCCAGCGGCACATTACATGGTTGGCGGAATACGGACTGATTTGCATGGCGAAACAAACATTAAAGGTTTATTTGCCTGTGGCGAAGTTGCGTCAACCGGGGTGATGGGAGCCAACAGACTTGCAAGTAATTCATTGCTGGAATGCCTGGTATTTGGACGGCGGGCAGCCGAAAAAGCAACAAACGGAACGTATGCCAATCCGGCTCTTCCTGAACTAACCGAGATACATGTAAATCCGGCCAACGAAAACTTATTTCTGGAAATTAAAAACCGTATTGCTTCACTGATGAGCAAAAAAGCGGGTATTGTTCGCAATGGAGAAAAACTTCAGCAGGCAATTGACGAACTTCACGAAATCGGGAAGCTTCTTCCAGAACAAATCACAGAATACAACCATCTGAAAATAAAACAGAACATTGACATCTGCCGGTTGATCTGCGAATCAGCATTGATACGCGAAGAAAGTCGGGGCGGACATATCCGCGAAGATTTCCCGAAAGAAAACCCGCAGCTTTGCGTTCACCTTATTCAGCAAAAAGGCGAAGAATACCGTTTCGAGGCAATTCGTAATTCCTGAAACATTTTTTGAAGATAATATCCAATAAGAATAACCAATATTGAATATCCAGATAGAAATATGAACGAACTCGAATTAAAATCAGCACAAACACTTATTGAACTCGCTTTGAAAGAAGATGTTGGTAGTGGCGACATCACCACCGACAACATTATTCCTGCTGAGTCGCGCCGAAAAGCAAAGATGGTGGCTAAAGCCGATGGAGTAGTTGCCGGACTTCCGGTTGCAGAAATGGTTTTTCGTAGCCTCGATACCAATTTGGTATGGGA
>DAOPZV010000015.1:0-29512 GCA_035353575.1 Prolixibacteraceae bacterium | reverse complement strand
GCGGTTAAAACCGGCGGAGCCAGCAATCACCGCATTGGGCTGTACGACATGGCCATGATTAAGGATAACCACATTGAAGTTGCCGGAGGAATAACCAAAGCGGTTAAAGCCGTGCGAAGCAAAATAAATCCGGGCATTCTGATTGAAGTTGAAACAACAACACTGGAACAGGTTCAGGAAGCTATCGATGCCAAAGCCGACATCATCATGCTCGACAATATGGACACTGCAACAATGAAAAAAGGAGTTGAGCTAATTGCAGGCCGGGCAAAAGTTGAAGCTTCAGGAAACATGACACTCGAGCGACTTCGCGAAGTTGCTGCCACGGGTGTCGATTACATTTCTATTGGTGCGCTTACACATTCAGTTAGCGCTTTGGATATTAGTCAACGCTTGGAAAATTAACATTGATCAATCTTGTAATCGACATAGGAAACTCTCGTAGTAAGCTTGCTCTCTTCAATCAGCAGGATCTGATGTTTAATGTTCCGGTTGATCATCTCACTGTCGATCATTTAAAAATGTTGAAAGATGAGCACGTTCAGATGAAAAGAGCGATCCTGTCGAGCACAAAGTTGGTTGACCAGCAACTGCTTGAATATCTGAACAAGGATTTCACTCAATTTATTGAGCTTGATCACCTCACACCACTTCCAATTGCCAACCTTTACGAAACTCCGGAAACGCTTGGGAAAGATCGTATTGCCGCAGCAGTAGGGGCGAATGAGCTTTTCCCGAACCAAAACGTGCTGGTAATTGATGCCGGAACAGCTATTACCTACGATTTTGTTTCTGCTGAAAATCAATATCTGGGAGGAAATATTTCACCGGGACTGCAAATGCGGTTCAAAGCGCTGAATCAATTTACCGATAAGCTGCCTTTGGTTGACAGCTCTGCTTATTTTTCAGAAATTGGAAAAAACACGAAGGAAGCCATTCGAGGCGGAGTGCAAAACGGCATTTTATTCGAGATTGAAAAAACA
This sequence comes from Prolixibacteraceae bacterium, assembly GCA_035353575.1. Classification (GTDB taxonomy): domain Bacteria; phylum Bacteroidota; class Bacteroidia; order Bacteroidales; family Prolixibacteraceae; genus Aquipluma. Next base: position 28,529 of record DAOPZV010000015.1, on the reverse strand, counting down.
ATTGAGATTTTCGCCGAAAAGTACGAGGATCTCCAGGTTATCTTAACAGGCGGAGATTCTGCATTTTTAAGCCAAATGCTAAATGCAGACGTTTTGGTACATCTTAATCTGACATTAATTGGGCTCAATCGGATACTGGAATTTAACTCCACAAAAAAATAATTTTATACTCTGCCAATCATTACTTATTTTCGGGAAATGATTTTTGGTGAATCAGGCATAAAATCGATGAAGAAAAGGATTTTCAATTTTATAGTAGCGCTTTTAATGTTGGGGTTGTTTTCGTGTGAAAATGAAATCTCTAAAATCAAAGCATTCGACAATACCAACGAACCGCCAGTAATGACTGCTGACGGCTTTGAAATGCTTGTTTCGGATTCATCAGTGATTCGGTTTAAAATGCAAACCCCTCAGTTGGTTCGCCATGTAAATACAAAAGAGCCTTTTACTGAATTTCCGAAAGGCGTAAAAATTGAGAAGTACGACGCGAACATGAAGATCACGTCTCACATTACCGCGCAATATGCCAAGCTTTTCGAAGCCGACGATCGCTGGGAAGCAAAAAACAATGTTATTGCAGTAAATCAAAAAGGCGACACATTAAAAACCGAATACCTTGTTTGGGACAACAAAAAGGGCCGAATCTTTTCTGACCAGTTTGTAAAAATCATCCAAAAGGACCAGGTCTTTACTGGCGTTGGCTTTGAATCAAATGCAGATTTTTCAGAATACCGTTTCAAAAATCTCAAGGGGCACATTTACGTCAATGTTGAAAATTAACCGGGATGAACCTGCTAGTCGTCATATTGGTTGCTATTTTATTTTCGGCATTTTTCTCCGGAATGGAGATTGCTTTTATCTCAGCGAACCGGCTCAGGCTCGAACTTGACAAAAAGCACAACGTCATTTTTTCAAACTTAATCTCGCTATACACTCAATATCCCGGGCAGTTTATTGCGACTATGCTGGTGGGAAACAACCTCGCGCTGGTAATTTATGGTATCGCATTTGCGAACTTGCTCGATCCGTTTTTACAGCAATATATTCAGTCCGAATTGCTGATTCTCTTGTTGCAAACAATTATTTCGACCACAATTATTTTGGCTACGGCCGAATACTTGCCCAAAGCATTGTTTCGAATCAATCCAAACCGGATTTTAAAAGTATTTACCGTTCCGATCGCCTTCTTTTATTTTCTCTTTTACCCGATCACCAAGATTTCGATCTCCATTTCAAAGTTTGTTTTGAAAGTTTTTCTGAATGAGAAAATCGATAAAGTTGACGAGAAAGTGGTTTTCAGCCGAATCGATTTAGATCATTTTGTAAGCGAACAGGAGTCGAATGTTGCGCCTAAAGATTCGGATGAAGTTGACAATGAAGTAAAGTTGTTTAAAAACGCACTCGATTTCAGCAGCGTTAAACTTCGCGAAGTAATGGTTCCCCGAACCGAGATTGTTGCCCTCGATATCGATTCAACAATGGAAGAGTTACACCAGAAATTCATCGAAACCGGCTACTCCAGAATACTGTTTTATTCTGAAAACATTGACAACATAATCGGCTACGTACACCAATCGGTTATTTTCACCAAACCAACTTCGATCAAAGAAAACCTGAGAAAAGTAATTATTGCTCCCGAAACTATGTCGGCGAGTAAATTACTTAGTAAATTTTTTCAGGAACGGCTAAGCATTGCCATCGTGGTTGACGAATTTGGAGGTACATCGGGCATGGTTACCAGCGAAGACATTCTGGAAGAGATTTTTGGTGAAATTGAGGACGAACATGACACTGTAGATCTGGTCATGAAAAAAATATCGGACAACGAGTTTGTACTTTCCGGGCGTCTGGAGCTCGACGAGTTAAACGAAAATTTCAACCTAAATTTCCCGGAAAACGAAAATTTCGAAACGCTCGCCGGGTTTATTCTTTCGCACTACGAAAGCATTCCGAAAATAAACACCATCATTAATATAGAGCATCTCCAGTTCAAAATTCTGAAAGCAACAAATACCAAGATAGAGCTGGTAAACCTTAAGGTGTTGGACGAGAACTAAAATAAAAAATGAATTCGGATGTTTGATAGTGAAAATTATTATCTTCGTACCGCAAAAATTTTAACGAATTATTATAATAAAACAACTAATAGTAAATGGCTACTTTACAGAACATACGAAATCGCGGAGGTGTACTGATAGCGGTAATTATCGGTCTTGCACTGGGAGCTTTTATTTTGGGCGACATGCTTAATTCAGGAAGTAAATTAATGAGACCCAGCCAAATGAAAATAGCTGAAATCGATGGAGAATCCGTTCAATATCCTGATTTTCAGAAAAAGGTTGAAGAACTTTCTGAAGTGTATAAAATGAATACACAACAAACTCAGATCGATGAAAATACCTGGGAACAAATTCGCGAGCAGGTATGGCAAGGTTACCTTCAGGAAAATATTATTGGTAAAGCAACCAATGAGTTAGGCGTTTCGGTTACTTCAGAAGAGCTTTTCGACCTGATTCAGGGTAAAGACCCACACCCAATTATCAAACAGCTTTTCAGAAATCAGAAAACAGGAGAAGTTGATAAATCTGCTATCATCCAGTTTTTAAAAGCGCTCGACGGCAATGCTACTCCGGCACAAAAAGCGTATTGGTTGTACATCGAAAACCAAATCAAGCAAGACAGATTGAACAGCAAATACAGCAGTTTGGTTGCAAAAGGGTTGGATGTAACAACTGACGAAGCAAAAAGAAGCCTGACTGCAAAAAACAAAAGCGTAAACATTCAGTACGTGATGTTAGCTTATTCGTCAATTCCTGATGTGAATGTTAAAGTTTCTGATGCCGATTTGAAAGCATATTACGAAGCACACAAAGACCAATATAAACAGGAAAAAACCAGAAGCATTGAATACATCAGTTTTGATGTTGTTCCTTCTGAAGCTGACAAAGCAGCTACTGAAAAATGGATTAACAACAGTAAAACTGATTTTGCAGCTACTACTGATAATCAACAATACATCAACGCTAATTCAGACACTCGTTTTGATCCAAGTTTCTCAAAAAGCAGCGAACTTGCTCCAAATTTAGCTTTATGGGCTTTCTCAGCAAAACCTGGCGATTTTTATGGACCATATTTTGAAAACGGCGAATATAAACTTGCAAAAGTAGATCAGTTCAAAATGTTACCAGATTCAGTTCAGGCATCACACATTTTGATCAATCCTCAGACATTTGGAAGCGTTCAGAAAGCAAAAGCTGTTGCTGACAGCTTGAAAACAAAAATCGAATTAGGCGCAAACTTTGCCGAAATTGCGATGAAATATTCTGAAGATCCAGGTTCGAAAATGAAAGGCGGAGACCTTGGTTGGTTCAAAAGCAAACAAATGGTTCCTGAATTTGAAGAAGCTGCATTCGGTGGTGAGGTTAACAAATTATATGTTGTTGCTACCCGCTACGGATTCCACATTATTAAACCAACAAAGAAAGGTAAAGAAACCAATCAGGTTCGCTTAGCTATTTTGACAAAGAAAGTTGAACCAAGTTCTGACACCTACCAAAAAACTTATACTGAAGCAAGCAAATTTGCCAGTGAAAACCAGACTAAAGAAGCATTCGAAAAAGCAGTAGTGGCCCAAAAGCTCGACAAGAAAGTAGCAACTTTAGCTGAAAACGAACGTGGTGTAGTTGGTTTGGAATCATCTCGCCAGTTGGTTCGTGCTGCATTCACAACCGATCCGGGCAAGATTTGCATCAACAACGAAAAATCGCCAATTTTTGAATTCGGAAATAAATTTGTTATCGCTGCAGTTAACGGTGCCACAGAAGAAGGTCCGTCATCATTTGAAGAAGCTAAACCACGCATCGAGTTGGTTGTTCGTAAAGATAAAAAAGGCGACATGCTTGCAGATAAGCTGAAAAGTGCTGCTGATTTGTCGAGCGCAGCTTCTATCAACTCAACAGAGGTTAAAGAAGCAAGCGGTATTAATTTCACAAGCTACTCAATTCCAAACTTAGGTTTCGAACCAGCAGTTATTGGTGCAGTGTGCTATCTCCCTGAAGGAAAAATTTCGTCACCGGTTAAAGGCAACAACGGTGTATTTATCGCTAAAGTAACTGGCGTTAACACCGGAACTGATAACGACCTGAAAGGTGAGAGGAACAGGCTGGCCCAGGCACTGGGTTACCGGGCCGGAACTCAAATATTCGAAGCGCTGAAGAAAAATGCTTCGATAGAAGATAGACGATCAAAATTCTATTAGTAGAATAAATAAGGACAAAAGCGGGTTTACGAGCCCGCTTTTTTTTTACACATATTTCATTAAAATAGCCAGCGATGGAAAACAAACTAAAAAAACTCGAACAAATCCTACAGAACGATCGCTTTGCAGGCTACAACGACATTCGTTTGGTTTCAATATCAAAAGGTGAAGCTACTGCAGAATTGGTTGTATCAGATAAGCATCTAAACGGGGTTAACATCATCCAGGGCGGTGCATTGTTCACACTCGCTGATTTTGCATTCGCAGCAGCGTCCAATTCACATGGCAGAATAGCTGTAGCCGCCAACGCAACAATCAATTTTTTTAAAGGGGTTTCGTCGGGCAAACTAACTGCTATTGCCAAAGAACACAGTTCAGGAAAAACATTAGCAACTTACATTGTAGATATTCTCGACGAAGAAGGAAATAAAATAGCTCTGTTTAACGGAACTGCCTTTTTGAAAGGTGAGTATTAACAGAAAAGGAGAGCTTAACTTAGCTCAAAATTCGGGCACTCCAAACTAATCTGTTTTTATTTAAATTTGCGCAATTTTTCAATTTAAAAAATCAAGATATGGCGAGGTATTTCAACGATGTTTCAAGAACGTTCAATGAATATTTATTGATCCCGGGATTGACTTCAAAAGAATGTATTCCACAGAACGTCTCCCTTAAAACTCCGCTTGTTAAGTACGAAAAAGGCACAACGCCTGAGTTAGAATTAAACATACCGTTTGTTTCAGCTATCATGCAATCGGTATCCGACCATAAAATGGCAATAGCTTTGGCCAAAAACGGTGGATTATCCTTCATCTTTGGTTCTCAGTCAATTGAAAGCCAGACCGAGATGGTTCGTAAGGTGAAAAAATTCAAAGCCGGATTCGTAGTGTCCGATGCTAATCTGACACCCGAAAACACATTGAAAGATGTTTTGGATATTAAATCAAAGACAGGGCATTCGACCATCGGAATTACTGCCGACGGAACTTCAAACGGAAAGCTATTAGGCATTGTTACCAGCCGTGATTACCGTGAATCGAAAGACAATCTCGGTATGAAAATCCAGGAATTTATGACTCCCTTTTCAAAGCTAGTAACTGGCGAACTCGGAATCTCATTATCGGATGCGAACGATATTATCTGGGATCATAAACTGAATACACTTCCTATAATCGACAAAGATCAAAACCTGCAATACTTTGTTTTCAGGAAAGACTACGACGAACACAAGGAAAACCCGAACGAACTGCTCGACGCCAACAAAAAACTTCTGGTTGGTGCTGGAATCAATACTCGCGACTATAAAGAAAGAGTTCCTCAATTGGTTGAAGCTGGCGTTGATTTGCTCTGCATCGACTCATCTGATGGTTTCTCTGAGTGGCAGGCCGAAACCATCCAGTATATTAAAGCAAAGTACAACGGCAAGGTAAAAGTTGGCGCCGGAAATATTGTTGATCGCGATGGATTTCTCTATTTGGCTGAAGCAGGAGCCGATTTCATAAAAGTTGGTATTGGCGGAGGATCGATTTGCATTACACGCGAACAAAAAGGAATTGGACGTGGTCAGGCAACCTCCATTATCGAAGTGGCCGAAGCACGCAACGAGTATTTCAAGAAAACCGGAGTATATGTCCCCATTTGTTCCGACGGCGGCATTGTGCAGGATTACCACATGGTGCTTGCACTGGCAATGGGAGCCGATTTTATCATGATGGGACGGTACTTTGCCCGTTTCGACGAAAGCCCCACCAAAAAGCTTAAAGTTGGAAATAACTTTGTAAAAGAATACTGGGGTGAAGGTTCGAACCGCGCCCGCAACTGGCAGCGCTACGATTCGGGCGGCACCGAAGGTCTGAAATTTGAAGAAGGTGTTGACAGTTATGTGCCTTACGCCGGAAAACTGAAAGACAACCTCGATATTACACTGGGCAAAATTGTTTCAACCATGTGCAGCTGTGGCGCTTTAAGCATTCCTGAACTGGAAAAAACAGCCAAAATAACACTGGTTTCTTCTACCAGCATTATCGAAGGCGGCGCACACGATGTAATCTTGAAGGATAAAAATATTTAAGCGTTTTGCTGAATACAGAAAGGGCAATTTCGAAAGGAGTTGCCCTTTTTCTTTTCCAGGCACCTCCCATAAATGTAGAAAGCGGGCCTCTGCCCGCTTTCCTTTTTCCACCCCAAATGCACAAAACTTGAGATTTCAAGTCCCGACATTCTATCTTTAGCTTAACAAAGCTTTCACTTTATCCGAGATATCTTTTCCTTCGGCCAGTCCTGCCAGCTTTTTGGAAGCGATTCCCATTACTTTTCCCATGTCCTTCATGCCTGTTGCGCCAACTTCAGCAATAATTGCTTTCACGTTTTCGGTTAACTCGGCATCCGACATTTTTGCAGGAAGGTAGGATTCAAATACCTTAACCTGATTAATTTCAGTTTGATACAGATCGTCGCGACCCTGTTCCTTATAAATCGCCGCAGAATCACTTCCCTGCTTGGCTAATTTAGAAATAATTTTCAAATAATCAGTGTCAGATAATTCATTATTAACACCTGCCGCGGCTTTTGCTTCGAGCATAACTTTTTTTATTCCGCGTAATGCTTCAAGCTTCTCTTTCTCACGGGCCTTCATGGCCTCCTTTATGTCTTCGCTAATTCTATCAAATAAATTCATTGCAGTAAACTTAATCAACGTTATCGTGTAAATACGAATTATTGTCACGTAAAACTACATTATTATTTTCATCTCTCGAAATAGAAAACCGCGAAAATTTCTCATCTACTTTTTTTTTAAAGCTAAACAGCTTCGAATTCTTTCGTCGGTAAGCCGGAATATTTTCCAATTCATCAACAGCTTCATCAGATGTTTGGCTAAAATCAACTGGTTCTACTTCATTATCGTACCCATTTCGCTTTGAAGGATTTGCCCCGTAAAGCTCTTCAAACTCGTCGCTAATTCCGGCATTAATCTCAAATTCGAAGGTTTTCTGCTTGGCCGCTTTCGAGCCATACAGTTCATTCTCCATATTCGATTTTACCTCCGTTTTAACCTTCGATATTAAGTCAGAATCATCGTCCTGCAGAGTGTGATAGGTTTTTTCCTGGTTCTGGTTAATAACCATTTCAGGAATACTGCTGGTGCTAAAACCTGTTGCAATAATAGTTACTGAAATTTTATCCTCCAGCGTTTCATCTACACCATTACCCCAGATTAAATCAGCAGAATTGCCAGCTTTTTCCTGAACAAAATCGGTTATATCGCCAATTTCATCCATTGTAATTTCTTCCACTCCTGAAGTAATGTTGAGCAAAATATTCCGCGCGCCCATAATATCGTTGTTATTGAGCAACGGAGAGTTTAAGGCTTCTTCTACAGCGATAACAGCTCGATTTGGTCCCGAAGCAACACCGGTACCCATCAGAGAAACTCCACTGTTTCTCATTACCGTTTCAACATCGGCAAAGTCAACATTAATGTAGCCTGGAACAGTAATAATTTCAGCAATTCCCTTGGCTGCTGTTGTCAATATATTATCGGCTTTGGCAAAAGCATCCGATATCTTCGAGTCGCCATACATTTCCCTGATTCGTTCGTTATTAATTACCAACAACGAATCAACATGTTCCTGCATTGCTGCAATACCTTCAACCGCTTGCTTTATACGCCTTCTCCCTTCGTTGCGGAACGGAATAGTTACAATACCCACCGTGAGTATTCCAAGTTCTTTCGCTGCCTGAGCAATAACAGGGGCTCCACCGGTACCGGTTCCTCCTCCCATCCCAGCTGTGATGAAAACCATCTTTGTATTTTCCATCAGCACTTTCTTAACATCTTCGATGTTTTCGATTGCAGCCTGGCGACCAGTTTCTGGTTTGTTACCGGCACCACGGCCTTCGGTTAGAGATGAGCCCAGTTGCACTTTATAAGGTACAGGGCTGTTTATCAATGCCTGGGCATCGGTGTTGCAAACCATGAAATCAACATCACGAATACCTTGATGGTACATGTGATTTACGGCATTTCCACCACCGCCACCAACTCCGATTACTTTTATGATTGAACCTGAATTTACGGTTAAATCAAAATTCATAATTTCGCTTGACATAATCGCCTATTTTTCGTGTTTATATATTTACTCTTTCGTTAGTATCGATCTACAAAGTTGCTTTCAGCAATTTTCGTATCTACTTCAGCTTTTCAATTAAGTGTCCAACGCAATGGGATAGCCATTTAAATATCTTCTTTTTACCGTGCATTTGTGCGCGTGGCTATTTCATATCTTCGGAAACCGAGGCATCCGAATTTTCTTTGTCATCAAAGAATCGATTGAATTGCCGGGAAAACCAGCCGTCAGTATCGCCGTTTCGAGCACCAGTCTTTTTCCCTGCCTGCTTTTTCTCCTTTCCGCTCTTCCATTTGCTTTTGGGGCTTTCCGGCTGCTTCTGAGGTCTTATTATTGGTTCAGGAGTATCAACCACCGGCTCTTCCATATTTAAAGAAAACTCGTCATCAAAATTTATATCAAAGCTGTCGTCTTCCGATAATAACTCAACCTCTTCAACGGGAGCCTGAAAAATACGGTTAGGATTGATGTCGAAACCAGTCGCAATAATTGTCACGCTGATTTGGTTTTCGAGCTTCAGATCGTTTCCGTTACCCCAAATAATGGTAGCTTCCTGCCCTGCTTCCTCCTGCAAATAATCGATGATTTCACCAATTTCGCTCATCGTTACTTCCTCTGTTCCCGAAATAATATTCAACAGAATATCTTTCGTTCCGCGAATACTGCTGCTATCGAGCAACGGCGACTCAAGCGCCAGCCGGACAGCATTCATCGCGCGGTTCGGCCCGTCTGCCCGGCCTGTTCCCATCAGGAAGACACCACTTCCGGCCATCACGGTGCTGACGTCGGCAAAGTCAATGTTTATGTTTCCGTGGAGCGTTATAATTTCGGCTACACCTTTCACCGCGGTGGTAATAATATTGTCGGCTTTCTTAAAAGCCTGCGATGCAGGAAGATTACCGTATATTTTATGAAGTTTCTCGTTGCTTACAACCAACATGCTATCAACATGTTCTTTCAGCTTTTCTATGCCAGCTAGTGCCTGATCGTAACGCCTCCGGCCTTCCTGGCGAGAAGGAATAGTTACAACAGCAATGGTAAGAATATTCAACTCGCGGGCAAGTTTTGCAATAACAGGCGCTGCTCCGGTTCCGGTTCCGCCGCCCATCCCTGCGGTAATAAAAACCATTTTTGTTGTGCCTTCGAGCAAATCGCGGACATCGTCGAGGTTTTCAATAGCTGCCTGCTCGCCTTGTTCCGGAAGATTCCCTGCTCCCCTTCCCTGGGTAAGCGTTACTCCAAGCTGAATTTTAATAGGCACAGGATTGCTTTGCATCGCCTGCGAATCGGTGTTGCAAATCATGAAATTTACCCCTTCAATGCCTTCAACAAACATGTTTTTGACAGCATTACAACCTGCGCCCCCAACTCCAATTACTTTAATAATGGAGGATCGGTCATAATCCAGTCCGGAGGCAAATAATTCTTCGATCATAAGGCAGACTTTTTAGTTTTCATCAGTAAATAATTTATTCCCTAATGTCTGATGGAACTCACCTGTCGCTGGAGGATTATTTTGTTTTGTGTCCGTGTTCGCAGCGCCATGTTCGTTTCATTTAAGTCACATTTCCGTATCGGCAGGAACTTCCTCGAAAAATTCAATCACTCCCTGCTTTATTTTCATTTGCATTCTGGCAAACAATCCCGGTTCGTTCGACTTGATTTTCCTGAACCTCCTCTTTCCTCTCTTTCCTCCATACAAATCTTCGTCAGCAGCAAGTTTTAACAAGCCTAAAACAGTTGAATACCGCGGATCGTAAACTCCCTTGAATGGAATAAACGAGTTCATATATGGTTTTCCTACCCGCACATCGTACCCGGTATGAAACTTAATCAACTGCCCCAAATTAGGCAGCAGTGATGTTCCTCCGGTTATCACAATTCCGGAGCCCAATTTATCGGCATATCCCGATTTACGAATTGCATAAAAGAAGTAGGAAACAATGTCTTCCATCCTCGCCTGAATAATGTGCGCCAGGCTCTTAAACGATATTTGTTTAGGTTCCCAACCATTGCTGGGTATTGTAACCACTTTTTCTTCAGGAGCGAAATCTGCTATGGCCTGTCCGAACTGAATTTTAAGCGATTCTGCTTGTCTGGCGGTAATCGCACAACCTTCTTTAATGTCGGAAGTAATAACGTTTCCGCCAAAGGGAACCATCGAGGTGTGGCACAAAATGCCTTCACAAAAAATCGATATTTTGGTTGTTCCTCCGCCAATATCAACCAGCGCCACGCCGGTTTCCTTTTCTTCGTCAGTCAAAACCACTTCAGACGAAGCGATTGGATCAAGAATAGCCTTGTCAACGTATATCGAACCTTGATTGAAACACATGTTGATATTCCGCTGATATGATTCAGGAGCAACGTGCACTTTAAAACTCGCTTCAATTTTTTCGCCTATTGTGCCAACAGGATTGGTAATTCCGGATTCTCCATCGATGGTATAAGATTCGGGATTAACATGATAAATTGTCATTCCTTCTTCCAGGTTGATTTGCTGAGCCATTTGCATCAGCTGATCCACGTCTGCATCAGTCATGCAGTGCTCTTTACTAAAAGTTCGCTGATGAACGGTATTTACCGTACTAAGCTGTTGACCAGAAATATTGACAAAAACAGTCTCAATATCGTAGCCACAGCCCTTTTCAGCCTGGCCAATGGCCTCGCTGATGGCAGCAAAAGTTTCTTCTACATTAAAAATCACGCCGCGCTTAACTCCCCGCGAAGCACTATGTCCAAGTCCTATGATATGAATCTTCCCTTCCTCGTTTTTCTTTCCGGCGAGGGCCACAATTTTAGTAGAACCAATATCTACCGCTGCAAAGATTTTTTCATTCTTGTCCATAACTTATTTTTTTGTGCAAACAACCTGATTTCTGTATTTCACGCTTATAATACTATATTTATTCCAGCCCATGTTCTTAAAACCCTGCTGGTAAACTGCTTTCAAATTCCTGAATTTGGTCGCCCAATCTTCAGGCTTTCCAAATTCGATAACATAGTCGCCAACCTGCGGCAACAACAGTAGTTCTCCATTTTTCTGAACAAATACCTGCTCGACCTGGGCTTTCCAAAAATCGTCCTTGTTCACAAAATCGGCCATTCTCAGCAATCCCGACTGTGTTTCCAAATCGGGTATTTTGCCTGAAGCAATCATTATCCGTTCAACATACTTGGGCGATACCGGAATGCGATTTCCTTCCATATCCATGTAATAGTCTTCGCCCGAATCTTTCATCCGGATTATCGGTGTTCGTTCATCGAGCGAAACGATCAGCTTTCCGCGAAAAGACAACCCTTTGGAATCAACCTTCTTTATAATCTGAACATTAGCCAGCGACGACGACGAATTCAACTTCATCTCGAGCTTGTGTATATTTATTGCCGAAAGTCTCGTCCCGATAATCATTTCTCCTGATTTTTCGAGCATATCGGTTATCTCCGCTTCATCAAGAAATTTCGGGGTATTCGGATTGATATTCACCACAATCTCCTGGCAGCGTACAGCTTCGCGCTGCATCCAGGCATAATACATGGTGAATCCAATGCCTCCAACAAGGCAGAGCCAACCTAAAACAATGAATATTTTCTTAACAACCTTCATACTTTAACAATTGCTCTTTCACCTGATCAACCAACATATCGATATCTCCGGCACCCATCATAATTACAATTCCGGGTTTGAAAGACGCTGACAAACTTTTTAATTCTGATTTAGAGCACAACCTCTTATTTGGATTTTTCATTTCATCTAAAATCATTTCCGAGGTAACGCCCTCTATTGGGAGCTCACGCGCCGGATAAATATCGAGCAAAACAACTTCGTCGAGCAAATCGAGGCTCTGCGCAAAGTCCTTATAAAAATCCTTCGTTCGGCTATATAAATGCGGCTGAAAAACTCCTGTTAGCACCTTTCCCGGGTAAAATGCCCGCACCGATTGAATTGTAGCTTTTAATTCAGCCGGATGATGTGCGTAATCGTCAATCAAAGTGTAGTACTCATTTTTTAGATGAATATCAAAACGCCTCTTCACTCCGGAATAACTGGCCAGGGCCGCCCGAATTTCTTCGGATGTTGCACCTGCCATAAGCGCCAGGGCTGAAGCAGCAACCGAATTTTCAACATACACTAATCCCGGATAATTTAACACCAGCTTTTCAATAACCGCGCCCGGAGTCTTGAGGTCAAACTGATAGAACCCATCTTTTAGCTCTATATTTTGGGCACAATAATCGGCATTTTCGGTAATCGAATACGAGAATTTGTTATACTGCGCAGGTTTGTCCGTTCCAAAATCCAAACCCTTCTTATAAAGCAGTGTTCCGCCTTTCCTAATGTTCGCTGCAAACAAATGAAAACTCTCAATCACCTTTTCGTGCGATCCGTAAATATCCAGATGGTCGGCATCCATTGAGGTGATTACAGCAAGTTCTGGCTTCAGATGCAAAAACGAGCGGTCGAATTCATCGGCTTCGGCCACAATCCATTCGCTACCTGTATCGTCGAGCAACAGGTTTGTTTGGTAATTCTTGGATATTCCGCCAAGGAATGCGGCACATCCTGTCGCTGAATTTTTGAGAATGTGGGCCGTAATGGTAGAAACAGAAGTTTTACCGTGCGTTCCGGCAACCGCTATCGTACGTTTGGCATTACAAATAATACCCAACACCTCTGCCCTCTTATGAATTTCAAAACCTCTTTTAAGAAGAGCATTCAACTCCTGATGAGTTGATGGGACAGCCGGAGTGTAAACGATCAGCGAGTTGTTCACATCCAGACCGGCAGGCAACGAAGAAGGATCGTCGGTATAATGAACAGCAATACCCTCACTTTCAAGTGCCCGGGTTAACTCAGTTGCGGTTCGGTCGTAACCTGAAACAGCGATGCCCTGACTCGCAAAATAACGTGCCAGAGCGCTCATTCCAATTCCTCCAATGCCCAGGAAATACACCTGTTTTATGTCGTTAAATTTTAACATTCTATACTTTTATAACTTCCAAAACAACATCAACTATTTCTTTGGCCGCATTGGGTTTTGCCAACTTTCTGATGTTTTCAGAAAAGCTGTTTAACCGCTGCTTATTGGCCAGCAATTTAAAGGTCTCTGACCATAATTGTTCTTTCGATTCGCCATCTTTTATTAACAAAGCGGCCTGATTATCAACAAGTGCCATTGCATTTTTTGTTTGATGATCTTCGGCGACATTAGGCGACGGCACCAAAACCGAGGGTTTACCCAGTAAACAAAGCTCTGAAATGGTTCCGGCGCCCGCCCTTGAAATCACCACATCAGCCACAGCATAAGCCAAATCCATGCGGGAAACAAACTCCATTGGCTGAAGATTTGCCGGACAATTATTCCCAAGCCGATCAAGCATCTCCTTATAATAATAGCTACCAGTTTGCCATATTACCTGCGCATCAGTCGTTCCAATCAAATCGAGATTTGCCATTACACTTTCGTTGAGTGTGCGGGCTCCCAGACTTCCACCAACCAACAATACAACCGGCTTATCAGGATTCAGGTTAAAATATTTAAATGCTTCAGTTTTATCTACGATTGCTTCCAAAAGGTTTTTCCGAATTGGATTTCCGGTGAAAACAATTTTATCAGCCGGAAAATATCGCTCCATATTCGGATAGGCGACACAGATCTTTTTCACCTTAGCGGCCAACAATTTGTTGGTCACTCCGGCATACGAATTCTGCTCCTGAAGCACTGCCGGAACGCCTTTGCGAACGGCAGCTTTCAAAATCGGACCGCTCGCGAAACCACCAACACCAATAGCAACATCGGGCTTAAATTCAGTAATCACCTTGTTCGCCTTCTGCATGCTTTTAAATAACTTCCAGAAAAAAGTCAACATCTTCAGCGAAGGCTTCCTCGGAAAGCCAACAACCGGCAGCCCAACAATTTTGTATCCTGCGGCCGGAACGCGTTCCATTTCCATTTTGCCCAACGCCCCGACAAATAATATATCTGCCTCAGGAAAACGATCCCTGATTTCGTTGGCTATGGATACTGCCGGGAAAATATGTCCCCCGGTTCCTCCTCCGCTCACTATGACTTTCAGTCGCTTCATGTTATTCCTGTTGATCTTCGGTTTCTGACTTTGTTTCTGTTACAGCATTTTCTTCAGCAACAGCCTCCTCTTTTGGTTGAGCATCTTCCACTGGTTGAACTGCGGCTTTTGCCAATTGCTCTTCTTCGAATTTTCGCTTTTGGTTATCAGCACTCACGGCCAAAATAACTCCGAACGAAGCCGCCGTAAATAACATCGACGATCCACCCATACTTACCCAAGGCAATGGCTGGCCTGTAACAGGCACTGCTCCAACCGAAACAGCCATATTGATAAACGCCTGGAAGGTCATTATAAGTACAAGACCGGTAACCATAAATGCGGGGAATGTTCGGTCGCACCGCCGGACTATAATTACCCCGCGGAACAGCAGAATGAGGTACAGCAGAACTAAAAATGCCCCGCCAACAAACCCATATTCTTCGATGTATATAGAATAAATAAAATCGTTGTAGCCAGCCTCCATGTAGTTACTAACCTCGCTATTGCCCGGACCTTTACCAAACACACCACCCTCGAAAATGGCCAAACGTGCATATTCTTCCTGCTTCGTTCCCGAAACTTCTTTTTTTCCGCTTCCAGAGATAAAGGTTTCGATGCGGCTTTTCACGGTATGAACACGCCCAACACTGTCGGGGAACAAATCGGCAGTGAAATAAATCAATACAACCAGCACGGCGCCAATTCCGATAATAGCGGCAACATATTTAAACGCCACACGGGCAATAAGCATTAGCACAATAATTGAAAAGAAAATGAGCGCTGCAGTGGAGAAGTTGCTTAAAAATATCAGGAAACAAATTGCGCCAGCAACTCCAGTGATCCAGTAGAATGCTTCTTTAAGTTCTTCTTCGGTCCGCTGAGCCTTTGAGAGCAGCCGCGCCGCATACATCACCAGTGAAATCTTAGCAAGCTCAGCAGGCTGGAAACTAAAAAACGGCAATGTGAGCGAACGCGAAGTTTCCTTGTCGCCACCTGTAATTTTATATTGAATGAAGGCTAAAATCAAAGTAAAAACAGTAATTCCAATCAGCGCCGGAGATATTTTGAAGTACAAAGAAACCGGGATGACGTTCACAACAAATAACATGATTCCAAACCCGACCAAAATAAAAATGACCTGCCGGATAAGATAATACATGGTGTTTCCATGGGCTTCGCGATAGGCCAGTTTTCCTGTAGCGCTATACACAATTACCAGCGAAATCAACGACAAAAATATCAGTATAACCCAGAGAGTTAAGTCGCCTTTAAATATTTTAGCCAGTTTACCTGCCATTTTACAATTCCCTTACAGCTTGTTTAAATTGATGACCACGGTCTTCATAATTCTCGAACAAATCAAAACTTGCGCAGGCTGGCGAGAGCAACACCGTGTCGCCGTTCTTTGCCATAAAGTATGCCGACCGAACGGCATCAACCATCGATTGAGTTTCGACCATATCAACACCCACGCTTTTGAAAGCTTCTTTTATTTTCGAATTATCTACACCCAGACAAATAATTGCCTTTACTTTCGATTTCACCAAATCATACAGCTCCGAATAATCGTTTCCTTTATCAATTCCACCTACAATCCAAACGGTTGGCTGAGTCATACTCTCAAGTGCATACCAGGTTGAATTGATGTTGGTAGCCTTCGAGTCGTTGATAAACTCTACACCATGAACTTTCAAAAATCGTTCGAGCCTGTGCTCAACGCCTTTGAAATCGGAAAGGCTTTCGCGAATCTTTTCGTTCCTGATGTTTACCGCTTTTCCGGAGATACCGGCAGCCATCGAGTTGTAAGTGTTGTGATTTCCCTGAAGTGCAATATCTAAAATCGACATAGTAAAATTATTTTGTTCCCAGTTAATAATCAGATTTTTATCTAAAATTCCGGCACCCTTTACCGGCGGCGTTCCCAACGTGAACGGGATACATTGTGCTCCAATTTGCCGGACTGCCATTTCCTGTTTCAGAACAGGATCGTCAGCGCACCAGATAAAGTAATCGGCGGCTGTTTGATTTTGTGTTATCCGGAACTTCGAATCCACATAGTTCTGCATTTTATATTCGTAGCGATCAAGATGATCCGGCGTAATATTCATCAATACAGCAACATCAGCCTTGAAATCATACATTCCGTCAAGCTGAAAGCTGCTAAGCTCAATTACATAGTATTCAAACTCTTTTTCGGCAACCTGCCATGCCATACTTTGACCAACGTTTCCGGCCAACCCCACATTCAAACCTGCCTTCTGAAACATGTGGTAGGTTAGCAAAGTAGTTGTGGTTTTCCCGTTGCTCCCTGTAATGCAGATTTTTTTCGCGTTAGTGTATAACCCGGCAAACTCGATTTCAGAAATTATTTTCGTGCCTTTCTCGCGAAGGTGCTTTATAATCGGTGCCTTCTCAGGAATTCCCGGACTTTTGATGATTAAGTCGGCATTTAAAATTTTCTCTTCGGTGTGGTCGCCTTCTTCAAATTCAAAGCCTCGGGCAATCAGCTCGCTTTTGTATTTTTCCTTTATGGTGCCTTTATCGGAGACAAACACCTCGAAACCCTGTTTCCGGGCCAGGATTGCAGCTCCAACGCCACTTTCGGCGGCACCAAGTATGACAACTCGCTTACTCATTTTTCCTATCGCATTTTTAATGTTACAATGGTTAAAACCGCGAGAATAATCCCAACAATCCAAAACCGGGTCACAATTTTAGCTTCAGGAATTCCCATCTTTTGAAAATGGTGGTGAATCGGACTCATGAGAAAAATTCTTCGTCCTTCGCCATATCTTCGTTTAGTGTATTTGAAATAATAGACCTGCATGATAACCGACAGATTTTCGACAACGAAAATTCCGCACAAAATGGGGATCAGAAATTCTTTCCGGATAATGATGGCAAAAACGGCAAGAATACCGCCCAGTGCCAAACTACCGGTGTCGCCCATAAAGACCTGTGCCGGATATGAGTTGTACCAAAGAAAGCCAACTGTTGCACCAATAAATGCCGAAATAAACACAGTCAGTTCCCCAAGATTTGGTATATACATGATATTCAGATAGTCGGCATAGATAACGTTACCGCTGACGTATGCCAGAATACCTAGCGTGGCACCACTTATCGCCGAGGTGCCCGTCGCCAGCCCATCTATCCCGTCGGTAAGGTTTGCAGCATTCGACACAGCAGTAATAATCAGTATAATAGCCAGTGCATAAACCAACCATCCCCAATTTTTTGCCTCCTCGCCCAAAAACGAGATAAACCAGGAATAACTAAACTCGTGGTTCTTTACAAATGGAATGGTTGTCCGGGTTGATTTTACCGGCCGAGTAACATGCTGCAACCGTTTTTGTCCGGTAACACTGTCGGTCACCAACTCTTTCACAAAGAACCCGTTTGAATCAACAACACGCTGACGAACAACAACATTTGGTGAAAAATAAAGGGTTCCGGCAACAATGATGCCCAACGAAACCTGACCCAAAATTTTAAATCGTCCGGCCAATCCTTCCTTATCTTTCAGGAAAACCTTAATGTAGTCGTCGGCAAAACCAATTAACCCGAGCCAAACCGTTGTAACCAGCATTAAAATGATGTAAACGTTATTGAGCTTGGCAAACAACAACGTTGGAATAACAATGGACGAAAGGATAATTAATCCACCCATGGTCGGAGTACCTTTTTTGGCCAGCTGGCCTTCCAACCCCAGGTCTCGAATTTCTTCTCCGATTTGCTTGCGTTGTAAAAAGCGGATCAGTTTTTTCCCAAAACCGACGGTTATAAGCAGTGAAACAATAATTGCTGCACCCGACCGGAACGAGATATATTGCAACATTCCAAAACCTGGAATATCCCAATCTTTTAAAAACTGATACAGATGATAAAGCATATCGTTTATTTTTAATTGTTTCCAAAAATCTCGTTAATCACTTCCTTGTCGTCGAAATGATGTTTCACTCCTTTTATTTCCTGATAGTCTTCATGTCCTTTGCCGGCAACCAGAATTATGTCGCCCGGACGAGCCAGCATACAGGCTGTTTTTATAGCTTCTCTACGGTTCACAATCGACAGCACTTTGTGCTTTTGATGCGCCTCAACGCCTACTTCCATGTCGGCAAGTATTTGTTCAGGTTCTTCCGAGCGAGGATTATCCGATGTAAGAATCACCCGATCACTTTGTTTAACTGCTTCTGCCGCCATTTCCGGCCGTTTGGTCTTGTCGCGGTCGCCACCGGCTCCTACAACAGTAATCACCTGCTCGTTGCCGGTACGTATTTCTGTAATTCCTGAAAGCACATTTTTAATGGCATCGGGCGTATGAGCATAATCAACAACGGCGTACTTTCCTTCCGGCGAACGAATAATTTCAAAGCGACCCGAGACAGGACGCAGTTCGCTCAAAATGCGTAGCATCTCGTCGTGATCGGCCCCAAGCAGAATTGCAGCGCCGGTAACCGCCAATAAATTGCTGGCATTGAATACGCCCGTGAAATGCGTCCACACTTCATGTCCGTCAACACTCAGCAACATTCCATCGAAATGTTTCTCCAGTATTTTGCAATGAAAATTGGCCAGTGAACGAAGCGAATAAGTTTGCTTCGCCGCTTTGGTATTCTGAAGCATCACCATTCCATTTTTATCGTCGAGATTGGTTAATGCAAAAGCATTTTCAGAAAGATTATCGAAGAATTTCTTTTTTGCTTTCAGGTACTCGGCAAACGTATGATGATAATCGAGGTGATCGTGTGTAATGTTTGTGAAAATACCCCCGTCGAATTGAATGCCGCTGATTCGATCCTGATCGATTGCGTGCGAACTCACTTCCATAAAACAATATTCGCAGCCAGCATCCACCATTTTTGACATCAATTCCTGAATTTGAAGTGCATCGGGCGTGGTGTGAGTTGCCGGAAACTCTTCCGTTCCCACATAATATTTTATGGTTGAGATTAACCCAACTTTGTACCCCAGTAACGAGAAAGTTTTATATAAAAGAGTGGCAATGGTCGTCTTTCCGTTGGTTCCGGTTACGCCAACAACTTTAAGATTGGCTGAAGGGTGACCGAACCATGCCGAAGCAATTTCGCCAAATTTAACCTGAGTTTGATCAATACGAGCAACAACCACTCCTGAAGGCAAATCTTCTGGCATTACTTCGCAAACAATAGCCGAAGCGCCCTGTTCAATCGCCTTTGCAATAAACAAGTGACCATCAACATGTGTGCCTTTCACAGCAACAAACAAATCGCCTGCCTTCACTTTTCGCGAATCAAACTGCACTCCACCCGCTAAAATATCCAGGTCGCCCCTCGATTCGAGAATCTCAATCCCTGAAAGTATTTCTTTTAATGATTTCATCTCTGTTGTTTTTTAGGTTGAACTGCTGTTGCCTTCTTTGTTGTTACCTTTTTTGCAGCTGGCTTGCTCTTCTTTTCCTGAGCGGCTTTTTGTGCAGCTACTTTGGCTTTCCATTTTTTTATTGCTTCCGGACTTGGCTTTTGCTTCGCTGCCGAATTTTGCGCGGCCTTCGTTTTATTTGTTGCATTGGTTTTCGCCGTTGCATTTTGTTTTCCCGATGTTTTAGACTTTGCCGTTGTCTTTTTATTGGTTGTTGCCTCCGGCTTGGCTTTTGCCGGTTTTACCGGAGCTACAATCTGAGGCGGGGCATCTGCCTGGTCTGGTTCCGGCTCAGGTTGGGCAGGCATTGCAGCTGCCATCGACATCTGAATTGAATCGTTTTTGATCAAGCTGTCGCGTTTAACAATCTGCAAATCGTCAAATCCCAAATCGAGAGAAACCATATCACCTTTCACAAACGGCGAGCCTGCAATTGGCGATTGCCTGTAAACACGTCCAAACCCCTTGCTTTCAACCTTCAATCCTTCGCGCTCCATCAAATAAACCGCGTCGGCAGCACCCATGCCAACTACGTCCGGAACGATTCCCGGACTATCGTTTACTCCGCTCACAAAAACAGTCATGGAGTCGGCATTAACGGCAACATGGTCGGAGGTCAGGTTTTGTACCTGAGTTTTAAACCCAAGTTCACGCGAAAGCATCACAACATCTTCTTTCAGGCCCGGCTTCACCTGAGGCACTTCCTTATATGGCGGAATCGAGTCTCTTGCCGGTTCGAGATAAGCTGCATAGACTTTATCGGCAATACTGCGGAACACAGGGCCGGCAACAGAACCACCATACACAGATTGTCCTTTCGGCCCAACAATTACAACGATACAGGAATAGAGCGGATTGTCAGCAGGGAAATAGCCGCAAAACGAAGCTTGATACCTTTTGCCGCCTTCTCCAACATACCCTTTATTTTCGTTGGCAATTACAGCGGTACCTGTTTTACCCGCTATTGTGTAGTAAGGGTTCTTCAGGTTTTTCCCGGTTCCTCTGATGCAAACGCCTTTCAACATTGCTTGCGCCTTACTGAGTGTAGTTTTCGAGCAGATCGACGGATTCAGAACTTCAGTAGAAAACTTTCTGACCGGAATGCCGTCTTCTCTCACTTCTTCAATAAATTTGGGCTTCACCATTTTCCCGTTGTTGGCAACAGCATTGTAAAAAGTTAATGTTTGAATGGGCGATATCTTAATTTCATAACCATGGCATATCCACGCAAGTGAGGGGCCCCACCAATCTGGGTCTGTTGGATATTTGATGCGTGGTTCGGCCTCACCCAGAAAGCCCAATCCAAGCTGCTTGTTTAATCCGAAGCTATATATCCTGTCAATAAAATCTTTTTCCTTGCCTTCGTAAAACTTGGTGATAATCTTGGCCGTACCGATATTTGACGAAAGCTCAAATATCTGCTTCATACTGATATACCCGTGCCCGCCGTGATCATAGTCGCTGTCCAACATCTTTTGCCCGCGATACTCCCATATACCTCGTCCTGTATCAAACATATCGGCAGTATCAACATAACCTTCCTCCATAGCAACAATCATCGACATCAGCTTGAAGGTTGACCCAGGTTCACTACAACCCGCGTGTCCAAATGCAAAGTTGTAGGTTTCGCCATACGTTCCGTCTTTCTTCAGCCCCATGTTGGCAATAGCTTTTATTGCACCGGTTTTTACTTCCATGACGATGGCTGTTCCCCAGTCGGCCTGCGTTTCTTCCATGCGCTTGCCCAATGCAGTTTGAGCATAATCCTGAAGGTTCACATTCAATGTAGTAATCACGTCCTTCCCTTCCTTTGGCTCAATAATCGGTATGTTTGTCCAGTTTCCCGAAAAATTCCGTTTCAATGCCAAACCGTTAATACCAGCCAGATAGCTTTCGGCCAAACCCTCAACTCCGGTGTAACCAACATTTCCGTGCACACCGCCAAAAGCGCCTTTATTCAATACTCCGATTGTACGACTGGCTAAATCTCCATGAGGAAGAATGCGCCTGTTTTCGGTAACTACAATAATTCCGGAGCCGAAATAACTTTTCGACATGGTTTTCAGGAGTTTAAATTCCTGAAACTTATTATGGTCCATTTGTTCGGGATTGACCAGAAACCAGCGGTTTTTCTTTGCATACGCGGCCTGTAACCTGCTCCGGAACTCGTCTTTTGAAAAGCCGAAGAAGTTAGAAAGTTCTCCAACCATATTTTCCGATTCCCGTGTAAAAATTTCCTGGATGCGCGGAGCCATCAGGTCCATTCGAATTTCGTAATAGGGCACAGAAGTTGATAAAATGCTCCCGTCGTCGGCGCAAATATTGCCACGCTTGGCCCATATTTCGGTTGTATTGCTGCGCAAATCTTTGGCAATTTCCTGCCATTTCTGTGTATCAACATTCTGAATAATGAGAATCCGGGCTACGATAACTAGTCCGAATAAGGCAATCGCAAAATACACGATACCAAATCGCAATGTTATGGCTTTCCTGATTTCCATTATTTAGTCTCCATTTTTTTTATCTTGATCCGTTTTGGCGGTTCAATCGGCTCGATCAAATCAATTTTCCGCTCAATAACCCTTTTTGAAACCTCCGACGGACGATTGATGTACATTAACTCAGTTTCGTGAATCACCGATTCCGATTTGTATTCTTTCAACGAATCGCGAACCATCTCCATTTGCTTGATGGTTTTCTCGGTGATGTATTTATTGGTAATCAATCCTATACCCAAAACAGCCAGAAACATAACAAATGGAATCTGCCGCGTAACTTTCTGGCTCGACAAAGCACTCCCTACAAGGATACTTTTAACCCATGTAAACGAGAACCACCGTTTCTTTTTTACCTTTTCTTCTGTCATGCCTTCTTCTCCGCGATCCTTAATTTTGCACTTCTGGCTCTCGGATTTCGTTCAATTTCCTGATCATCCGGAACAATAACTTTTCTGTTTACCGCAACCAGAGGCGACTCCACATTTCCGTAGAAATCTTTAACCTGTTCTCCTGAAATGTCTCCTGATTTTATGAAATTCTTCACCATTCTATCTTCAAGCGAATGATAGGTGATTACGACCAGGCGACCACCTGGCTTGAGCAACTGAATGCTGTGAGTTAAAAACTCACTCAAAACATCCATTTCTTTATTTGTTTCAATGCGCAACGCCTGAAAAACCTTCGCCAGATATTTGCTTTCCAACTGTTTGGGAACGCACGGAGCGATCGCTTCTTTAAACTGCGCTATCGTTTTTATTGGAGTTGATTCTCGCGACTGGACCAATTGACGGGCCAACCTTCCGGCATTATCAATTTCGCCATATTCCCTGAAAATGGTACGAAGTCGGTCTTCCTGAAACGTATTTACAATATCGGCCGCGGTTTGTGCCGAATTTCGGTTCATCCGCATATCCAGATCACCGTCAAAACGGAAAGAAAATCCGCGTTCGGCAACATCAAAATCGTGCGACGAAACACCCAGATCGGCCAAAATACCGTCCACCTGTTCCACCCCGTAAAGCCTCAAAAAATTGCGGATATATTTAAAATTGTGCCGAATAAAGAAGAAACGCTCGTTTTGAATAACATTTGCAGCAGCATCTTCGTCCTGGTCAAATGCAAAAAGCCGACCAGAAGTTAGTCGGCTGAAAATTTCCCGCGAGTGCCCGCCACCGCCAAAAGTTGCGTCAACGTAATTTCCATTCGCTTTAATTTCCAGACCATCGACACTTTCTGTCAACAAAACCGGTATGTGATATTTTATTTCCATTAGTCAGCCTCTTCACCACCAAATTTTTCATCAAATAGTTTATCCACGTCTCCCAGCGAATCAACATATTTCTGGTATTCTTTGATATCCCACAATCTCATTCGTTCACATTGACCAGTAAACATCACTTGCTTTACAATACCAACTGCATTAAGAAATTGAGCAGGAATAGTGAACCGGCAATTTTCAGGCACGGTGATCACCCGGCTTCGGCGCAAAAAAGAATCGAGCATCCGGGCGTGATCCGGATTGTTTAAATTCAGTTTCGATCTGATTTTGCTTACCTGCCTTTCCCACTCGTCAATCGTGTAAACATTCAGGCATTTTACGTGCTTGTCAACCTGCACGGCCAATTGACCGCGAGGAACGCTGCCTCCCATCTGACTTTTGTAATCAGCCGGTAACACAACACGTCCTTTCTCATCGAAAGTTGCTTCTATTTCGCCTATAAAAAATGACATCTTGAATGATTACGTTCTACATGTAAAAGTAATATTTTTAGAAATACTTCAGTCTATTTGTGTCTAATTAAGTCTATTTCAGTCACGGCAAATTCCAACAAACAACTGTTTAAAACTTGTTGATAACATGTAAATAAATTAAGCATTGTGCCGAAAGCACCCTATTTTACTCGCACTTTAGCGATGTGAAAAGTTATAAACAGCCGGTTAATAAAATATTTACCGACGGCAAAAGTAATTATATCGGCTATGATTGACAGCAAAAAAATCTGATTGTTGATAAGTTTTCGGGTTATGAACCGCTAAAAATACAGAAAAGCCAAACAACCAACAAAATAAGCTAATTAAATCGCATTCGGCAATATTTTTATAATTTCGGCAGTCGTTAAAAATAAAAAACTGACATGGATTCAGAAGTTCAAGAACCTTTTAAGCCGATTAATATAAGGGAGATGTTTATGGAGAAAAATCCAAAGCTGGCAAAAAAACTGCCCGGCTTTGTCTATAACTACATCAACCATATTTTGCACGTCGAAGAAATAAACGAGATATTGGAAAAATACGGGCACGAAAGAGGCGTTGATTTTGCCCGAAGTATCGTAAAGCACTTTAATGTAAGCCAAACAATCAATGGATTGGAGAATCTCCCCAAGGATGGTCGGTTCATTTTTGCATCAAACCACCCGCTCGGCGGATTCGATGCGCTGCTGATTTTAAGCAAGATTGATGAATTCTTCGGAACTCCAATCACTTTGGTAAACGACATTTTAATGAGCATTCCTCAGCTGCGGCCCATTTTTATACCGCTAAATAAATACGGCGGGCACAACAAAGATGTCATCAACCAACTACATGGTGCTTATTCGTCTGACAACCCAATACTTATCTTCCCGTGCGGTTATGCGTCGCGACGAAAAAAAGGAGTAATTGCTGATCCGGAATGGAAAAAACACTTCATCGCCAAAGCAATTGAATACAAAAGAGACGTCATCCCCATCCATGCCAGCGGAAGAAACTCGGATTTCTTTTACAACCTGGCAAATTTCAGAACTTCATTTCACATTAAATGGAATCTTGAAACGTTCTTCCTGCCCGATGAATTATTCAAACAGAAGAACCAAAGTTTCACTATAACATTTGGAAAACCAATACCTTATCAATCGTTTGACAAGAGTAAAACCCTCGACCAGTGGGCCGCCGAAGTGAGGGACATTGTGTATAAGTTACCTAATGAATATCAACACTAACATTAATTGTGTCTGACAGACGTTTCTGACAGATTTTTTTTAGTTTTGTAGCGCTAAAAATCAGACAAAAAGGTATGAAGGAGATTATTGCACCGGTGTCTAAAGAAGCCCTTCTGGCTGAATTAACACCGGACAAGTTATTAAGAAAGACCAATAAAGCAGATAACGAAATATACATCATTACACACAGGGATTCTCCAAATGTAATGCGCGAAATCGGCAGGGTAAGAGAGATAACCTTTAGGGATGCCGGTGGTGGAACTGGAGAAGATCTTGACATTGACTTTTACGACACCTGCGACGATCCTTACAAACAGTTAATTGTTTGGGATCCTCAGGCTAAAGAAATTATTGGCGGATACCGCTACATATTGTGCAACGATTTGCCAATTGACGAACACGGTGTTGTTCAGCTGGCCACAACCCACCTGTTCAGGTTCTCCGAAAAATTTGTAAAAGAATATCTTCCTTACACATTGGAACTCGGACGATCATTTGTTCAACCTCATTATCAATCGAGTAAGGCTGGCGCTAAAGCACTTTTCGCTCTCGACAACCTGTGGGACGGACTTGGAGCGCTGATTGTTAACCATCCCGAAATGAAATATTTCTTCGGGAAAGTAACAATGTACACACACTTCCACACAAAGGCCCGCAACCTGATCATGTATTTCTTCCACAAGTATTTCAAAGACAGCGAAGATCTGGTAACACCAATCGAGCCGTTGGATTTGGGAATTGACTATGTGGAGATGGAAAAAATATTCAACGGTGGATCGTACAAGGAAGACTACAAGATTTTGTCTCAAAAAGTACGCGAACTTGGCGAAAACATTCCACCGCTGATCAACTCGTACATGAATCTGAGCCCTTCGATGAAAACCTTCGGTACAGTAATCAATCATGAATTTGGCGGAGTTGAAGAAACCGGAATAATTGTTACAATTTCTGATATTTACGAAGCTAAAACTGACAGACATATCGAAACTTATATACGGTCGAAAGCAACTCAGGACTGGCCTTTACCCGAATAATACAGAATCATGTCATATTATAGCGAACACGAAAAATTCCACGTAGCAGTCGACTCAATTATCTTTGGATACGACGAAGGGGGTCGCGAGTTAAAGTTGTTGTTGCTGAAAAGGAATTTTGAGCCCGCAAGGGGCGAGTGGTCGCTAATGGGTGGCTTCCTGCAGAAAGATGAATCTATTGAAGACGCTGCAAAGCGGATATTGCATCAACTTACCGGATTGTCGGATGTTTACATGGAACAATTGTATTCGTTTGGCGAGTTAGATCGTGACCCGGGCGACCGCATTATTTCAGTAGCTTATTTCGCATTAATCAAAATCAACGATTCGGATCTTGAGCTGGTAAAAAACCACGGCGCTACATGGATTCCGATCTCGTCGCTGCCTCAGCTTATTTTCGACCATAACCAAATGGTAGAGCGGGCCATGAAAAAACTTCAGGTGCGCGCGAGAACTCAACCAATTGGATTTGAGCTGCTGCCTGAAAAATTTACCATTCCACAGTTACAGGGATTGTACGAGGCCATTTACAACAAGTCGCTCGACAAACGCAACTTCCGCAGAAAACTTTTGGCCATGGATCTTCTCGAAAAGCTGGAAGAAAAGGAAAAAGAATCATCGAGAAAAGGAGCCTGGTACTACCGCTTTGATGCAAAAAAATACGAAGACTTGCTAAAGCGAGGGTTCAATTTCGAACTGTAAACAATAGCATTGAAAAAAAGCCAGCATTGCGAGCTTGTGGTGAGCGAAAAAATATGAGCTCAAAATGCAACACCGTTTCTTCCTGGTCACTCGCTTTCCACAGCAACTTTAACAAAATTGTCAACTTTCTTGTCATAAGCTACACCCACCGAAGTTTTACAAAGCTCATTCCTGGCATTTTGGGCTGTCTTTTTCACCAAGGTGATAAGCATCGGAAACGGTGGAAATTCCGGGTTCTTCTGCCAGATTTCCGCAGGAATATCGGTCGAAACAGATATTGCTTTATCGAGATGATTCGGACATTTAAAAATAAGGGTGTATTTATTGAAGTAGTCTAAATGAAGGGTGTATTTCTCACCAACAGGAACATCTGTTTTTAATGTTTCGTTCCCATTTTTTAAAACTTCGACTACACAGCTACCTTTTTCAACAAGTTCAGGTAAAATTTTGACGATTACGTCGAGCTTCTTTTCGTTCTGTGTTTGCTGGGCAAACGAATTAATGCACATCAAGATTCCAATAAAAGAAAATACCCTGAAAAGACATGTTTTATTCATAACAACTTTTTAACAGAAATAATGATTTCAGAAGAGAAGTAATCCAACGTAAATTACACAAACCTCAACTGACTCTGGATTAAGCCCCGCGTTTCGCAAGGGATCCGCCACTTCAGTTTTCGACTCACAAACGTTGGTGCGCAAAGAGGAACAGGAAGACTTATTAAAAACGACGATTCAATTTCGAGCTATAAAAAGCGTCTATTTTGCTCTCGTGTTGTAAAACTGATTTCCGATAAAAACATTTGAATTTTTCACGTGTGCATCTATCGACTCTGATGCCCAGAATTTGCTGTTGAGCTGAATCGCATTACTCAAATCTTCCTTTTCAGAAAGCATTAAAAAAATATTGAATTGCAATGGCGTTTCGTCTCGATTATAGATATACTTTTTGGCGCTGCGTTCGTTGTAATCTCCCTTTTCAACAAACAAACTAACTTTCTGGCACGGTCTTCCCGAATTATTTATCATTTCTGAGCAAACCAGGTAGCTATCGCGCACAATCTTTGTTTGCGGTGGAATGAACGTCACTTTGTCCTGTTTCGAAATTGTTCCTTCGAAAGAAGTCACCGATCGCAACGTGTTGTTCGGATTCACTTTGAATTCCAGGGCTCCGCCTTTAATTGTGGCCTCATCTGTCCACAGCGTGTAACTCTGATTGTTAATGATCAAAGCGCATTTTGACCAATCGACATACAACGGTTTGTCTTTTTTGTTGGTCAGTTCTAAATGGATCGGACCACCTTGCCCGCTGAAAGAGTAAACCACTTTTACTTCTGAATTTTCGCTATAAAACTGAAATTTATCGTTCGATGGAAGATCACTCGAAAGCGTTACCACCTGGTAGATTTCGCAGGAAGAAAATAAAAGCACAAATAGCAAAGTCGTGGAGAGTATGGATAGTTT
>DAOPZV010000014.1:0-34164 GCA_035353575.1 Prolixibacteraceae bacterium | reverse complement strand
ATAATTTTGAATTGAAGAGTCCCATGTCTCCTTTCAACATCAGGTCGAAACGAGGACTAAGATATGTGCTCAAATACAATTCCGGAAGGAAGCCAACACTTGACTTGTTAAGGCCGCCATAAGGACCAACTCCGGCACCAATTCCAAACTTCTTTTCAGATGTTTGTGCATTGGTAACAGCTACAAGCGCTGCAAATAATGAAAGAAGTAGAAATTTTTTCATGATTTCTGATTTTTAATCTATATAAGATAATTTGTTTCCATTTAATCAATTAACAACTTTAGGTAAAGTTTGTTTGCAAAGGTTAAATAGGTAGCTAAGAAAACTTTCGGAAATTTGCACTTCCTTTAGCTTTTTTTGATGACCACAAAATTATTAAACTCCTAACTTTGATGCATCAATTTTAATGGTTATTGTAGGTAAAATTAACATTTTAAAATGAAATAAAAAACTGAAGTTCGTTTTGTATGCTATAATTGACATAGAAACTACAGGGCAATCGGCGTTAAAAGGTAAGATTACGGAAATTGCTATTTTTATTCATGATGGAACGGAAATAGTTGAGTCGTTTTCAAGCTTGGTAAATCCGGAGTGTTATATTCCTCAGTTTATTACTGACCTGACAGGAATTAGCAATGATATGGTGAAAAGAGCGCCAAAATTTTATGAAATAGCCAGAAAAATAGTGGAAATAACTCAGGATAAGATTTTTGTAGGTCACAATGTACAATTCGATTATCGTTTTGTTCAGGAGGAATTTAAACGCCTGGGCTATGACTATCAGCGGCAAACGATGTGTACGGTGCGTTTGGGTCGAAAATTTATTCCGGGGCACCGGTCGTACTCACTTGGAAATATTTGTGAGGAGTTGGGAATTTCTATAAATGGCCGACACCGTGCGGCTGGAGATGCTTATGCTACGACAAAGCTTTTTGAAATAATCATGGAAAAGAAAAGGCAAAAAGAAACCCGGATTCCTCCGGGTCAATTAAAGCTTTTTTAAAAACGAAAAGCTGTGTATTTAGCTTCGGCTTTTACTCTTCAGTCTTTGCTTCTTCCTTCTGTTCTTCTTCTGTTTCAATCAAAAGGTTAAGCTCTGTAAGCAATTCGTACCATTGAATCACTTTCTTCATATCCGACACGTAAACGCGGTCTTTATCGTAATCGGGCAAAACTTCGCCAAAAAGTGCTTTTATTTCGTTAGCTGATGCTTTTGACGAAACGGTTTTTCCGCTTTCTTTTATTTTTTTGAGTAAATCGGTCAGGAGAATTTCTCCGCTCTCAGTAAAAATCGAGATGTCGGAAAGAGAGCTAATCTTGGATGTTGAATAGGCTGGCATTCTTTTGCCTGTTATCAGAGATTCAACAATGATACTGTTTTTTGTTTCGGCAACTAATTTGAATAATCCCGGTTGCCCGCTAATCGATAAAATTCCTTTTAACATACCTTTTGTTTTTTTCAGGGCACGAAGATAATATTTTCCTGTAAGTAAAAAACAACTCCCGGCATAACCGGGAGCATGTTTTATTTAAAGTTGAGTTGATAGCTGATCCCCAGACTTATCCATCGCCCGGGTTGCTCAACCGGTCCTAAATCGAAGTATTTTTTATTCAATAAGTTCGATGCTGATGCATAAAATTCTGTATCGCGTGATTTCCACGATATTCGGGAGTTTACTATCCAAAAAGGTTTGTACGGTTCGGTTGGCGTTCTCATTCCATTCCGGTCCTGGTAGCTGATTCTCCAGGATGCGGCTATTTTCTGCCATATCCGGTGTTCAACCTGGAAATCGAGTTTGTTTTTCAGATTGTCGAGTACATAGTACGAAAAAACATTGTTTGTGCCTTTTTCTAAATGACTGTATGCGTAATTTATCCCCAGTTTGGTCAGGAAAAACTTTGATTTCCATATTCTCTCAGGCGAAAGAGTTCCGCTTACTTCAACTCCTGTGGTATTGATCCGCGTAAGATTTTGGGTCTGCCATTTTTCAGAGTCACTCGCCCGAACCCAGTCAATTAAATCTTTTCCTTTTCTAAAATATATGCCTGCATGCCCGAAAAATCCCGGGTAGGTAATTTTAAGTCCGCCCTCGTAGGTTTGAGATTTTTCTGGTTTAAGGTTAGGATTGCCAACGTTTGTGGGACCATTGTAGAACAGGTCGGTGAAAGTTGGCATCCGCAAGGTTGAATTTGCTGAACTGTATAATTTATAATGATTGACAAATTCATACGAAATATCCAAGCCCGGATAAATTTTCCAGCCAAAACCCAAATCAGATATTCGGTTAGCCATTGCTCCTCCTGAAATTGCTAGATTTTTAATGTAAAACGAATGTTCTGCAAAATAGGAGATCGTTGTGCGGGAGTACGATTTTGTGAAAAACTGGCCCTTTTCGCCGGGCACTTCCAACGGTGTTGTCAGCGCGTTTCCCAGAACATTACTCCAAATGTTTTCAGAACGGATTTCGCCACCAAAAGCTGTTTTCCCAAGACTTGAGGAAAACCAGGCATCAAGCTTGCTTCCGAAGACATCGGTTAAATGATAGTTATGCCCTTTGTACCAATTTGGCGGATCGTCGCGGAAAAGTTCGAATTTGTCCTGATGGCGTCGCCAGTATAACGAAGGATTGATGTGTATTTTTTTGCCAGTTTCAAATTTTACCGAAGCAAATGTAGTTTTTGTTTCTTCGTATTGATTGGGGTAAGTTGCGGTATAAAAGCTATTTGCTCCAAATGATTTATTTGTGCGTCCAACCTGAAAATTGAGTGTTCCGGGCTTTAAATTTGCTCTTGTCTGATAAAAGGCATTCAGATTTTTGAGATCGGTATTATCAATATAACCGTCAGTCGAGATCCGATTTACGGCAGCAAAATGGCTCCATGAGCCTTTTATCAAATTTCCTGATAGGTTTAAATCTGAAAGTTTATGTTGCCCTGCTGCTACATCAACTTTAACATTTGTTTGTGCTTCAACACCAGTAATAATATTAATTACTCCGGAGAAAGCATTCGGACCAAAAACACGGGCCGCAGGGCCTTCAAGAATTTCAATTCGCTGGATGTTTTTTAGACTAACGGGAAGATCGAGAGAATGGTGACCGGTTTGTGAGTCGGAGACGTTGATGCCATTGATTAAAATGAGTGTTTGATCGAATGAGCCACCTCTTACTGAAATATCGGCCTGGGCTCCAAGCGGACCGCGCTGCCTGACATCAACACTGAGCGCGTACTCCAAAAGTTCCTGGATACTTTGAACCGGTGCCGCTTCAATTTCTTCTCTGGTAATTACGGATGCAATCCGCGCCACCTGCGAGAAAGCAACAGGTGATCTTTGGGCGCTAACCTCAATTTCGTCGAGGTTGTATTCCATGCTAACTTTCGAAGTATCGGTTTGAGCCGAAACATATTCGTTTTCGAATGCGGTAGTATAAACGGCCAGAAGAACGCCAATGCGCACAGGCTTTTTAAGTACACTGAATAACGAATACGATTTTCGCCCCCATCTTCTGAAAGTCAACATTTCAGCCCTTTTTAAAGATCTGCATGTTTGTTTCATTAAATAAGAATAAAAATTTGAGGCGGCTAAAATACAAAAAAATGAATGCCAGAGAGGAATAGGCTTGCTCTATAATATAAGAAAATAATTTTCAATTTAATGCGTATCGAATGGCGGAAATGTTTGTTTAATAACATATTACAATGAAAGAACACGGTTATGTAAATCTTCGTATGCTTACCAACCTGATGTTGTTTCCTCCCCTCAATAAATATTTTTTATAAGCAATCAAAAATATCGAAGAATAAAAGACATTAAAATCCTTTATTCGAAATTTTGTTTGAGTATATTTGTCCTAAAATTAACAAATTAAAAAACGAACGCCATGACACAGCTTCAATTTAACACCGCACTTTTAAGTTTGCAAGACAAGTTGTTGTACTATGCATTAAGTCTTACATCTGATCACGAAAAGGCTCAGGATTTGTTGCAGGAAACGTTTCTTAAAGCGTTAACGTATCGTGACAAGTTCACTCAGAACACCAATTTCAAGGCATGGATTTACACAATCATGAAAAATACATTCATTAATAATTATCGAAGAAACGTGAAAGCAAAAAATACTTTCGACGGATCGAATAACGATTTGCACCTGAAAATGCAGAAAGACAAAAGTTATCCGTCACCTGAATCGATATACAGTTCAAAAGAAATTGTGAAGTGTATTAATGCCCTTGAAGATGAATACCGTGTTCCATTCAACATGTTCCTTGATGGATATAAATACAAGGAAATAGCAGAAGACTTAGATTTGCCACTTGGCACAGTTAAAAGTCGTATTTTCTTTACTCGCAAAAAGCTTGAAAAATCATTGAAGGACTATGCTGCTTAAGAAGGTTTTATTATTCGTAAAATAGGTTGATTTTATTGGTAGAAATGGCTCGCATTTGCGAGTCATTTTTTTTATAATGGGGCTAAAGTTGGTGATGGGAGCATTGGTTGAGTTGTATTGGAGTTACGGGCAACCAAGCTAAGTTGGCTAAAATTAAATTATACATTTGCTAAAAATTTTAATAAAATTTGCTGAAAAGATCTTTACAGATAATGAAGGACTTCATCCACATATTATTTATTTTTCTACTGCTTCTGACGATTGAAGGATGTGAACGAGCAGACAAATCAAAAGAAATTGCGAAGTATAAATATGACGATACTTCCAATATCATGACGGTTAAAGTGGATAAAAGCGTCGGTCCCTGGGTGAAAGAAGGCGTAGATTGCTATGGATTAATTATGGTTTGTGATCTGGAAGGAAATCCTATCAGAATTAAAGAGGTACACGTTAGAGTTTTAGAAATTGATTCCAATAAAATTAAAATGCAGGCTTTGGAAGATGTGATGGCTAACAAAACGCTGGAGTGCAAAAAAATTAGCTTTAAAAAGGGACAAAGTTGGGACGAAGAATATGGAGAAATTTTCAGAACCAGGGAAGAAGCAATTAAATATATCGACAGAAAGTATCCTGGACTAAGGGTAACCCATTAGTGTTAATAGTTTTATATTTTAGCTTTATTTCAATATCCTTCGCCGTTTTTGAGACGAAAATCATAGATTTACAGTTCGAAAAACATAGATCTGGTTATTTCAATTTTAGCTATCCTATCATGAAAAACTATAGTTGTGTGAAAAGTTTACATCAAAAGCTCCTATCAGATTTTGTTATTTTTTTTATAGTTCTTTTATTTCTTCCGTTGCTTACAAAAGCTCAAATTTCTTCACCTGCTTTTAATTGGAAGTCGCAGGAAATCAGTAAAGACAATAATCTGCAAGGAATGGCTGTACACGATGATAACACTGCAGTTATTGCCGGAATGGGAAAGACATTTAAAATTACAAGAGACAAAGGTATTTCATGGGATGACGCTGGTCTATTAAATCCTAAGTATAACTTTAATGATATAAGTATTACCGGGAATGTAGGATATATGGTTGCCCGAAAGACTTTGCTGGTAGATAACCCATCTGCTGGTGAAGATGATGTATATATAAGTGGTGTTTTGCTTAAAACAACCGATGGCGGGCAAAGCTGGAACGTTGTGAATCTTTCTAATGTCGGAGAAGGCACTGATCCGGGACTAAACCCAAATGCGAAAGGATGCATCACCCTTAATCCATACTCTGTTTTAACTATCAATGAATCGACGGCGCTGTTATTCCTTCAGTGGTATGATATTATTTCTGGTGTGAGGAAAACGCATTCCGCAGTTTTTAAAACCGTGAATGGAGGTGGCAAATGGACGGCAATAACCGGAGATTTTGCCGGAGCTTTTGTAACGTCAATTCGAATGTTTGGAACTGATATTTATATTGGCGGCAATAAAATTCTACTGAAAGGATCGACATCGACTGATACAACAACAGATATTTTTCCGGCTTTTTCTGCTGTTGCAGGCTCTACTGCTTTTATAAACGATATTCACTCGTTCGGTTCAGGCAGAATGACTATTGTTACAACGAATGGCGTTTATTCTTCTGCTGATTCAGGAGTTACGTTTAATAAATTGACAGGTGCCAGCGGTGGTTTCGATTTCTTTCAGCTCGACGAAAAAACGATGATTTCATTGGGTGCTTTATCGGTTTCGAAAGCGACAAAAGATGGGGGAGTTACCTGGGTCAGTTGTTTTCCCGGGAAGACATGTTTTGAAATACCAGGTGTGTTTAACGATTCTTTGTACGTTTTGTCGGCCCCGGTAATTTACAAAATGTCGGTTAGCGATTTGAAGGCAGGAAATTATCACTGGGTGTCGAAGACGCTTGCAAGCGGCAGTAGCAATCTTCAGAAAATGTATCAGTTCGACACCAATTCTGCTATGATTGTAGGAGATGATCAAATTGCAAAAAAAACGGTGGACAAGGGTCTGACCTGGACAGACATATCGCTTCCGCCGATGTACTTATTCGATGGAAATTATGACTATAGAAGTGTAAGCGCTTCAGAATTGGTCGGATATGCTACAACACGCATGTATAAACTTGTCGATTTTCCTACGGGCGACGACTATATTTTAAACGGGCTAATATTTAAGACTGAAGACGCGTGGAAAACATGGAAAGTGCTGAACACAAAGAATGTTGGTAAAAGTGCCCCGACCGACGCTTCAAAATATCCATTGATGACAGGTTGCTACGCGATGGACAATTACACAATCGAATGTGTTAATGCGCAAACCGCGTATTTGAATGTTTGCTGGTATGACTCTGTTTCGGTTTCACACACAACGACCAAGCACTCGAGGGTATTTAAAACTGCTGATGGCGGAAATTCATGGGTTGCTGTGACTAAAGATTTTGGCAGCGCCGTGATAACATCCATCAAATTCTCGGGCGAGACGGGTTATATCTCAGGAAATAAGATATTGATGAAGACTAGTGATGGAGGCAATTCGTTTACAGACTTATATCCCAAGATTACAGTTGGTGCTGACAGTTTGTTAATTATCAACTCAATAACAATGAGAAATAAAGATGAACTCTATTTTCAGACTTCCAATAATAAGGGCGTATTTTATACAAAAGATGGAGGAAGTACATTCTCGAAATTGTCGGGTGTTAACGGAGGGCTTGATTTTGTTGCATTGGACGACAATTCTTTTATGTCGCTTGGTTCATCAACTTTAAATAAGTTCTCAAATGATGGCGGATTGAGTTGGAAAGATGCCAAATTGGGGGGAGTTATTTACGCCGCCGGTAAAGTTTTGGCTGATTCGCTATATGTTTTGGGAAAGTCGAATGTTTATAAAATTGCTGTTTCTGATTTGGATATAAAAACATTGGTCGCCGATATAAAAGCAGCCAATGCTCTGAAGGTTTTGTATGGTGCTTCAGCACTTCAGCTCACCTGTGATGAAGGTGATATTGATCGGTGTTTTATCTATAATATTTCAGGGCAGATGATGGCAATCGCAGATCCAAAATCTTCAACATATTCAATTGATTACAATTCATTTACTCCAGGCATTTATATAATTTCGGCATTGATCAACGGCAAAAAATATACACAGAAAGTAGTTTTAAATTAGTATTTTAGGGCACTTTAAACGTAAGTCTCGCGTGTTATCTAGAGCCTTTTGTTATGCTGAAATGTGTTTTAATTGGATGTTGCTTTTTTCTTGTATCAATAGCTGTTTTCTCGCAAACCGAAAAGATTATTTCAGGGAAAGTAGTCAACAAAAAAACGGATGAGGCAGTTGGGTTTGCAGCTGTTCACATTGTTGAGTCAGACTTATGGACAACAACCGATTTGTCGGGCTCTTTTAATATCCGTCCACTTCATAATGAAATAATTACGCTGGAAATAAGCTGTTTAGGGTTCGAGCCAATTCGGGAAAAGTTTCAAGCTTCTGATTTTTATAATTCAGGCATTCATGTAAAAATGGTTCCGATTTCGTACGATATGGAAGAGATAACAGTTCTCGCAAAGAATAACAACGATCTGGTTTCTTCCTCACTGATTGGTAATGCTGCGGTTGAGCTAGTTCAACCGGTAAGTCTTGCCGACCTGATGCAGTTGATTCCGGGAAATATTTCGGTAAACCCCGATCTGAGTAAAGTACAAAAGATATCGTTGCGAGAGGTAAATGTTGACGATAACAGCGCAATGGGGACCGCTGTTTTAGTTGATGGAGCTCCAATCTCGAACAATGCGAATCTTCAAAACTATTCGACCTCAAAATCTGACAATAATTTTATAACCAGCGTTGGTTCGGGCGTTGATTTGCGGCAATTCTCAACCGACAACATTGAATCTGTTGAGGTTGTGAAAGGAATTCCCTCTGTAGTTTATGGCGATCTGACATCAGGAGCTATACTTGTTAAAACCAAGGCTGGTTATACTCCCTGGGAGGTGAAACTAAAAACAGATGCATTAATTAAGCAGGTTAGTTTTGGCAAGGGCTTTGATTTGAAAAAGAAAAACAGCATCAATTTCAATCTCGATTATTTGCAGGCTTTTGATGATTTGAGAAGTAAATACAATGGTTTTAACCGAATTAACGCCGATGTGGGCTATTCAAAGATTTTCAGTCTGAAAAAGTCGCTCTTGTCTTTTAATACCAAGATAAGTGGGTATGGCACCATTGATGACTCGAAAACAGATCCGGACGCTATGGTAAAAGGCGAGCAAATTAAATCGAAAAACAAAGGAGTGCGATTGAATATATTTGGCAAATGGTCGACCAAATCAATGCTATTATCAAATCTGGATTATTCGTTTTCGTTATCATACGCTCATCAAACCAGCTCCGAAGAAAAATACAGATCAACCGGCGGAGTTCAAATGATATCAACTTCGTTGACTGAAGGTGAGAACGATGGGATTTATCTTCCGTCGGAGCAGTTTGCAAGTTATGTCATCGACGGAAAGCCGTTAAACATGTTCTTCCAGCTTACGGGTAGCAGAACTTTTAATTTCAAAAGAGAAGTAAATAATAAAGTTCTTTACGGATGCGACTTTCGGTTGGATGCCAATTATGGCTCAGGACAACTTTACGATGTTTCGAACCCACTTTTTGTTTCGAGCTATTCCCAGCGTCCCAGAAGTTTTAAAGATATTCCCGCTTTACAGAACTCCTCGATATATCTGGAAGACAAGTTGTCTGCTTTACTCGGAAAGACAATACTTGATTTGCAGGGCGGGCTGCGGCTGAATAATTTTCAAACGTCAGGCTTATTGAAAAGCGATCTCGGTTTTTATCTGGAACCCAGATTAAATGCGCAATACAGCTTTTTGACCAAACAGAATAACAACTATTTCGACAAGATGGCTATCAGGATAGGTATCGGAAAAACAGTGAAAGCTCCGCCGTTAATATACTTGTATCCTGACAAAGCCTATTTCGACTTTATCGCACTGAATTACTACGTTGGAAACCCGGCATACAACACTGCTTTAATTAGTACCAAAATATTTGATACAGCGAATCCAGATTTGAAACCGTCGAAAAACCTGAAATTGGAGGCTGGCCTGATTTTTAAGATAAATCGGGTGAATGCTACAGTGACAGCATTTAGGGAAAAACTAACGGATGGATTCGAATTTGCAAGCAATTATATGTTTGTGAATTACAATCGGTACCTGGCAGTTAATGTGCCGGCTGGCACAAAGCCCGATGTTTCCAGGTTAAGTAAAATTTCAGTTAGTCAACCCGTTGCATATCAAATGCCGGTGAATAATCAGGAGACTCAAAAAACAGGAATTGAATACGCCGTTGAGCTTGGGAAAATTAAACCAGTCTACACTTCAATTACCGTTGACGGTGCCTGGTTACGAACTAAACATGTTTACAGCACGATTCCTGTTCAATATCAGCCTGAATCAACAACTTCAACGCCATATGGATATGTTGGGATCTATCCGTCGGGTGAAAGCAAGATTAGCGAACGACTGAATACAAATTGCAGAATGGTTACCCAAATTCCGCGATTGAGAATGATTGTAACAACAACAGTTCAAATGATTTGGTACGACACGTATTATTACCCGAAATACGATGAAACACCGCTCTTTTTGCGGTATGCCGACGGAACCATTCAGAATTTTACGACCGAAATGAGTACAAATTCGAGCTACGACCGATTTGTTATCGCGAAAAGCGGAAATTACTACAATCGCGAAAAGATGCCATTTTTGCCGCAGGTAAATTTTAAGCTTTCGAAAGAGATTTATGAGAAAATTAAGCTGAGCTTTTATGTGAACAATCTGGTTAATTACAGACCAGAATATGAGCTGAAGCGATCGAATTCATTTATACGAAGAAACTCGTCGATATACTTTGGCGCCGAACTAAAAATACTGATTTGATATGAAGAAAATATTTCCTCTTTTAGCTTTGATTCTAATTGTGTCTTCATGTTTGAAAGAACCAAGCATCGTTAGCTATTCTCTTGACTTAAAAGTTGATTTCGGGACAGATATTCAGATGGCTAATAAATCGGGAGCTATTGTAACATTATCAAATCAGCAAAAGAACTATAAAGTGTCGGCAAGAACCGATGAGTCGGGGGAAATTCAATTTCAATCGCTGGATCCCGGCATTTACAGCGTAGTTGTTTCTTACACATCAAGTTCGGGGGAATACAGCGGACAGCGTAGCATTTCGGTTTTTTCTGATAAAACTGATATAATTGTTATTAAGAAGAGCGTTTTAGGAACATTTGTTATTAAGGAATTTTATTTCGCCGGAAGCAGAACTCCCGCCGGAAAATCGTATTATGCTGATCAGTACATTGAGATTTTTAACAACACCGACGAAGTTCGGTATGCCGACGGAATATCGGTGTTTGAACACGAGTCGAGCGGTACAGGTGTTAACATGTGGGAAAGCATTAAGGATACAATTGTTGGGCAAATGATCTGGACAATACCGGGCAACGGTAAGCAATATCCGGTTCAGCCAGGGAAAAGTATTTTAATTGCACAGGATGGAATCAATCATCGCAACGATCCCAATGGAAATCCGCTAAGCCCGGTAAATCTTGGAAATGCTGACTTCGAATTTTATGTGCCAACAAAAACCAATAAAGACATTGATTCGCCCACAGTTGCAAATATGCTCGACGATTATTTATCCAATACAAATATTAGCGAAATTGCTTTTAGGGTTCAGGGAGGAAGCGCGCTAGTTATAGCAAAGCTGCCGGGTAATTCTGAGGCCGAACGTAAAGCTTACATTGCCAGAAATCTAGTTGTTAAAACATCAGTTTCGGGCTCAGCAGCAGTGTATTATCCGAAAATTGCCAACAAATATGTTATTGATGCGGTTGAGACGGTTGAAGATGAAGCCCATGCTATTTACAAGCGCTTGCCGGCCGACATCGACGCTGGATATACATACATTACTACCGGTTCTTATTCCGGGAAATGTATCCGACGAAAAGTTAAAGAAATCGTTTCGGGAAGAGTGATATATCAGGATACAAACAATTCGATCAATGATTTTCTGAAAGATGTTGATCCAATGCCAAGGATTTATGAATAAGCTTTTTCTCATCTTTTTGCTTTTGTTTATAGTTCCTGAAATCTTTGCTGCGAGTTCTGAAGGAATCAGAAATCATAATCTGCTGACATTTAAGCAAATTGATGTTGAAGGTACCTGGCTTCAAACCGGTAACGTTGCCGGATTAACGCAAATGCCATTGTTTTTTCCGTCGGAAATAAAGATGAACTATGGCCAGACAGACGGAAGTTTTCATTCCATATTCAATGGAAAGTCGAGCCAGGAATACGAATTCAGCTCCAGGGGTTTCCGAAAAAGCAATCATACTTTCCTTTACGGATCGTTCGGTTACAGCCGAAGTCTCGAAAAAGGGGTAAATTATACTGATACAAATGATCCCGCGCAGAACTACCCTTATTTATTGGCCGACACAATTGGCAATGATGCGTATAATCGCGAGTTTTTCAATTTGTCGGGAATGGTAGCGGGCCACCTAAACAGCAAAATAGACTGGGGTTTGGGATTGAATTATCAGGTTGGTAATGCAGTGCAAAATCGCGATCCGCGGCCTGAGAATAAAGTGATGAAGATGAATATTGCTCCGGGATTGTTGATGAAAGTGAATAAATTAAAGATTGGAGCAAATCTTGTCTATGCTTATTACAACGAAGACATTGACGTCTCGGTGGTGGAACAGGGTGTTCAGCAAACTATGTTTCAGCTCGACGGACTTGGAATATACCAATACCATTCTTCAAGCTCTTTTTATCGCCTTTATCGGCAGCAGCAAGTTGGAGGCGGATTACAGATCGAATTGGAACAAAATCGGATTTCCAACCTTTTGCATTCCAACTATTCCTATTTTCAGCAGGTTATTGACGATGGGCGAAGAGGAAGTATAGCAACCTGGGCGGCTGTAAAAAACGATTCAAAATTCGATGGAATTAACTGGGATTTGAGTGATGTATTCTCTGTAAAACAGGGACGAAAATTGCATCAACTGTCAGCTATATTTCATCTTACAAATAAGCTAGGAACAGAATTTATTCAGCGGCTCGAAGAAGTTGGAACCGCCGGGATGGAGCAATGGAAAACTTATGGAGAAATGCGAAAGTATTATTCCCTGGAAACCCTGTCTGCGCTCGGTTACAAGTTGGCGAGCAAAGACGAGAATAACATGCTGAAAACGCTGTTTTGTGCCGGATTGGATTACGGGACTTTCGACGAAAAATACTACTCGCCAAATTTGGAAGAGAGTTATTCCAACTTCGATATAAAAGCATCTTTTCTGAAATTATATGAAATTGGCAGCGGGCAAATTTCGGGCGAAATAAAGTTCAGGTATCAATTTAATATTGACCGGAAGCAGAATTTGGATGCCGAAAATTTTATTGTACAAAAGATATTTTTGCCCGAATATGCCTACCTTACCACAGAATTTATTTCACCAGGCATGTCAATCAGTTATCAGTTTCCCATAACTAAAACATTGGGCAGATATTTCGTTAAAGCAGATTTTGATTGGTTTCGTGCTGAAAAAAGTATGAGCCGGACTGTCTTCAACTTCAGCACAGGTGTAATTTTTTAATTCGTTGGAAATGAATAATGCTATTGAATGCAATAACCTGACTCATTATTACGGCAGCAAGCGGATTGTTGAAAACCTGAATTTTCAGGTTAAAGAAGGAACTATTCTGGGATTGCTGGGCAAAAATGGGACTGGTAAAACGACAGTATTCAATATTTTGAACGGATTTTTGAGGCCGACCGATGGGAAATGCCTCATTTTTGGTGAAGACACGCAATGTTTAAGTCCGGCAACAAAAAGCCGAATCGGATTTTTAATTGAAGGGCATGTTCAGTATTCGTTTATGAATGTGAAGCAAATCGAGAAATTTTATTCGGGCTTTTACCCGAAATGGAAACCCGGATCTTTTTGGGAGATCGTCAAAAAACTCGATGTTTCTAAGAATCAAAAGATTTCGACCATGTCGTGGGGGCAAAGGTCTCAAGTTGCACTGGGTATAATATTGGCACAAGATCCCGATTTGTTGATTCTCGACGATTTCTCGATGGGGCTCGACCCGGGTTATCGCCGCTTGTTTGTCGATCACCTGCGCGAATATGCCAAGTCGGAAAACAAAACGATTTTTACAACATCTCATATAATTCAGGATATGGAGCGGTTAATCGACGACGTTCTGATTATCGATTTTAATAAAGTGATGGTTCAGTCGTCGGTGAGCGATTTTCTGTCGAATTTTAAGCGATTCGATTTCGAGCTTGAAAACGATGATGTTGAACTTGATAATGAAACGCTTATAGTGAATATTGAAAAAGTGAGGAATAAAGTTGAACTCTATACTTATTCGTCGGAGAGGGATATCAGAAATTATCTGGCAGAGAGATCGGTGACGCCGATTAATTTTTCGCAGGTAACTATGAATCTGGAAGACGCATTTATTGGTTTAACCCGAAAATATTGAAACAATCATGTTGCTGTCGGTTTTTTATAAAGAATGGTTGAAAACAAGGTGGTTTGTAATCCTGTACACGGCGATGGGAATAGTAGCTATTGGCTATATTTTCATGGCATTAAAACACAGCTTTAATTTCTCCGGAACGAGAAGTATTTGGAGTACAATTTTGTTTCAGGGAAACCAGTTTTACAAAATTTTCAAATTCATTCCTTTAGCCGGAGGAATTATTGTTGCTATTGCTCAATATTTACCTGAGGCAAACGACAAACGGATTAAACTCACGTTTCATCTGCCACTTGGCGAAAACAAAGCTCTTATGGTGATGCAAGCCTTTGGAGCATTGAGCTTACTTGTTGCTTTTTTTGTTTTTCTTGGCCTGATATACTTTCTTGGCCTGATTTATTTCCCGGTGCAAATGGTATGGGATATCGTTTTAACTGTTCTTCCCTGGTCAGTTGCCGGATTATCAGCTTATTCAATTGTTTCCTTTATTATTTTGGAACCCCGATGGCCTTTCAGATTTTTATATTCGATTGTTGGAGGACTGTTTCTGTCATTTCACTTTGTTCATGCCGGAACTGCATGTTATGGGCCAGCATTGTCGGGGTTATTTCTAATGAGCCTGTTGCTTATTACCGCGCCATTGTCATCAGGTTATAGATTTAGAAAGGGATAAGCAGCTATGGAGAAACTGAGCAG
Source organism: Prolixibacteraceae bacterium (assembly GCA_035353575.1). Taxonomy (GTDB): domain Bacteria; phylum Bacteroidota; class Bacteroidia; order Bacteroidales; family Prolixibacteraceae; genus Aquipluma. The sequence goes on along the minus strand of DAOPZV010000014.1, from coordinate 19,494 downwards.
ATATACGTTGGTGTTTATTGCAATTTTTGTACTTAGCATTGTTGTGCCTCAACTTTACTGGACCGCATTTGAGGTGCCTGCTAAAACTCCGTTTGTTCAATATAGCTGTGTTAACCACGATTTTCTTATTTACAGGCCCGGCGAGAAAAAATGGCAGGATACAAAGGGAAACCAATACACGCGGGACGAATATGAGCAACGCCTTCCGCTTTTCTTTTTCAAGCAGCTATATACCTCCGGAACGTTGCCTGATTCTGTCAACAACCAGCCGCTGGATATGCGTTCGCTTTCGCGCGAAAAATCATTTTTCCGGCTGAAGACTGCGGACATTGATGCTCCGAAAAATAATTTATTTCCCATGTTCGAGTCGCGCTCGGGTAGGGCAATGCTCGAATGGCCAGATGATTTTTTCAGAATAACCTGGCGAATTGAGTTTATTGATGCGGCAACCAATAAAGTTCTGGAAGAGAAGAGCCAAATGTTTTCTGCGGCAATGTTCCATAATGGTTTTGTGTTTCCGGCAAAAAATATTTGGGGAATTTCATCGCCAAAGAAATCAGTGGATGAAGGCTATTTTATTGTTGATTCAAGAGATCAGCTCTTTCATTTAAAAATGGTTAAGGGAAAACCTTTTGTAAGGAAAATTGATTTACCTGCTGGTCTTAAATTTAGGCATATCGATTGTGTCGATTTCAAAAATAGAACCTTTTATGCCTATTTGTTTTCAGAAAAAAATGAAATCTATATTCTGACACAAGACGATTACAAGTTGATGAGATGGCCAGTGAACGGATATAATCCTGAAATTACTGATATAAAGATTTATGGAGATTTGTATAATTACACGGTAATTATGGAATCGCCAGGCGAAGTTAAAGCCGTGGTTCTTGACAAAAATTACCAGTATGTTGATTCGTACACCGAAACCTGGCCTGTAAGAGAAGACACTAAAGTTGGGAAGATTTTTACTTCAGTTTTTCCTGCCCAAATCTCGTTAACGAGCGACACAAGCAAATTTGTTTCCTTTTATTTTAATTTGTCTGGAGGTTTCTACTGGCTTGTACTAAACTTCTTTCTCGTTATTTTACAACTAATCTGGCTCTATTGGAAGAAAAAAATATTTCGAAATCACGTTGCCGATTTGGTGATTGTTGCAGTTTGCGGCGTTTTCGGAATGATTGCCGTTCACCTGTTTCCCAATAAATTCTATAAATAATCTGGCCATCTATTTTTATCTTTGAAATAAAAAAGACCATGAATAAGAAAATTGCGGTTCATTTGGCTCAAGGCTTCGAAGAGATTGAAGCCGTTAGCATTATTGACGTTTTGCGAAGGGCTGATTTAGATGTACTTGTGGTTTCGGTAACCGGGAATTTGGCTGTAACGGGTTCACACCAGCTTACAATTATGGCCGATACTTTTTTTGAAAAGGTGAATTACAATGACGTTTTTATGATTGTCCTTCCGGGCGGTATGCCAGGCGCTTCGAATTTGGACAAACACGAAGGTTTGCAGAAACAGATTTTGAAATTTGATGCAGAAAGCAAGCAGCTTGCAGCCATTTGTGCTGCGCCGCTGGTTTATGGAAATCTCGGTCTCTTAAACGGGAAACAGGCAGTTTGTTATCCAGGTTTTGAGAAATATCTGGAAGGTGCAGAAATCCTTGGCATTCCGGTTGTTGAGTCGGGCAACATTACTACAGGCAGAGGACCGGGCGTTGCCATCCAATTTGCATTAAAGCTGGTAGAAAAACTGGTGTCGAAAGAAAAAGCTGAATTGCTTGCCAACCAAATGTTGGTGAAATAGGTGGGTTAAAGGCAAAAGTTGGTGATTAAGCGATAGCTTTGGCCGGAATGGTGAATACGAATTCGCTTCCTTTTCCCGGAACACTGTTTACCCAGATTTGGCCATTGTGCTTACTCACAAACTCGTGGCACAAAATAAGTCCGAGGCCCGAGCCATCTTCGTTATTCGTTCCTTTTCGTTTCACTTTTGAGTCAATCTTGAAAAGGTTCTGGCTGTCTTCCTCCGAAATTCCGACTCCCGAATCAACCACCGAGATTAATATCTGACCATCGGATTCTTTTGCTGCAACTTCAATGTGTCCGCCTTCAGGAGTGAATTTAATGGCATTATTTATCAGGTTTCTTAAAACGGTTTCAATCATCTGAGGATCAGCAAATATCGTTAAATCCGGATCATTCCCGGTTTTTATTTCAATGTTTTTCTGATCTGCCAGAGTTCTCAGTACGCTCATTGAATTGTCAAGGATTTTTTGATATTCAACAACTTCAGGAGAGAAGTTTAGACGTCCGGTTTGTGTTCTCGACCATTCCAGCAGATTTTGCAGCAACCTGAAAATATTGTTTGTCGATTTATAAATGTCTCCGGCAAATTTGCGGCGTTCGGTCTCATTAAAGTGTTCATAATCATCGCTCAAAAGCTGCGAATATCCCAAAACGGTGTGCAATGGGTTTTTCAAATCGTGGGCAATAATTGAAAAAAACTTGTTTTTCGAAGCATTTAATACGCGAAGTTCCTGCTCGCTTTTTTCGATCACCCGGTTTTTCGACGCCAGCAGTTTGTTCAATTTCGTTTTGTCAAGATACTTCAACCAGATAAAGAACAATAAGAGAAGTAACAAAAGGGCAGAAGTGATGCCAAGTTGTTTTAGCTGCTGGTTCTTACGCAATTTGATCATCGTCAGTTGCTGTATGGCCTGTAGTCTGGCAATCTGGTTCTCCTTTCTTTCTGTTTCGTATCGTTTTTCGAGATTGGCCAACTGCTGGTACTTCTCGTTTTGAGCCATACTGTCTGAGAATTGCACATAAAGCTTAATGTGCTCAAGCGATGTTCGGTAATCTCCTTTTTTTTCGTAGGCTTTTGAGAGCAGATTGTGGCAAGTCGATTTTATTTTGTATCCGCGTTTATACTTGTCATTTATTTCAATGCAACTTTTGAAAGCTTCGATGGCGGCATCGTACTTGCCTTGTTTTAAGAGAATTACTCCAATATTTTGTTTGAATTCAGCTTCGTATTGAAACATGCCCAAATTTCGGAATATTGCCCAGGATTGTTTCAGGTATGAAACGGCTTTTTTTACACTGTCGGGGTAGTTGAGGTATATTCCGGCAATGTTTGAGGCAGTAACGGCTCCGAGATATCCACTTTTTGTTATCCTTTTTGCTTTGAAATAATTTATTAACGCAGAATCTGGCTTGTGCATCGCTTTATATATTTCACCTAATCCGTTGAAATTCACAGCCATTCCGTCGGTGTTCCTTATCTGTGAATTTAGCGAAAGTGCTCGTCGGTAGTAACTAATAGCTTCGGTTACGTTTCTCATTCTGGAGTGAGACATGGCGATGTTCGAAAGCAATTTAGCGGTTATTTCCGGACGATTTTCGGAGAGCTTCATTCCTTCCAGAAAACTTGATATTGCTTTATCACCCTGATCCATATTGTAATAGCATAGACCAATGAGCTTGTAGCAGTTTACGACGTTAATTGTATCCTTAATTTTTGCATAAGTGTCCAGCGCCTTCCTGTAATTAGGAATAGCTAGTTGGTAATCAGAAGACTCAAACCAATTTTCGCCCAGGTAGTATAAAGCTTTTGCCTGGATCGGAAGCTGTCCGTTTTTCAGGGCAAGTTGATAAGCTTGTTGTGCATACAGGTTGCTTTTGGCGGTATCGGATTTCAATTCGCGCGATACTTCAAGCAAGAGCCCGGCCTTTTGCTTTTCAGGAGCGTTTTCGCAAATGCGAAGCAGGCTATCTGCTTTTGATTGCGTCGAAGCGTCAACTGCAGCAAAAATCAATATGAACAAAAGCACAAGTTTCATGGTCAGTTTTCTTAAACGACAAGCATATTTTCAGCAAGAATAATCGGTTCGCCTTTATATTTCAGGAAAAGATTGGCAAGCGCGAGTGTATCTTTTTCACAGTAGCGAATAATGCGGTCAATATCGCCTTCCTTGTAATAAACCTGCGAAACCATGCTTCCATCAATATCGTCCTTTGGCGTTGGAATGCCAAAAACAGCGCAAAGAAGATCTAACGATGTGTAGCTTTTGTAATCGCCAAATTTCCACATTTGAAGCGTATCCAGCAACCTATCCTTAATCTCCCACGGTTTTGCGCCGGCAACATCGAGTATTTTCGGTAGTTTCAAGCCATTGATCAACGCGCGGCGGGCGATATACGGGTAGTCGAATTCAAGCCCGTTGTGAGCACAGAGTTTCTTCGCCGTGTTCGATGTAAATTTATCGAGCATATCGTTGAAGCCCGAAATCAGTTTTTTTTCGTCAGTGTCGTGAAATGATTTTACCCTGTAATATCGTTCCCCATTTTTCTGAATGATCACTCCGGCAGAAATACAGATGATTCGGCCAAATTCGGCATATATTCCGGCGCGTTCATACACGTCAGCTGCATTTTGTTCTTCACTCCTGAAAAATGACGATTTCTTTTCCCAAAGTTTTTGGAATTGTTCCGATAGTTTGGTGAAATCTTCCTGCTGCGGAACTGTTTCAATATCGATAAACAGAATGTCTTCAGAAGAGATTTGGTCGAACATGTTATTTTAGATTTTGACGTATATAATTCGTTAAAATATCTATTGCCACTATATTGTTTCCTCCTTCAGGAACAATAATATCGGCAAATTGCTTTGTTGGTTCAATAAACTGGAGATGGCTCGGGCGCACCGTTTTTTCGTACCTGTCAAGTACCAGCTGCACATTTCGTCCCCGTTCAATAATGTCGCGCTGTATCACTCTCGAAAGTCTGAGGTCAGAGTCGCAGTCAACGAACACTTTAATATCCATCTCTTCTCTCAAAATAGCAGGAAAAAGTACTAAAATTCCTTCAACAATGATAACAGATTTCGGTTGAATCTCACGCGTTTCTTCTGATCTGGTGCAGGTTAAATAGGAGTAAATAGGCTCTTGAACCGGCAACCCTTGTTTTAGCCTTTTTATGTGTTCAACCAAAAGCTCAAATTCTATCGATGCCGGATGATCGAAATTTATTTTCTGCCGCTCTTCCAATGGCAGATGAGCGTTGTCTTTATAATACGAGTCCTGCGAAATTACAGCAACCCTGCCTGCCGGGAAATTATCTATAATTTTTCTTACAACGGTTGTCTTTCCCGATCCGGTTCCTCCAGCTATTCCAACTACTAACATACTTGTTTTTATTTTCTTCAAAGATAATGTTGTCGGCGATTTTTTAAGCACAAAAATTTGCGTTGTGAAACAGAGGGTGGAAAATGTTAACTTAGCATTGAGAAAATAAAAATAGCCAGTTATGATTAACCATGTAGTAATGTTTAAGCTGAAAAAGTACGCGTCGGACGCCGAGAAGCAGAATGTCATAAGTTCAATTGAAGACGCTTTACTCAGTCTGTCAGGAAAAATTAAAGAATTGAAGCACATTGAGGTAGGTGTGAACTATGAATTGGATGCCAAGTCGTTCGACATTTGTTTGATGACTCATTTCGATACAGTTGACGGACTCGACGTTTACAGAGTGCATCCGGAACACGTAAAAGTGACCGAACTTATCGGTCAACATGCTGTAGAAAGAGCTGCTGTTGACTTCGAATTTTAGTGTTTGCCGGGCAGTTTAATATTTCATTTATAAAATTTAATTATTCCTTAAAGCATGGAAGGATTGTATCCACTAAAGTTTGCTCCTATATATAAGGATAAAATCTGGGGCGGAGATAAAATAAAATCGATTCTGGATAAAGATTACGGTAATTTACCCAATTGCGGGGAGAGCTGGGAGCTTTCGGGAGTTGAAGGAAATGTTTCGGTCGTTACAAATGGTTACTTGGCTGGAAATGATTTGAATGAACTGATCGAAATCTACATGGGCGATTTGGTCGGCGAAAATATTTACGAACACTTTGGGAATGAATTTCCTTTGCTCATCAAATTTATTGATGCCAACGACGACCTTTCGATACAGGTTCACCCAGACGACGAAATGGCTGCTGAACGCCATAATTCGTATGGAAAAACCGAAATGTGGTACGTCATTCAGGCTGACAAGGGAGCCAAGCTGCAATCCGGATTCAATCAAGAGGTAGATCAGGATTTGTATCTGGAAAAACTCGAAGCTGTTCAACTTCCTGATATTTTGAACTTCGAGGAAGTTACTTCCGGCGATGTATTTTTCATTCCTGCCGGGCGGGTTCATGCTATTGGGAAAGGTATTCTTTTGGCTGAAATACAGCAAACTTCGGATATTACTTATCGAATTTACGATTACGACCGCCGGGATGACAAAGGGAATACGCGCGAATTGCACACCGATCTGGCACTCGACGCAATTGATTACACTGTTTTTCCGGAATATAAAAGTAAATATGACACGAAAGTCAATGAATCAGTCGAGTTGGCTAGCTGTAAATATTTTACAACCAATGTACTCGAACTGAACCGTTCTGTCGAAAAAGATTACAATAAGCTCGATTCGTTTGTGGTATATATTTGTCTGGATGGCGAAGTGTCAATTGAGACTGAAGCTGGGAACGAGTCGGTTAAATTAGGCGAAACTATTCTTCTGCCAGCCGCTATCGAAAGTGTAACATTGAAGCCGTTAAGTGATAAAGCAAAATTGCTGGAAGTATATATCGAAGAGAAGTAATAAGTTATCGTTTTTTGATTTTCTGTGCTGTATTGTATTTTAATGCGGCAGGTTATCTATGTTTTTTATGCTATGATAAAACAAGCTCGTTTTTTGTGCAGTAATACCGAAGTGGCGAAATGCCCGGCCCCCGATAAACCAGAATATGCGTTTATCGGTCGGTCGAATGTTGGCAAATCGTCGCTCATAAATATGCTTGTTGGGCAAAATAGTTTGGCAAAGGTGTCGGTCAGGCCAGGTAAAACACAGCTCATAAATCACTTTATTATCGACGAAAGTTGGTATTTAGTTGATTTGCCGGGCTATGGTTATGCCAAGGTTTCGATGACTATGAAAGAAAAATTTCAGAAGATAATAAGCAACTATATCCGTCGCCGTGAAAACCTTTACTGTTTGTTTGTTTTGATTGACGTAAGGCACGAACCGCAGAAAATAGATGTTGAGTTTATTACCTGGTTGGGCGAAAATCAGGTGCCTTTTGCAATCATATTTACCAAAGCCGACAAATTAGGTAAAGTTTCGGTAAGCAAGAATGTGGAGGCTTACAAAAAGGAACTTAAAAAGTTATGGGAAGAATTGCCCCCGATTTTGGTAAGTTCGGCCGAAGACGGAACTGGCAGGGAAGAGATTATTTCGTTTATCGAGAATATAAATAATTCGTAGCTAATCTGTTGTCTAATTGCTTTTTATAAGCACTTCAGAACACTGATTACGAACTTATTAAATAAATAAAAGGTACATCTATAAGATTTTTTTACCTTTGCCGGCAACTCCAACAACACAAAATAAATACTCGGAAGAAATGTCAAGAAAAGCTCCTCTTAAAATTTTTTCGTGCACAAGTAGTAAGGATCTAACGAAAAGGATATGCGCTAGCTTGGGTGTAGAACTGGGAAAATCATCCTGTCCGGTTTTTTCGGACGGAGAGTTTGAACCCTGTTACGAGGAAACCATTCGTGGATCACATGTTTTTATTGTACAGTCAACTCCCCCTCCAGCTGACAATCTGATGGAATTGTTACTGATGATTGATGCTGCAAAGAGAGCTTCAGCTTACAAAATTATTGCAGTTATTCCATACTTTGGTTATGCCCGTCAGGACAGAAAAGATAAACCTCGTGTTTCGATTGGCGCTAAATTAATTGCCGATTTGCTTTCGGCCGCCGGTGCCGACCGTGTGATTACCATGGATCTCCATGCTGATCAGATCCAGGGATTTTTCAATGTCCCGGTTGATCACCTTTATGCGTCGTCTCAGTTTATTCCATTTATCGGTAAAATGGGATTAGAGAATCTGGTAGTGGCTTCACCTGATGTTGGTGGAACAAAACGCGCCAATACATACGCAAAAATGTTGGGCACCGATATGGTGATTTGCCATAAATCGCGTGCAAAAGCCAATGTGGTTGACAGTATGACCCTTATTGGCGATGTAAAAAACAAAAACGTGATTTTAGTTGACGACTTAATCGACACTGCCGGAACAATTGCCAAAGCTGCCGACTTAATGATGGAAAAAGGAGCCAGCAGCGTAAGAGCATTTGCGGCTCACGGCGTTCTTTCAGGAAAAGCTTACGAAAATATCGAAAAATCAGCTTTGACTGAACTCTATTTTACCGATTCAATTCCCGGAAAGAAAGAGTCTCCAAAGATTAAATACATTCAAATAGCACCAGCCATTGGCGAAGCTATCGAAAGAGTTTATAAAAATCAGTCAATTAGTTCGATGTATTACGGCTAATTGTATATATTTGCACCGCTTTTTCCTAAAGCACATGTTATGCATGCTGTTTGCCCTTTCATCGAAAAGGGAGGACTGAGTACCATAATTCAAATAATTAAAAAAGAAAAATGAAATCAATTTCTATCAAAGGCACAAAGAGAGAAGTAGTTGGCAAAAAGGACGCCAAAAAGCTTCGTGCAGAGGAGTTAGTTCCCGGAGTACTTTACGGTGGCGAAGAACCAATCCATTTCTATGCTCCTGAAAAAGAATTCAAACCGCTGATTTACACTCCAAACGTTTACCTTGTTGATTTGGATATCGACGGAACTGTTTATCAATCAATCATTCAGGATTCTCAATTCCACCCGGTTGAAGAAAAATTGTTGCACGTTGACTTCCTTCGCACTGCTGAAAATAAACCAGTGAAAATCGAAGTTCCGATTAAGATTGAAGGTTTTGCAAAAGGTATCCGTAAAGGGGGTAAAATGAAACAGAATCTTCGTACATTGAAAATCAAAGCATTGGTAAAAGATCTTCCTGATACAATCACTATTAATGTTGATGATCTGGATTTAGGTCAAACCATTAAAGTTGGTTCTTTGCAACGCGACAACATCGAATTCCTTAATGCTAAGGCTGTTCCAATTGTTGCAATTATTGCTACAAGAGCTGCAAAAGCAACTAAAAAGTAATCAATACGTCACTTAAAGTTGATTTGTCTTGAAATATCTTATTGCAGGACTTGGAAATCCGGGAAGCGAATACGCAAATACCCGGCATAATATAGGATTTAAAATATTGGACGCTCTTGCAGATGCGTCCAATATTGTTTTTAGCGATGGCCGTCACGGCTGGATTGCCGAATATAAGTTTAAAAGCCGGTCGTTCATTTTGCTAAAACCCACGACATTTATGAATTTAAGTGGTAAAGCCGTCAACTTCTGGATGCAAAAGGAGAATATTCCGGTTGAAAATTTGTTGGTTGTTGTTGACGATTTGGCATTGCCGCTCGGTACACTCCGGCTTCGGGGAAAAGGAAGTGATGCTGGTCATAACGGGCTGAAAAACATCAATCAAATGATCGGGACTCAGGATTATGCCAGGCTTCGGTTTGGAATTGGGAATGATTTTGGGCGTGGGCAACAGGTTGATTATGTGCTTGGTGAATGGACAAAGGAAGAAAAACTTGAACTTCCTGCACTAATTGACACGTCAATAGAAATAATTAAAAGCTTCGGAACAATTGGGTTAGCACAAACCATGAATCTCTTTAACAGCAAAAAGTAAGATGACTGAAAACGTGCGCGTTGATAAGTGGCTTTTCGCGGTTCGTTTGTATAAAACAAGGAGCCAGGCTTCGGAAGAATGCCGGAAGGGAAAGGTTTCGATTGGAGGTATGCCCGTAAAACCTTCAAGGGAAATAAAAGTGGGAGAGGTCATTCAGGTTCGTCGCCCGCCAATAACCAGAAGCTATAAAGTATTGGCCGTGACCGAAAACAGGATGGCTGCCAAGCTTGTGCCCGAATTTATGCTTGAAACAACGCCTGCATCAGAACTTGAGTTGCTCGATATGCAAAAGAACATGAGCTTCTTTAACCGGGAAAAAGGAACAGGACGACCCACCAAAAAAGATCGGCGCGACCTCGACGATTTTTTCAATTTTTAGAATGTCAAGGCTTCTTTCGGTCTTTTGACTTTTAACTTTAAACTTGAATCGACATGCTTATTGCCAAAGAATTAAGAAAAAACAATATTGCTGAATATATTTTGTATATGTGGCAAATCGAAGATTCTTTGCGCGCATGTTCGTTCGACGAAACGATAATTGACAGGCATTTGGTAAAAAGGTTTCAGGCAGACGAATCGGCTTCGAAAGAAATTTTCGATTGGTACAGAAATCTGTCGGTAATGATGCAAAACGAGCATATTCAGGAGAAAGGTCATTTGCAGGTTTTTGTCAATTTGGTTAACGATCTGAATGAATTTCACCATAAACTATTGCAATCACAGAAAGATCAGGAATACCTGAACTTATACGCTAAAGTTCAGCCTGCTATAAATGAGTTGGCCGGAACAGATGAAGTTTTGAACGAGGTTGAAGTTTGTTTTCAGACGTTGTATAAGATGATGATTTTAAAAATTGGGAAATCAGAAATCTCAGATCAGATACAGGAATCGGCAGAACGCATTGCACGTTTGGTCGGTCATTTGTCGGCCCGCTACATTCAGTTTGAAAACGACGATTTCGAGTTTTAAATAAACCGGTCCACTTCTTCGGACGAAGGAATAAAACAAGATTTCTGCCGCCCGAACCACCTGAAGCGATTCCGGGCAACCCACAAATAGATCTTCTTTCTCCAGCTAGGCGGAAGTATTCTGAATATTTCCAGCAATCGATAACCTCCACCTAATTCTCTGGCTACAATAAGTACCGCATCAAAATGTTGATAACAGATATTGTCGCGCCAAACAATTACTGTTTCAGGATTAGTAGTAGTTCCAGGAATACTTTGAAATACAAATTTTTTCGCTCGGTCGGCCTTAATTATTTGGCGAACAGTTCTGCTGCATAAAACGCACATACCGTCGAACTGAACAAGAATTTTGTTCTCCTGATCAGGGGCTGTCATTTTACTATACTTTTTTTGAAATCTTCAATCAATCCATCTCGTAGCCAATTTGCAATAGCCTGTCGATTATCCGGAATAATTAGTCTTTGCTGGTCACGGGTGTGATTAATGTTGCCCAATTCGATGAAAACGGCAGGTGGAAGAGAGTTCTTCATCACATATAGATTCCTTTCAGATACGCTTCCCGAATATCCCCGGTTGGGTTGGTGCATGGCATATTTTTTCTCAAAAGTCTGCATCAGCGTGTTTGCAGCTTTTTTGCCAGTATTGCTTCGTTTGTCGTAATAGAAAAACACATCAATGTTCGTTTTTTCATCTCTTGAATCAACATGAATAACAATGAGCCTTTGAAATTTCTTTTTATTTAATGCGTGTAGTGCATTCACCGCGTCGGTGCTTTGTTTTAGCCGCGCAACCTGATTTAGTGGAATTTCATTGTTCGGATAGCAGACTTCATCTTTGTCAGGTTCTAGGTATTGCTGGTCGCGAATACCGTCATTCGGATCACGAACGATCAGATACACGGTTGCACCACGTTCGATGAGATTACGCGCCAACCGAAGTGTTACGTCATAAGCATATTCGTCTTCGCAAAGCGTATGTCCATTGAGAACTCCCATTGCTCCCGGATCAGGTCCGCCGTGACCACTTTCCAAAAAGTACACTGCTCCAGCTAGTTCTTTACTTTTAATCGTCACATCGCGGTAGGCTTGTCCGAAAACTTCATAAGTTACAATTTCGGGTGCAGGCTCTGGTTTGGCCTGAACTTTAGCTGCGGGGGCCGTGTTTTTTATTGAATCTCCTTTTATCGGAAGTTTGTATGTTACACCTATAATTAATGCATTATCCTTACCCAGCCTGTCTTTGTTTAACTCAATAAATTGTTCCGAGTATCTGGAATAAGAATAGCCGTTTTGCTTTAAAACAGAATAAATTCCATCACCTTTTTTTGCTTTGAAAGTCTGAATCTCCTGAGCCGGTAACTGTATGCTAATTAATAGTATTAGAAGCAATAAAGCCAGCTTTTGGGGTGTGTGGTTCGAGGATTTAGCTCTATACATTGCAATGTTTTTGTTAATCAAACGAATTCGAAAACGAATTGTTTTTATCTTTAAATCAGTTTTAGTTCTGTAAGTATTAAGAAACATTATCCTAAAAGTAATTCAATGCGTCGTTTTTTTATCAGTGTTTTAGCAGTTTTAACATTATTTTCTTGTACAAGGTATCTTGCGGTTAATCAAATAAATATAACAGGAAATTCAATAATTAATAGTTCTACACCAGTCAATTCAACGGTAGAAACGCTCGTTAAACCGTATCGCGACAGTATAAATTCGGTAATGAATAAGCCAATTGGCGTTACTGCAACTGCTCTTGTGAAAGGGAAACCGGAAAGTAAATTAACCAATTTGGTGGCCGATGTGATTTTAAAATCTGGAGTTGATTATTGTAATGAGCAGGGACTAAATATTCATCCTGATATTTCGTATCAGAATTATGGCGGACTTCGTGCATCGTTTCCCCAGGGGAAATTAACTAAAGGGCACGTTTTTGAACTCATGCCTTTTGAGAATGAAATTGTACTAATAAAAATTTCGGGAGAGTCAGTTCAGAAAATGGCAGGCAAAATAGCTGCCAGGGGTGGAGAAGGAGTTGCAGGGATGAAAATGGGGATTAAAAATTCGGAAGTAAAAACATTGACTGTTGCAGGAAAAGAAGTTGACAAAAACGGAACATATTGGCTTGTAACCAACGACTATATTGCGAATGGGGGAGATCAGATGAGTATGTTTACGAATCCGCTGGAGAAAATTGAGACTAAACTAAAAATCAGAGATTTATTGATTGAGTCGCTGGCCAACATGTATAAAAAAGATGGTATCATTGATGTAAAGCTTGATGGGAGGATTTATAATGAGCAATAGACGTACTTTTTTAAAGCAGGCGACTCTTGGAGTTGGCGCAATGTCTTTGGGACTATTACCGAAAGAACTTTTAGCTTCGGGCGATTTGGTTCGTTTAACCGTTATGCATACAAATGATATGCATTGTCATATTGATCCTTTCCCAGCTGACAATGCTGAATATCCCGGACAGGGAGGCTTATTAAGAATTGCATCGGTTGTGGATAAGGTAAGGCATGAAAATCCCAATTTACTTCTTCTAGATGCTGGCGATATGTTCCAGGGAACGCCCTATTTCAACTATTTTAAAGGAAATCTGATTGTTGAGATAATGAGCAAAATGGGCTACGACGCTGGCACAATAGGTAATCACGAGTTTGATAACGGACTTGGCGATATTTTGTCGGCGATAAAAAAAGCGAACTTCCCGCTAATCTCGAGTAATTATGATTTTTCGGAAACGATTTTGTCGGGATTTGTGAAAGATTACCTCGTCGTAAAAAAGGGTGATATTAAGATTGGAATTTATGGATTAGGCATAGAACTGGAGGGTTTAGTTGGAACCCTTAATTACGGAAAAACAAGGTATCTCGATCCTTTGAAGACAGCCTTAAAGATGGAGTCGATGTTGAAAAATGACCATAAATGTGATATGGTTATTGCCTTATCACACCTTGGACTTTCTTACGAGCACGATAAGGTAAGTGACAAAACTTTGGCTTCACAAACAAAATGTACAGATTTATTTATTGGAGGTCATACTCATTCATTCATCGAAAAGCCAATTGTTGCAAAAAATGCAATGGGCAAACCGGTATTGATAAACCAGGCTGGCTGGGCGGCACTCGAAATTGGCAAAATAGAATTTGTTTTAAATCGTACTTCTGGAAAGAAAATTGGAGTTTTACCATTAATAAATGGTTGATTCCTTCACGACCTTAGCTAGTGGCCGATGAAAAATAAGATTCTTTGGCTATCCATTGCTTCAGGAATTTTACTGAGTTTTCCCTGGGTTATTCGGGGAACAGGGTTGGTTTTGTTTGTTGCCCTTATTCCACTTTTGTTTGTTGCAACATCAAAATCAGGAAATGTCTTTCTTCAATCATATCCTGCATTTTTAATCTGGAATTTGTTGTCAACATGGTGGATTGGATACGTCTCAATATCCGGTATGCTGTTTATTGCAGTTGCAAATTCTTTCTTCATGTCTATTGTTTGGTGGGCTGGTTTTAATATGGCTAATCGTTTCAACAGACTTTCTGGATATTTTTCACTACTTGTTTTCTGGCTATCGTTTGAGTTTATAAGTCACAAAGGAGCTTTGCCCTGGCCCTGGCTTACGTTAGGAAACGGATTTGCATCGTCGGTAAAGATGATCCAATGGTATGAATTTACCGGAGTGTTGGGTGGATCGATGTGGATATTGTTGGTGAATATCGCCATATTTGAATGCATATCAGTTATTCGAAAAGGCACTACAAAGCAAAGTTGGAAATTTTTGGCAGCGACTACTGCAATACTTGTTATGCCGATTTTTTTATCTTTCTATTTATATGACAAGCAAACAGGAACGGGCAAAAGGATTAACGCGGTTGTATTGCAGCCCAATATCGATCCCTATACCGAGAAGTTTTCGGGAATGAGTGAAAAACAACAGGTTGATCGATTAATCGCGCTGGCCAAGCAGTCATTAAGCGACTCTACCAATTTGATTATAGCGCCTGAAACAGCTTTCCCTCCGTTTTTTGAAGACTCACTTGGGATAGAAATTGAAACAATAAAATATTTTTGGGAATGCTTGAGATTGAATTCAGGAAAGAATCTGATCGGAGGAGCTATAACCAAAGTCGGTAGCATTCAGCAAGGTAATCTCTGGCAAAACCCGAAGTCATCAGATGTTGGTGTTAAAAGTTTTAATTCAGCATTTCTGATTGACGATTTAAATAAAATTCAGTATGCCCACAAAAACCTCCTGGTCGCAGGCGTTGAGAAAACTCCTTTCCGGGAATATTTAAATTTTTTGCCAAACTTTTTAATTGATACTGGCGGTTCAAGTGGAGAATTGACATCTGGATTAGGGCCAGTCGTTTTAAAAATGAGTTCAGGAGATTTAGCTGGACCAATTATTTGCTTTGAGTCTTTATTCGGAGATTACGTTAGAAAACAGGTTTTGAATGGCGCGAGCTTTTTGGTTGTTTTAACCAACGATGGCTGGTGGAAGCGATCTCCGGGATCCTGGCAGCATTTTGATTATGCAAGACTGCGGGCTATTGAGAACAGAAGAATGGTTTGTCAAAGTGCCAATACAGGCATTTCGGGTTATATTGATCAGTGGGGAGATGTACTTGGACATAGTGAAGTCAATAACAGTTGTTCGATAAAGTGCTCATTAATCTGCGATAATCGAATCACATTTTATACAATTTATGGCGATTATCTGGGCTGGAGTGCTTTAATGCTGTCGTTCGGAATTATTCTTCACAACTTTGTCAGGTTAAGACAAAAAAAATCCGCATTAATTCGAATGTAAAAATCCCAAATAAATAGGATTTGAGTGCCAGTCTGATCAAACTTCCAACGGTAACCGGAGTTACTCGCACTTTCGTGTTACTAGGCCTGTTTTAGCAGACAAAAAGCATACTCGGGTCAATTATTAGTGTTGAATTTTCCAAACGTAGAATTAATGCGGACAATATCTTTTTTCAGTATGTATCAGAACGATTTGTCGTTTCAAATATATATTGAGTCTTCGGAAATTCCAATAAAAACAAGGGTTTTAATAACATGTATTCAATATCATGCTGAGAATCAATATTCTTTGATCGCCTTTTTTTTGAGGTAAGAACTTAATTGAAATGACATCGTAAACATACTTCGGTATGTTGTGTTTCGGCAACTTTCCGAGATTTTGATCCCTTTCTGGAGTAGCAAAAAAACGGTAGATTTTTTATTTGAATTGTTTTGGTAAAGAAAAAAGTAGTTCTATATTTGCACGCACATTTGCAAAGGCAAATTAGGGTGGTCAAATTAGAGTATTGACTACAAAAAAGTGAAAATCTGGAATAATAATTTATTCTGCGATAAGCTCTGGAGAGATGGGTGAGTGGCTGAAACCAACGGTTTGCTAAACCGTCGTACGGGTCATTCTGTACCGGGGGTTCGAATCCCCCTCTCTCCGCGCTCTATAAATTATTGAAAGTAGATATCGGGGTGTAGTACAGTTGGTAGTATGCCTGGTTTGGGACCAGGAGGTCGTCAGTTCGAGTCTGGCCACCCCGACATAAAGGATTGCTTTTTGCAGTCCTTTTTTATTTGTATTCAATGGAATAAATTTCTTTTGACTTGTTTATTGTTTTAATAAAAGAAAAAGGCAGTCGTTTGAAAATCAAACAACTGCCTTTTGTTGGGTGGTAGATGGGAATCTAACCTATGCTTTTAAACATGGCTAACTATCTGAAATTCAATATTAATTAATTTCATTATATTGAATTTTTACATACATTTACATACAGAGAGTTAGAATATGGTTAGAAAGTATTGATATGAACATAAGATTAATGATCGAGGCGACAAAAGCCAATAAAGCAGGTGATTGTAGTGTTTATGTTGAGGTAAGTGTACATAAACTAGGTGAAAAAAAGAAAACTGTTCGGATTCCTACCAACATAAAAGTTAATGCTGACAGTTGGAGTGCCAAAAGTCAAAGTGTTATTCGTGGTAAATCAGCCGATTACTACAAGATTAATCAAACTTTACTAGCTCAAAAAGAACTGGTAAATGATATTATAGCCGAATTAACTAATAACGGGCGGTTTCAGTTAGAAGAAATTAAGCAACGTTATGAAGAAAAAACCGCTCCTGTTTCTGTTAGCTTCTTTCAGCTATATGATGAATTTCTTCAGATAAAAGAGCAATCAATGACAAGAAACGGCATCAAAGATTTTAAGACACTTAAAACTCATTTGCTCGGTTTCGAAAAGTATAGGAAAAATAACATAATTTTAAGCCAAATAGACCATTCTTTTTTCGAACGGTTCGAAATATACCTATCAAAACAAAAGATCGTTATAAAGGCTAAAGAGGGCGAAGAACCCAAAACAAAACTGTTTGCCGATGGTACGATTCAGAAAAATCTACAAACGTTGCGTTTGTTCCTGAATTACCAAGCTAATAAAGGAATGCCCGTAAATAAAGACTACAAAAAATTTAAAATTAAAGGTAAGCCAGAAGTAGCCCTGATAACATTAGAACCCGAAGAATACAGGCTTTTACTTTCCCCAATAGATAATGAACGGTTAGAAAAAACACGTAAGCTATTTGTTTTGCAGTGTTCTACTGGTTTACGGTTTTCCGATGTAATTAAAATTACAAAGAACCATGTTCGGAATAACACTATTTACATGAATAGCACTAAAACACGGCAAAAATTGCAAATACCTTTAAATGCAAATTCATTAGAAATATTGGAAGAATGCAATTATGACACCTCAACAATCGCAATCAGTAACCAGAAATATAACGATTACATCAAGCAACTGTGCGAACTGGTAGAGATAAACCAGCCAATTATGAAAATAAATTACCGTGGGAAAAAAGAAACACAGGAATCATTGAAAAAACATGAAATAATGAGCAGTCACCACGGCAGACGGTTTTTTATAACACAAAATCTAATCAACGGTGTACGTCCCGAAGTAATTATGAGTATGACAGGGCATACCGATTTTAGAAGTTTCAAAAAATATATAGCAATAACCGACCAAACCAGAATTAATGCAATGGAACTTTGGTCTAAAACATTTGCATAGTATGGCATCATTTCCAGAAGAAATAAATCCGATACATGGATACATTCTACGGTTTGGCTACGAACCAACAGCATTAGAATATCTTCAGTATTTTAAAGTGATTGATATTGTGAAACGGAAATTCATTCCGCTGGATTTGACATTTAACACATTTAATGAGGCAAAGCAATTTTTATACGATAAAGCAATATTAAGTATTGAAGTTAAAAACACATCGTACCGAAATAGCGACCCTGCCAGATATAAAATAGAAAATACGGTTATAGTCGTTGATACGAAAAAAATACATGACGTTGAGGAAAGCATATCAAAATACCTGCTCAATTTTAAGTATTACACCGTTAATCAGGTGGCTGATATGTTGTCTATGTCCCGTCCGACCGTTTACAGAGTTGTGAACGACAAAACACTAAAATCCGTTCGGATAAATGGTCAAATTCGCATTAATCATTTAGATTTAGCGAACTTCATTAATCGTGAAAATCAGTAAATCATTCAAAACTTATCTGGTCAATTTCTTTCATTAGCCTATCGGTTTCGGTTAGTGCTACAATGATTTTTTGGTAGTGTAGAATATCGTCAAATTCGAGTTGTCGGTCTTTTCGATCTTTTAACCATTTTTGAGCAGGTTGGTAGCCACCTATATAAAAATTCCATGCAACAGCAGGTATGTTGTCGAAATATTGGGTTGAGTTAATAAACGCCCGCACATAAACGACCGGAACGGTCGTTTCATTTATGGGCATAGCTTTAATATTTTCAACCCTATTGTTGCCGTCAATAGGATATGATGTTATTGGTTTGTTTACTATCGGTGATTCTAATAAATGTATCTGCCGTAATTCGCCACCAAGTTTAACCAGTTGCCAAAATGTTTGCTGATCTTTAGGGTACGGTACACGTGGAAAATCTATTTTCAAAAATTCTTTATACTTCTCCCGATAGGTTGGCGAATGCAAAACAGCATAAATGTAATCCAGTAGGTCAATAGGTGCAAAGGTATTTTCGGTTGTTTCTTTTTCGCTGGTAAAAGTTAAACCTATTGATTCGGCTATTTTTTTAACAATTTCTGGCTTTAGGTTTGGTGTTCTTTCGTTGGTTAGTCCAATAGTAAGTTGATCATTTATTCCTGAATACACATATAGCGGAAATCCAGTTGCTCGATCAAGGATAGAAATTACGTCTTTGCTAAAAAGTTCTTTGGTCAAATAATAGCAAAATGAATTTGTCGTTCTGGATTGGCGCAAAGTAATTAAAGAGATATTTTTTAGATACATATTTTTCAAAACCTCGTGCTGCGATCTTCTTAAAATATCTGAATGATATGTGAATCTATTGTCGAAAGGGGCGTTAACACATGCTTTTATTTTTTCTGGTTTAAAACCACTAGAAATTTCTTTTCTTCTAAGACTGTCAAATCTCCAACCGCTTGTTGTTTTGATTCCAAATAGAGTTTCGATTTCTTTTTCAGTTACAGTGGTATTAAGAATAACATCTTTTATAAATCTGGTTAGATTGTGTTTGTCACTATCCAAAAAATATTCTTTTGAACCAAATTCTATACCTAGAGATTGAACCAGAAAAAAATCATCAAGACTAAATCCTGAATCATATTCGTCTTTAAAACTAAAATCCTTATTCACAAAGAAAAAGTTTGGACTAACTGAATCTAATATATTCCACTTAATACTTTTTAGAGATTCTTTCCCTAGAAAATTATATTTTTCTTGTCTCTTACCAAAAAGGTCGTAATGAAATACGGTTGCCAATGGC
>DAOPZV010000013.1:0-35336 GCA_035353575.1 Prolixibacteraceae bacterium | reverse complement strand
ATATTATCCCAATACTAAGCTCGATAGAATCGGGCTTTTTGTGTTTGCAATAAAACTTATTTCTTTTAAGAAAACTAAATTCCGTAAGAAGTGGAACTTTTCCAATAATGAAATAAATTTGCAACCTATTCACAAATAAACTATAAAAATGAAACCAACACTATTGATACTCGCTGCTGGAATGGGAAGCCGTTTTGGTGGATTAAAACAAATTGAACCGGTCGGCCCAAACGGAGAGACAATTTTGGAATATTCGGTTTATGATGCAATAAGAGCTGGCTTCGGCAAAGTTGTTTTCGTCATAAGAGAAAGTTTTGCCGAAAGCTTCAAAGATAAATTCGAGTCAAAATTATCAGGTAAAATAAAGATAGAATACGTATATCAGGAAACTAATATTTTGCCGCTGGGCTTTCAGTTGCCAGAAGGGCGTGATAAGCCATGGGGAACAGGTCACGCTGTTTTGATGGCAAAAGAGACTATCAATGAACCGTTTGCAGTAATAAACGCGGATGATTTCTATGGAGCAAATGCTTACCAAATTTTAGCGCAATATCTGACCTCACAAATTTCGGAAGACAATTATGCAATGGTTGGATATCAACTCGATAAAACGCTATCGGATTTTGGATCTGTTTCCAGAGGAGTTTGCGTTACCGACGAGAAAAATAAACTTTCTCAAATAACTGAAACGCACAAGATAAGACCTGAAAATGGGAAAATATTATGCGAATCTGCAGAGTCAGATCTAGCTGAACTAAAAGGAAATGAAATAGTCTCGATGAATTTCTGGGGTTTTCACCCTTCAATTTTCAGGAATATTGAAAGCCAATTTATCGATTTTCTTAAGCAAAATATTAATCTGCCTAAATCAGAATTCTATATCCCATTTGTCGTGTTTGAGATGATTAAACAAGTACTTGTTTCAGTTGAAGTTCTTTCGGCGGATTCTCCTTGGTTTGGCGTCACATATAAAGAAGATAAGCCATTTGTCATGGCTCAGATAAAACAGCTGACAGAGGAAGGCATTTATCCTGATAATCTTTGGAAATAAGGCAGAACGAAAAGGTAATTCGATTATTTCAGAATTACCTTTTCGCTTTTTATTTCTTTACCTAAGAAAGTGGTGGCATTCTTCTCAAAAATCTCCACATTCTCAGTAGTATAATACTTAACTACACCAGTTTTTGAACATAAGCTATCCATTTCAGGATGCCTTTTCAAATACTCAATAAGCTTTTCAGTAACTACTTTACCCTGCTCCATCAAACGAATAGTATCGGGAACAAATTTTTTAATAACTGGCAGTAAGAGTGGATAATGTGTACAGCCAAGGATAATCGCGTCAATTTCCGGATCTGCTTTAAGAAGGTTGCCTATATTTTTCGCTACAAAATATTCAGCCCCGGGAGAATCAATTTCATTATTTTCGACTAACGGAACCCAAATAGGGCAAGCTTCCTGAGTTGTTTTTGATACCTTCCCATTGGCCCACTTCTCGAGCTCTATGGGATACGAATTCGAAAGCACTGTTCCTAACGTTCCTAATATACCAACATGTCCATTTTTAGTATATTCTCCTATCGATTCTACAGCGGGCCGAATGACGCCTAAAACACGTCTTCTCGGATCAATGAAAGGTAAATTATTTTGCTGAATGTTTCGGAGTGCTTTAGCCGAGGCTGTATTGCAAGCTAAAACAACCAAATGGCAACCCATTTCAAAGAGCTTCGTCACTGCCTGCAGAGTATATTCATAAACAACCTCAAAAGATCGCGAACCATAAGGAGCTCTGGCATTATCGCCCAAGTAAATAAAATCATATTCGGGCATTGCGCTGACAAAATCTTTAAGAATAGTTAACCCGCCATAGCCTGAATCGAATACTCCAATGGGTTGAAATTGTTTTTCCATTATTAAATCGTTTTTACAAAAATAAAAAGCCATCTTTAAAAAGACGGCTTTCATTATAGTTATATTGTTCTAAAACTACTTAATTCCGAGCTTAGTCTTTACAAAAGGAAGAATATCTACACTTTCTTTCGAGTTGTATAAGATAACTCTCGAGCTCATATCAAAAATATAAATCAATCCTTTTTCGGCGCCAACTTCTTTAATAGCCTTGTCTGCTTTTTCAAAAACCGGTTTCAGCAACTCAGATTGTTTTGCCTGAAGCTGTTGCTGTGCATTTTGCTGATAAGTTTGAATGCGTTCGTTCTTTGCATTCAAATCATCTTCTTTCATTTTTCTGACAGTCTCATTAAGTGAATCTCTTTTTTGAGCATACTCCATATATAATGTTTGGAACTCCTTCTGCATAACTCCGAGAGCATCTTCGAGTTCTTTTTGATATGCTGTGAATTTCTTTTCTGCATCAGCTCTTTCAGGCATCACCTGAACCAAAGCCTGTAAATCGATATGACCAAATTTAGGAGCCTGTGCTTTTGCAAAGCTTGCAGAAAACATCAGGATTCCTACAACAAACACTTTGAAAACATTTTTCATACTTTTCCAGATTTAATTTTTATTTTGACAAAATTAGAATATTATTTTTTATACCCAAGTTTGGCTAAAACCTGATCAGATAAATCAAACTTAGGATTCGTGTATATCAGCGTTACACCGCTGGATTTATCAAAAATTACAGCATAACCACCTTCTGTTGATATTTCCTGAATAGCATTGAAAATATCGTCCTGAATTGGTTTCACAAGGCCCTGACGCTTTTTATACAAATCGCCGTCTCGCCCAAAATATTTGCGTTGCAACTCTTTATATTCCTTTTCCTTGGTTACAATAACATCTTCACGTTTGCGCTTCATCTCATCCGAGAGTAAAACACTTTCTGATTGGAAATCTTTGTACATCTGGTCAATTTCGGCATGCATCGATTCAAGTTCCTTTTGATATTGAGCAGACAATTGATCTAACTGTTCCTGGGCCGCTTTGTATGACGGAATATTCTCTAAAATATATTCACTATCAATAAAAGCGAACTTCTGTGCAAATGTAGTTGCCGAGTACAGCAACATTAAAAACGCGATGACAGCTATTTTTTTCATTTTCATTTTTTATTTAAGTTTCTTCAATGTGGATCAGCAAATTCCAGACCAAATCATTGTACTAAAACTGCTGCCCGATAACGAAGTGGAACTGACTACCAGCAGCATCACTTTGTCCGGGAACAGGATCAAATCCATAACCCCAGTCAATACCCATCAAACCAAACATAGGTAAGAAGATACGAACGCCAACACCAGCAGAACGGTGCAATTTAAACGGGTTGAAATCATTAAACTTATCCCAGGCATTACCAGCTTCAAGGAAACTGAGTACATAAATGGTTGAAGACGGTTTTAAAATAACCGGATACCTCATTTCCATCGTGAGTTTGTTGTAGATATTCGATCCTGAAGAACTACTCAAACTATAATCTTTATAACCTCTGAGCGCTACGATATCACTACCATACAAATTGTACCCCGACATACCTGAACCACCTACACGGAATCCTTCAAACGGTGACTGGCGATACTTGTTATAATGTCCAAGGAATCCATATTCAAATTTGGTATGAACAACCAGATTTTGGTTTCTGGTAACAGGAGCAAACCAATCGCCTTTGAATAACCATTTATGATATTCAATCCATTTGTAGCGTTCCTGAAGTCCTACTTTGCTGTAGTCAACTCCGTTCAACAAAGAATATGGTGGAGTTAATTGAAGTGTCAGAGTAAAGTTAGATCCTCTACGAGTGTACAATGGGTTGTCAATAGAATTTCTTCCGAATGCAGTTTTAAGGCTAAAGTTATTAAAGCCGCCATTACCCTGGCTTGTACCATCATTTAAGAAATAATAATACCCAGCCATGTTCTGCAACTTATAATGCTGATACGAAAGCTCATGATACAATGTAAAGAAGTCGTCAGGCCATTTTAACCGATAACCATATCCAACTGCTATTGCTGACGTGATCTGAATTTGATCAGGTTCGTTTGTTTCAGAAGCAGAAGTTGTACCGTAACCGTAACCACCGTAGCCATATGGAGAATAGCCATAACCGTATGGCGAATAACCGCCGTAGCCATAACCACCGTAACCGCCATAACCATAATTGTTGTACATGCTGTTGTATAAGCGGCTTGCCGAATAATTCACCCTTGAATGAGAGAACGATATAGTAAATGAATTAGGTTTCTTTCCACCAAACCAAGGCTCGGTAAACGAGAAACTGTAGTTTTTATAGAACTTTCCGCTAGTTTGATAATGAAGGCTTAATGCTTGTCCATCACCTGTTGGCAAAGGCCTCCATGCTTCTTTATTGAAAATATTCCGGACAGAGAAATTCGAGAACTTTAACCCTAAAGTACCCACAAACATATTAGCACCCCAACCGCCCGAAAGTTCAATCTGGTCGTTTGCCTTTTCTGTCAGTTTATATTCAATATCAACTGTTCCGTTTTCAGGATGTGGACGAACATCCGGCGAAATTGCTTCCGGATCGAAGTGCCCCAACTGAGACAATTCCCTGACTGTACGAATGATTGCTGACTTATCGAACAGATCGCCGGGTAATGTTCTCAACTCACGGCGGGCAACGTGCTCATTCGTTTTTGTATTTCCTGAAATTATTATTCTATCTATCGTTGCCTGACGTCCTTCTGAAATACGCATTTCAAAGTCGATGGAGTCGTTTTCAACATGAGTTTCCATCGGAGTCAAATTAAAGAACAGGTAACCATGATCGAGATAGTCGCTGCTCACCGCATCTTCGTCGTCTTTTGTTCTCTTGTCAAGCTGCTTCTGATCGAAAACATCACCTTTTTTAATGCCTAACCGAGCAGACAAATATTCGCTGGGATAGATTGTATTTCCAACCCACTTGATGTTTCTAAAGAAATATTTATGGCCCTCATCAACCCAAATATCCAAACGAACACGGTTGTTGTTCAGTTTCGTAATGGAGTCTTTCAAAACAGTGGCATCACGATAGCCTTTCTCGTTATATTTTTTAATCAGGTTAGTTTTGTCTTCAACATATTTTTCGTTCAGGAATTTCTTTGAATGAAAGAAGTTTTTAATCTTTTTGGCTTTCGTTTTCTTCATTGATTTTTCAAGAGCACCGTGCTTCAATTGTTCGTTGCCATGAAAAACGATTTCACTTACCTTCACTTTTTCCTTTTTGTCAACGCGTATATCGAGAATTACGCTGTTATTTTGCGTCGTATCGTCTCGTTGAACAACTTTCACGTCAGTGTTCAGGAATCCCTTATCCAGAAAAATATTTTTGATCATTCGCTGAGCAGTGTTTACCTGATTATCGGTCACCTGACTTCCCTTCAGCAACAGCACTTTTTTGTTTATGTCATCCTTTTCCGATTTCGTAACGCCAAAGAAATTTACTTCAGCCAAACGCGGTCTTTCCTGCAAATCGATCCGAAGCCAAATGTTGTCACCCGAAATTTTTTCCGCAGATATTTTGATGTCCGAAAAAAGGCCGTGATTCCACAACTTTTTAACCGAATTCGTAATCGCGTCACCTGGCACAGTTATCTTGTCACCAACGCTCAATCCAGATATTTGTAACAGCACCTGTGTGTCGAGATAACGGATTCCCTGAACATCTAATCCGGCAATAGTGTACTCTTTGGGGCTTGAATAGTATATAGAAAAGTTGATGCTGTCGTTCTCAGCTTCCTGAGCAAATAGTTTAAAACTGATAAACAGCAGAACAATAAACAATTTTAATTTTCGCATTCTATTTCTTTATTGAATTAGCTTAAAAGTTGTTGACTGGTTTTACCAAATCGTCTTTCCCTGTTTTGATACTCGCATATTGCTTCAAACAAATCTTCTTTCCTGAAATCAGGCCACAATTTTGATGTAAAGTACAATTCGCTGTATGCAATTTGCCACAATAAAAAATTACTGATTCTAACTTCTCCACTTGTTCTGATCAGCAATTCCGGATCTGGCATTTGATATGTGTTGAGATAGCGTTCGAACGTATTGTTATCAATATCAGAGGAGTCAATTATTCCAATTTTTACATCTTCAGCTACCTTCTTAACCGCCTCTATTATTTCCCATCTGGAGCTGTAGCTAATTGCAATCACGAGCGTCAGTCCGGTACAAGAACTCAGCTTCTCAATCGACCACAGAAATTTTTCCTGGACATTTTGCGGAAGACTGGAGATATCTCCAATAGCGCGTAATCGCACGTTGCTCTTTAATAACTCGTCGGTTTCTTCTGAAATAGCCTGAACAAATAATCCCATAAGTGCGTCAACTTCGTCTTTAGGTCGCGACCAATTTTCAGTAGAAAATGCGTATAGTGTAAGGTATTCAACGCCAATTTCACCAGCTCCTTCAACTACCGAACGCACTGCGTCAACGCCATGCTCGTGTCCGAAGGTTCTTTCATTGCCAAACTGTGCAGCCCAACGGCCATTACCATCCATGATAATAGCGATGTGCCTTGGAAGTTTATCTTTTTTCAGTTTGTCTTTAAATAACATTGTCAATTGTTTTATCCTTAAACTAAGCGGCCCAAAAGTACATTAAATTTTGGATTGCTATTTCCTTATTTTATTCAAGATTCCCCAATCTAATATTTTACGTCTTGGAGTTCTAACTTCCCAGCTTTCGTTCCCATAAATCAGCTTATATACCAGGTGAACGCCCATGTAAGCCGTCCAATCGTTGTTATGGTATTGATCGGTATATTTAGTTATAACTTGCTCAGAATCGGTATAAGAAAGCGGATCATCCAAATTATCGAGTTTATCCGAAAAAGTCTTTCGCATTCCTCCCTCCAAACCAATTCCCCACCTTTTGCTCAAATTAAATTTAAAACCAAGGCCAAAAGGTATGGTTGGGGCTACTACCGAACCATCGTTTGTTGATCCGATATTGTATTTATAGGTTTGAACTCCAACTCCTCCAAATAAAAATGTTGTCCATTTTGTCTCTTTATCGCCGACTATGTATTTGAAGTAATTCCATTCAAAATTAACCGAAATATCCAGTACATTTTTATTGAAAGACCATGACCCATCAGCATTGGGATTCAGGTTATTCTTGAAATAGCCCTCTGCTCCTATTGTCCCGTTTATCACATTAAAACGCAGACCATAGCGCGGATTAAAATTAAAACGAACGAAACCGCCGTAAGCTGGATTAACTGATTTCTGAAATTCTACACTTGTCATGTCTCCTAAGTATGTGCCTGCTCCAGCGAAAACGCCAACATCAACACTTGGTTGTGCAAACGCTCTAATTGCAAGAAATCCAAACAGAAAGAATACTAACAGATGTTTCATCGAAATACGTTTTTGAAAGGGGTTTTTATTTCATAACACATTCAGGCACTACTATTTAAACTCTGAACATAACACCTTTCAAGTGCTACAAAAGTAATACAATTCTAAAATATCCATGCCTGACGCATATTATAAAACCCAAATAGAGGTTAAAAATTGTTAAGTATGAGAGAAATCAATTCCGCTTATCCAATCCCCACATTAATTTGCCGCGAAGAGTTGAGAAAAAATGATGGTTTCTTAATCTGATTGTCTTCACTTTAAACGAAGCCTTACTTATCCTGAGCGATTGTGCCATATACACTGGTTCTGATTTAGAATCGGTGGATACCAAAAAGTGCTGTCCTCTGCTTTCTACTTTCAACGTAATGCAATGCCTGTCTGGAACCACAACTGGCCGAACCGTAAGATTATGCGGCGCAATCGGACTGATCACAAAATTTTCTGAGTCTGGCGTTAAAATGGGTCCGCCAACACTCAACGAATAAGCGGTAGATCCCGTAGGCGTGGCAACAATCAATCCGTCGGCCCAATAAGTATTCAGAAACTCGTCGTTTATGTATGTATGTATGTTTATCATCGACGATGAATCAAGCTTTGTTACAGCGATTTCGTTTAATGCGTATTGCTTTGTACTGGAGTTTTCAGATACAATTTCCAACTCCAAAACCGTTCGCTCATCGATCAAAAAGCTTCCGTTGAAAATATCATCAAGAGCAATTTCGATTTCATTTCTCGAGATTTCTGACAAAAAACCCAATCGACCCGTATTTATTCCCACCAAAGGCACCGAAACACTTCTGGCCAAAAGAAACGACTTTAGAAATGTTCCATCACCTCCAATGCTAAACATGTACGATACATCGCCGGGCAAATCATCATCGTCATCAAATAATCCTGAAAATTCGGGCCTGATGCAGCATTCTGAATGTAGATATTCGTAAAATGGCCTGTAAATAATGCAATCAATTTTCTTGTCTTTTAAAATGACAAACAACCGAAGCAATTCTTCGAAGAAATCGGGATTTACAGTTTGTCCGTATATTGCAACTTTCATTATTCGTTAGTTGAATTTTCTAAATATTCATGTATTTTAATAATTGATCGAAGCGGTCATCGTACAAATCTTTGATGGCCGAATTGTCCATATACACCGCAACGATGTTGTAGTCATATCTTACAAACGTTTGGATGATTGCAGACAAATCTACCACATTAATCTTCAGCGTCACAGTCAACCGTTTCGAATCGGTAACCGGAGAAACGTAAAAGCTCAGAATTTTTGCGTCGTTCCCCTCAACTATTTGCGCGATTTGCGAAAGCGAATAGTCTATCGAATTCAATTCCAGAACGATAATCCCTCCAGGCTCCTGAACTGCGAACTGGCAGGCAAACTTTTGCGATAAATCAAAAACTGTCACCAATCCGGAGTACTCGTCGTGAATATCGACAACCGGAACTGTACTGAGCTTTAATTCGGAAACAACCTGATAAACTTCGTAAATATGCTGATTCCATTTTACTAAAGGATGTATGAGCTGATCGACGAAGTCTCCAATGGGGACATCGATAATATTCAGATCGTATATAATTTTATCAGAGATTGTTCCGATCAGTCTTTTTACATCAACAACCGGCAAATGAGAAATCCTGAAAATCTCCATCCAGTTCAATGCTTTCTGCCCACTATCCGAAAGGCGCAAAGGCGGTATAACCTCCGAAACCAAATCCTGTGCAATCATTTTTTTTGAGTTTTCAATATCGTCTGAATCAAATCTTAATCGTAACTTGCAGCCCAAAATTTTGATATGACGAGACTAAGTGTAAATATAAATAAAATCGCAACACTGCGAAATTCAAGAGGTGGAAATACCCCAAGCGTCCTGGAAGCTGCTATTAATTGTCAAAAATTTGGTGCGCAGGGAATTACAGTTCACCCAAGGCCCGATGAACGTCATATTCGTCGTCAGGATGTTTTTGACATCAGGCCACACATCACCACAGAATTTAATATTGAAGGCTATCCGAGCGAAGATTTTATCCAAATGGTTATTGATGTCAAAGCTCATCAGGTTACACTGGTTCCCGATAGTCACGACCAGCTAACGTCCGATCACGGCTGGGATACCATCAAGCATCAATCATTTCTGAAAGAAATAATTTCCCGTTTTCAGGCAGCTGGAATCCGCACTTCAATTTTTGTAGATCCGGATTTGGCTGCAATCGAAGGAGCTAAAGAAACAGGCACCAACCGGATTGAATTATATACCGAACCATTTGCATCTAAATACCCTGTTGATCCGGTAAAAGCCGTTGCGCCATTCATTGAAGCAGCTGTTCTGGCTCATAAACTTGGGTTAGGAATCAATGCGGGTCACGATCTTAGCCTGAAAAATCTCCGGTTTTTCCACGACCATGTTCCCTATCTCGACGAAGTTTCCATCGGTCACGCATTAATTGCCGATGCCCTTTATCTCGGTTTAAAAAATACCATACAGGATTACTTATCCTGCCTGTAATCGATAAAAATGAACCTTTTTTATAGAGAAGAGGGAGAAGGATTTCCTTTCGTAATTGTTCACGGACTTTACGGCTCGTCGGATAACTGGCTAACCGTTGGTAAAAAGCTGGCGTCAAAATACAAGGTTTTTATGATCGACCAGCGTAACCATGGCCGGTCTCCAAATTCAGAAGATCACAATTATGAACTGATGAAAAACGATCTTGCTGAATTTTTTGACCAACAAGGTATTGAAAGAGCCATTTTGATGGGGCACAGTATGGGCGGAAAAACGGCAATGAGTTTTGCTGCCGATTATCCGGAAAGAATTGAAAAACTGATCGTTGTTGACATTGCTCCAAAAGACTATTTTTTGCTGAACGACGAAAGCCAGTATTACCTTCACAATAACATTCTGCGGGCCATGATCGAAATTGATTTCGAAAAGATGGAATCGCGAAAAGAAGTGGAAACATTCCTGAACGAGCGAATTGACAGTCAACCGGTTGTACAGTTTCTGCTGAAAAGTGTGACCCGGAATAAAACTACCGAGCAGTTTGAATGGAGGCTAAATGTTCCGGTGTTGTACGAGAATCTCGACGAAATTATAAGTGGCGTCAATGCGCATTGGTTCGACGACCGGCTTCCGATCAAAAATTACCCGGTTTTATTCATCAAAGGGGCAAATTCAAACTACATTCTCCACGAAGATTTCCAATCGATTAAGCGCATTTATCCCGAAGCTGAAATTACCGAGATTCCGAATGCAGGGCATTGGCTACATGCCGAACAGCCTCAGTTATTCATGGAAGTTCTTTCCAATTTTCTGAAGAAGAAGTAGTCATTAGTTGTCAATTTTAGTCATTTAATGGTCATTTGCTCGCGTCTTCAGAGTGCCTGCAAACCCACCAACAATGGCGTTAGGATAACTGACGATGACCGCTGTATAAATATCGTTGACTGCTGACCATTGACAACAATGACAACTTATAGACAACCAATACCCGTCACTACCGATTGTACTTTTCTGTTATTTGTTTCAGGAAACGTTTGTGGTTTGGACGCAACTGACTCCAGGAGAATCGCCAACCCCAATTTCCGGCAGCAACTCCGGGCGTATTCATGCGCGACTCTGTTCCAAGCGCCAACACATCCTGCATAGGCGTGATGGCAGTATGCGCTGCCGACGCCCAGGCGCTTTCAGTAAAATTGCAAACAAACTGCTTTCCACTTCCAGCAATGTATCGATGTAAAAATTTCCGTTCCTTCTTTTCCAGCGAATTCAACCAGCCAAGCGAAGTATCGTTGTCGTGCGTTCCGGTGTAAACAAAAAAATTGGAAGAGTAATTGTGGGGTAAATTCATGTTTGTAGTGTTCGACCCAAATGCAAACTGCAAAACCTTCATCCCCGGAAAGCCAAATTCGTCGCGCAATCGATCTACTTCAGGCGTAATAATACCTAGATCTTCAGCAATAATTTCCAGTGTTGGTAAATTTTCTTTCAGCTTGCGAAAAAGTTCATAGCCTTTAGCAGGTAACCAGGTTCCATTTATTGCAGTTTGTTCATCGGCGGGAATAGCCCAGAAAGACTCCAGCCCACGGAAGTGATCGATCCTGACTTTATCGAACATCCGAAGATTGAAATGAATTCGCGCCAGCCACCAATCGAAACCACGCTCGGCAAGCCTGTTCCAATTGAACACAGGGTTTCCCCAAAGCTGCCCTGTTTCACTAAAATAATCGGGTGGAACGCCGCCAACCTGAGTTGGCTGTGCATTTTCGTCAAGCATAAAAATATCCTGATTTGCCCAAACATCAACACTGTCGAGCGACACATACAAAGGAATATCACCTATAATTCGAATACCTTTTGAGTTGGCGTAGGCCTTCAGTTTAAACCACTGCCTGAAAAACACAAACTGTAGAAACTGATGAAAATTAATCTCTTCCTGCAACTCACCAAATGATTCGTCCAGAACTTGCCGTTCACGCAAAACCAAATTTTTATTCCACGAATTCCATACCGAACCGTTAAATTTGGCTTTCAGTGCCCGAAAATGGGCGTAATCGTTGAGCCACCAGGAATGTTCCTGCATAAACGAGTTGTATTCGTTGCCGAACCGACTAAAATTTTTCCGGAAGCCGAAAAAGGCCTTTCTCAATATCGGGAATTTCCATTCCTCTACCTTTTCAAACTCAACCGCTTTGGCTTTAAAATCAGGACTGATAATTTCAGACTTCGAGATAAGCCGATCTGCAACCAATTGCTCTAAATCAATAAACATCGGATTACCTGCAAATGCGGAGTAACACTGGTAGGGCGAATTTCCGAAACCAACCGGACCGAGAGGCAGAATTTGCCATATCTTTTGCTTTGCACCAGCCAAAAAATCTATAAACTGGAAAGCATCCTTCCCCATGCACCCGATGCCACCATCGCCCGGAAGCGAACTGATGTGCAACAATACTCCACTACTTCTTTCCATTATTCTCAATTAATTTCCTGTAATTTTTTAAATGGTCAGCTGTTTCCCGAACGATTCGTTGCACTGCCAGCCCGTGTTTTAAATCGGGCACAAATGCCTTCGAATCTTCACCCCCAAGAAACAGGTAATGGGCATGTATCATCGACCGCAACCAACCCGGAGGAACATGCCCTGAAGGGAAACTGGTTACCGGGGCATAATTGCTTCCAACAATTTGTTTTGTCCACAAACCGGTTTCTTCCAGATAATATTCAAAATAATCCACAGAATGTGACGAATAGCGTAACATTCCTTTTTCGGCATATATTTCAAGCGAAACCAGGTCGCCGCTTCCAGAACTTATCCTGCTGGCCGACATCGTACCAGCAGCTTTGCTCTCAGGATCAACCAGCGTTATGGAGCTGAACAGATCAGAGTCAGCAGGTACATCACTAAAACTTCCTGCCTGAAATGCATTGGCAATTTGCAGATTTTCGCCTAAAAAAGCCATCAGTAAACTGATCCCGTGAGAACCTAAGTCGGCCATTGCTCCTCCATCGGGAGCCGGCGTGAGTCGGGTCACCCTTTTTTCACGATACGATTTCTGTAAGTAGTCGCCATGATAGTACTTCAAATCGAAATGGATTGCCTTTCCAAGTTTCCCCGAATGCCAAAATGCGATTGCCTCGCGAACCGATGCCGTGAGCAAATACTGAAATCCGACCTGAATTTGCCGGTTGCTTTCAGCAACAATCCGGTGCATTTCCTCTTCTTCCTGTAAATTCGAACAGACTGGTTTTTCGAGGTAAATTCTGCTAACCGAAGGCATTTCCAACGCTATTTTTAAATGTTCGAAATGCACTTTATTAGGTCCGAGAATATAAACTGAATTGATGCTTTTGTTTTGCTCAAACTCTTGCAACGACTGCGATTTCCTGAAACCAAATTTGGAAGCAAAAGCGTCGCTACTTTCCTTTCGTGAAGCGCAAACCACTTCAAACTCAATTTTGGGAACCTGCGAATAAAAATATTTAAGCGAATTGAGCGCAAAGGCATGTGAACGGGCAATTCCGCCAGCACCAAGAAACCCAACGACTATTTTTTCTGAACTCATAAAAGTGTACAGCTTGATAAAGCACCCAAAAATAAACGATTTAGC
This sequence comes from Prolixibacteraceae bacterium, assembly GCA_035353575.1. Taxonomy (GTDB): domain Bacteria; phylum Bacteroidota; class Bacteroidia; order Bacteroidales; family Prolixibacteraceae; genus Aquipluma. The sequence goes on along the minus strand of DAOPZV010000013.1, from coordinate 21,893 downwards.
AAGACAACAAACTCATCAGGAATAAAAAAGCCGGATCGACGAATCGACCCGGCAGAATATCAGTTATTGGTAAACCGCTTGATGATTTCTATTCAAGTTCCAAAACAACCACCGATTTTCCGGGAATGCTTAATTCCAGTTTATTATCGGCTAGTTTTTTTACATTTTTCAATGCAACCGGAACGATAACGTCTGGCTTTTCAAAAGTATTTACTGCATTAAAGGTTGGGGCAGTTAAAACAGTTGCCGAATTAATTTTGCCGAAGCTCTTTCCTGCAACATTAATTTCCAGCTTTTCTTCATTGACCGGATTCAAATTACTAATGGTAACATGAATTTTTCCATTTTTATCAACCGAGGCCGAACTGCTCAACGCAGGAATCTCTTCTTCCCCATGTTTGTATTGCTCAGTAATTAAACTGGTTGGAAGCAAAGTTGCATCCTGGTGCACATTGTACATTTTGAAAACGTAATAGCTTGGCGTGAGAATCATTTTATCGCCTTTGGTCAAAATCATCGACTGCAAAACATTCACAATCTGCGCTATGTTGGCCATTTTTACACGTTCGCAATGCTTATTGAAGATATCGAGGGTTACCGAAGCAATCAAAGCATCGCGCATGGAGTTTTGCTGAAAAAGGTGACCGGGAGTTGAACCTGGTTCCTGATCTGTCCAAATTCCCCACTCGTCAACCATTAATCCAACGCGTTTCGATTTGTCATATTGATCCATGATTGCCGAATGGCGGGTAACGAGCTCGTCCATAAACAGTGCTTTTTTCAATCCGCTGAAATACAGTTCCTCTCCAAAATTGGTTGCCGATGTCTTTGTATCCCAATTAGGTCCGGCAATTGTGTAATAATGAACCGACAAACCGTCCATATTGGCAGCGCCACGTTCCATCATTACTTTGGTCCAGTTAGCATCATCGCCGTTTGCACCACTTCCAACACGAAAAACATCCTTGTTGTAAACGTTAACATATCCTGAGTACTGCTTCATCAGGTTCACGTAATAGTCAACGGTCATATTTCCGCCACAACCCCAACTTTCGTTGCCAATTCCCATGAACTTCACATTCCACGGCTTTTCTCTTCCGTTCTTACGTCGAAGATTCGCCATCGGAATATCGTCATCTGAGGTCATGTATTCTATCCATTCGACCATCTCTCCTACTGAGCCAGAACCAACGTTAGCCGAGATATAGGCATCGCAACCCAACATTTCGCAAAGGTTGAGGAACTCATGCGTTCCGAAGCTATTATCCTCAACAGTTCCACCCCAAAATACATTTTTGATTTTTGGACGTTCGTTCACCGGCCCAATGCCGCTTTTCCAGTGGTATGTGTCGGCAAAACAGCCTCCGGGCCATCTGAGTACAGGTATTTTTAATGCCTGCAAAGCTTCCAGCAAATCTTTACGATAGCCGTTTACATTCGGAATCGGCGAATTTTTACCCACCCATATTCCATCGTAAATACAACGACCTAAATGTTCGGCGAACTGTCCGTAAATGTTCTTGTTGATTTTATTCTTCCCGCCCGCAGCGTCAATCTTTAGCACGTTAACCTGTGCTTTCATGGTTAAGGTAACAAGTACCAGAATGATAAAAAAAGATAACTTTTCCATTTTTAAAATTGGGTTTATTTATAGGTTCTTGTTTCAAAATTCAAAGCAACAAAAAAATAATTGTCCGACAAACACTTTATTTTATACAACACAATATTTATCCCAAAGGCGGCCTTTAAATACCTTTTACCAGTCTTCTGTGCAATCGATTTCCTATTATTTTTTTGTTAAAATCGGATGAAAGAATCTGAAATTTGAAAATAAAAACGGGTTTAAAAAATCACCTTTGTCAGAGATCAAAATAAAATGGATCTTTTGAACAATTGTATCTTTTGATCGTTTAATTTTTGGACAAAATTTATAAACATGCCTCAAGATTATATACCAGTTTTATTACAGTCGCTTATTGTTCTGGGCTTTGTGGCAACAACTATGTTGGCAACCCACTTTTTAGGACCCAAAAGATCTTCAAAAGCAAAACTCGAAAATTTCGAGTGTGGAATTGAAGGTATGGGTAATGCACGAAGCCCCTTTTCAGTAAAATACTTTTTAATTGCCATCCTTTTTGTGCTTTTCGATGTGGAAGTAATCTTTATGTACCCATGGGCCGTTAACTTTAAAGAACTGGGTAAAGATGGCTTTCTCGAAATGCTTCTTTTCATGGCGCTAGTTTTGGCAGGATTCATATACATCCTTCTGAAAGGAGCCCTCAAGTGGGATAAAAACTAATTGCGGAGGAAGAAAAAGATGTCAGGTAAACAGATAATAACTCCGGAAATAGCCGAGGCTCCCGAAGGTTTATCAGGCGAAGGTTATTTTTTAACGTCCCTTGATAAAGCAGTTGGCTTAGCCCGAAAAAATTCGTTGTGGCCCCTTCCCTTTGCGACTTCTTGCTGCGGAATTGAATTCATGGCTACAATGGCCGCTACATACGATTTGGCCCGATTTGGTTCTGAACGACTGAGTTTTTCACCTCGCCAAAGCGATTTGCTGATGGTGATGGGAACCATAGCAAAAAAAATGGGCCCTGTTTTACGCGAAGTTTACATCCAGATGGCAGAACCCAAATGGGTAATTGCCGTTGGGGCATGCGCTTCGAGCGGAGGAATTTTTGATACATACAGTGTTTTGCAGGGAATTGACAGAATTATTCCGGTTGACGTGTATGTACCCGGCTGCCCCCCAAGACCGGAGCAAATCATAAACGGAATTCTTAAAATTCAGGATTTGGTAGGCCACGAGTCTCTGCGCCGCAGAAACTCTGATGAATACAGCCATTTGTTAGGAAAATACGACATCGAGTAGGTAATTAATTTGATCTTTTTTGATTAAGTTCAAAACAAATTTAGAATTACCCGAAATCATAAAAATCAAAAGCACGTGTACTCAATCAATCAAGAAATAAATAATCTTGTAATAAGTAAGCTAAAAGATAAGTTTGGCGATTCGATTATTGGCGACGAACTACTGGCAGATATGCTTTGTATTGAAGTTGATAAAGAATCAATTCAGAATGTGATGCTTTTTCTGCACAACGATCACGAATTACAATACAATTTTCTGACCACATTATGCGGAATGCATTATCCTGAAACAAACCAGTTGGGTGTTGTCTATCACCTTCATAGCTTTAGTCACAACCACCGAATCAGGATAAAAACGAGCACTGAAATTGAAAAGCCTTATATCTCGTCAATTACCTCCATTTGGCCGGCAGCCAATTGGCAGGAACGGGAGACTTACGATTTTTTCGGGATCATTTTCGATGGACATCCAAATCTGAAACGAATACTAAATGTTGACGACATGACAGCATTCCCGCTGCGAAAGGATTTCCCTCTGGAAGATCAAACCCGCGAAGACAAAGACGATTCGATGTTCGGACGCTAAAAAAGATATGAATGACGAGTTATAAGTTTTAAGTTCAGGAAAAACCTTTTTTTGACTTTTGACTTTTGACTTTTGACTTTACAATATGGCAAAAAAAATATATAATACCGGTTACTGGGCAAAAGATATTGTCTCGACTGAAGAGCCAAAAGAATACAATACCCTGAATGTGGGGCCAACGCACCCCGCAACGCATGGTGTATTCCAGAATGTGATGCTGATGGATGGTGAATTTATTGTAAGCACCGAACAAACCATTGGCTACATTCACCGGGCTTTCGAAAAAATAGCCGAGCGCAGACCGTTTTACCAAATTACTCCGTTAACTGACCGCTTGAATTACTGCTCAGCCCCACTCAATAACATGGGCTGGCACATGACAGTCGAAAAGCTTTTGGGAATTGAAACACCCAAGCGAGTCGATTATCTGAGAATAATCGTAATGGAGCTTGCCCGCATTGCCGACCACCTGATTTGCAATACTGTAATTGGTGTTGACAGTGGTGCTCTGACCGGGTTTACCTATCTCTTTCAGGACAGAGAATTCATTTACGAGATTTATGAAGAAATCTGTGGCTCGCGCTTAACAACGAATATGGGACGAATTGGCGGATTTGAACGAAACTTCAGTCCAAAAGCCTGGGAGAAAATTCGTCATTTTCTGAAGACCTATCCCAAAAAGCTTAAGGAATTTGAAAACCTGCTGGTGCGCAACCGTATTTTCATGGATCGTACCATCAATGTTGGAGCATTTTCAGCAGAACGGGCGCTTGCTTATGGATTTACCGGACCGAACCTGCGGGCTTGCGGGGTTGATTACGATGTTCGTGTGATGAATCCGTACTCGTCGTACGACGAATTTGAATTCGATATTCCACTCGGACAAAGTGGCGATACTTACGACCGTTTCATGGTTCGCGAAGAAGAAATGTGGCAAAGTCTCAGGATTATTGAGCAGGCAGTTGCCAAACTCGATAAAATGGACGACAAGGAAACATATTTCGCCGCCGACCCACGATTTGTACTTCCACCCAAAGAGAAAGTTTACAACAACATGGAAGCGCTTATCTGGCATTTTAAAATTGTGATGGGCGAAACCGACATTCCGGCCGGCGAAGTTTACCATTCAATCGAAGCTGCCAACGGCGAACTTGGTTTTTACCTGATTAGCGATGGAGGACGCACTCCTTCGCGTCTTCATTTCCGTCGGCCATGTTTTATTTATTATCAGGCTTATCCTGAAATGGTAACCGGCAACATGCTGTCTGACGCGGTTTTAACCATGAGTTCGATGAACGTAATTGCAGGAGAGTTGGATGCTTGATGAAGGAATATTCTTTGCTGTCTGCTTTAGCCGACGGAACAAATAGAAAAAGAGAAAACAAAAACATAAATGCAGGACACACAGAAAAATATAGCCTTTAGCCCTGAAACGCTGGAATTGATTTCGAAAATCATCAAGCGTTATCCTGAAGGCAGGCAAAAATCGGCGTTACTACCGATTTTGCACATTGCTCAGGCCGAAAATGATGGCTGGCTAAGTTCCGAAGTAATGGATTATGTGGCTTCGTTACTCGCCATTCAGCCCATTGAAGTTTACGAAGTGGCTACTTTTTACACCATGTTTAACATGAAACCTGTTGGCAAATGTGTCATCGAAGTTTGCCAAACCGGGCCATGTTGGTTAAGAGGTTCAGAAGAACTGGTTAAATATTTCGAACAGCGACTGGGCATAAAACCCGGACAAACCACGGCTGACGGCCGTTTCACCCTGAAGACCGTTGAATGTTTGGCTGCTTGCGGAAATGCACCGGTTATTCAGGTAGGAACGGAATACCACGAAAATGTGTCCACCGAAAAAGCAGGAAAGCTGCTTGACCAATGGACTGCTGAAAACAAATGCTCTCACACCAATCCTTATCTGTAAGCTATGGCACAAAAGATATTATTCAATAACATCGATGTACCTGGGCTTGCAACTTTTGACGTTTATCGCAAGCTTGGAGGATATTCGGCCGTTGAGAAAACGCTGAAAACCATGACTCCTGACGAAGTAACGGCTGAAGTGAAAAAGTCGGGTTTGCGTGGTCGCGGAGGTGCAGGTTTCCCAACCGGCATGAAATGGAGTTTCATTGATAAAAGCACCGATAAACCGCGCTACTTTGTGTGTAATTTCGACGAGAGCGAGCCGGGAACCTTCAAAGACCGCCATTTTGGAACCTTGAATCCTCATCAGTTAATCGAAGGAATGATTTTGGGTTCGTATGCGCTGGGCGCTAAGACCTCTTATATTTACATCCGTGGCGAATTGTTTTATGTGCTTCGGATTATTGAAAAAGCGATTGAAGAAGCTTATGCCAATGGCTTTCTGGGCAAAAATATTCTGGGAACCGATTATTCGCTCGATTTGTATTGCCAACCAGGCGGAGGCGCTTACATCTGCGGCGAAGAAACAGCCTTGATTGAGTCGCTCGAAGGCAAACGCGGAAATCCGCGCATCAAACCGCCATTTCCGGCCATTGTTGGTTTATACGATTGCCCGACAGTGGTAAATAATGTGGAAACCATTTCGGTCTTGCCCTGGATCATGAATAACGGTGCAGACGCTTATTCAGCCATTGGCGTTGGAAACAGCAAAGGCACAAAGCTCATTTCAGCCTGCGGACACATCAACAAACCAGGCATTTACGAAATAGAACTTGGCCTTCCGGTTGAAGAATTTATATACTCCGACGAATATTGCGGCGGAATTTTAAATGGGAACAAGCTTAAAGCCGTTGTCGCCGGAGGTTCATCCGTCCCCATTCTTCCGGCTGAATTAATCCTGAAAACGGCAAAAGGTGAGCCTCGCTTAATGAGCTACGAGTCGCTGGCCGAAGGTGGCTTCGAAACCGGAACCATGATGGGCTCAGGAGGTTTTATCGTGATGGACGACACCACTTGCATTGTGAAAAATACGCTGACTTTTGCACGCTTCTATCACCACGAATCGTGCGGACAATGCAGCCCTTGCCGCGAAGGAACCGGCTGGATGGAAAAAATATTGCAACGAATTGAAGATGGAAACGGCACGATGAAAGACATCGATTTGCTGTTCAGCATCTCCAAACATATTGAAGGAAATACGATTTGTCCGCTTGGCGACGCCGCTGCATGGCCCGTTGCTGCGGCCATCCGTCATTTCCGCGCCGAATTTGAAGAACACGTAAAACAACAGAAATGTCCCTTATCAAGGTAACCATAGACAATATTGAAGTAGAGGTTGAGCAGGGAACAACAATACTTGAAGCTGCCCGCAAAATTGGTGGTGCAGTAGTTCCTCCAACCATGTGCTACTACTCCAAATTAAAAGGCAGCGGTGGTAAATGCCGTTCGTGCCTGGTAAAAGTGGCACAAGGATCGGCAAAAGATCCACGCCCGATGCCCAAACTGGTTGCGTCGTGTCGCACAGCAGCTATGGATGGCATGGTGGTTCAAAACATTACTTCTCCTGAAGTGATGGAAAACCGCAGGGCGATTACCGAATTTTTGTTGCTGAACCATCCGCTCGATTGTCCGGTTTGCGATCAGGCAGGCGAATGCCACCTTCAGGATTTATCCTATGCGCACGGACTGGTTGAAACCAACACAATTGAAGAACGCCGTGTTTTTCACCCGATTGATATTGGCGACAAGATTAAGTTGCACATGAACCGCTGCATCCTTTGCTACCGTTGTGTTATGGTGGCCGATCAATTGACCGATCAACGCGTTCACGGTATCTTGGGTCGTGGCGATCATTCCGAAATCAGCACCTATATCGAAAAAGCCATTGACAACGACTTTTCAGGAAATATGATTGATGTTTGCCCGGTTGGCGCATTAACCGACAGAACATTCAGGTTTAAAAGCCGCGTGTGGTTTACCAAACCGTTCGATGCGCACCGCGATTGCCCTAAATGCAGCGGTAAAGTGGTGCTTTGGAAAAAGGGCGACGAGATTTTGCGCGTTACAGGAAGAAAAGATAAATACGGCGAACTGGAAGAATTTATTTGCAACGATTGCCGGTTCGAGCACAAAAATAATAACGACTGGATTGTTGAAGGGCCTCGCAAAATTGAGCGTCATTCGGTGATTTCACAAAACCATTACGAGAAAAAATAAGCTATGGATTGGATATTGTTTCTGTATAAAATCATTTTTCTGATCATCATTTTTTTGGTCACGTTGGTAGTCGCCATGTACTCAACCTACGGAGAGCGTAAAGTGGCTGCTTTCATGCAAGATCGCATTGGACCAAACAGAGCTGGCCCTTTTGGCCTTCTGCAGCCGCTTGCCGACGGAGTAAAGATGTTCATGAAAGAAGAAATTATCCCCTTAACAGCAAATAAACGATTGTTTATTCTGGGCCCGTCAATTGCAATGACAACTGCAATGCTTACTGGTGTTGTTATCCCGTGGGGTGGAACACTGACTATCGGCGGCCGCGAATTTTCGATGCAAATTGCCGACCTGAATATTGGCATTTTGTACGTGTTTGCAATGGTGTCTATCGGCGTTTATGGAATTATGATTGGTGGCTGGGCCTCCAACAATAAATACGCTCTGTTGGGCTCTATTCGTGCTGCATCGCAAATGATTAGTTATGAGCTGGCGATGGGAATGTCGATTATCGCACTGATTCTGACTTCAGGATCATTGAGCCTGCACGACATCGTTGCGCAACAGCAAGGCTGGCACTGGAACATTCTCTATCAGCCACTGGGATTCCTTGTTTTTATTATCTGTGCATTTGCCGAAACCAACCGTGCTCCGTTCGATCTTCCGGAGTGTGAAACCGAATTAATTGGAGGATACCATACCGAATACAGTTCGATGAAACTTGGTTTTTATCTGTTTGCAGAATACATCAACATGTTTATCTCTTCAGCAGTAATTGCAACCCTTTATTTTGGCGGTTACAACATGCCGTTCATCGATCAGTTGGGATTGTCGCAGAATGCCGTAACTCTGCTTGGATCATTGTTTTTCTTCATCAAAATATTGTTCCTGATCTTTGTTTTCATGTGGGTCAGATGGACGCTTCCGCGTTTCAGATACGATCAGTTGATGAACCTGGGATGGAAAAAGCTCATGCCACTGGCGATTTTTAATATTCTTGCTACAGGCACCTATTATTATTTCACAGCTTTAAACTAAAGAAGAAGCCATGCAAGCGTTGACTAAAAGATCGAGAGTTGTTTCGAATAAAAAGATGACATTCTGGGAGTGGATGTTTTTGCCTGCAATTTTTAAAGGCATGTCGATTACGTTGAAGCATTTTTTCCAGAAAAAAGCAACCATAAGTTATCCTGAAGAAAAGCGGGAGTTCAGTGCTGTTTACCGTGGGCAACATGTGCTTAAACGCGACGAGCAAGGCAGAGAACGTTGTACTGCGTGCGGCCTGTGTGCCGTTGCCTGCCCGGCGGAAGCAATTACGATGGTTGCCGCCGAACGTAAACCGGGAGAAGAACACTTGTATCGTGAAGAAAAATATGCAGCTAAATACGAGATAAATATGCTGAGGTGCATTTTTTGCGGAGATTGTGAGGAAGCTTGCCCAAAAGAAGCAATATTTCTTACCGATCGCATTGTTGATGCACAATATCATCGCAAACCCTTTGTTTTTGGCAAAGACCTTTTGGTTGAACCATTTGATGCTGATAAACGCATCGACGTATCAAAGCGTCAGACTGAAAGAGTTTTGAAATTTAAAGAAAACAAGCGTTACGCGCACAACAGATAAAAAATAATTTACTATTTGCCGCTGCTCGAAAAGAGAATATATTAATCGTATATGGTAAATTGTAAATAATTAAATAGTAAATAAAATGACATTTCTATTTTACTTTCTTTCGGCAATAATGGTAGTTAGCGGGTTATTCGTGGTGTTTTCCAGAAGCCCGATCAACAGCGTGCTGTCATTAATTTTGTGCTTTATCGCGATGGCCGGGCACTATATCTTGCTGAATTCACAGTTTCTGGCCGTTGTTCACCTGATTGTTTACACTGGTGCAATCATGGTTTTGTTTCTATTCGTAATTATGCTTTTGAACCTAAATAAAGCAACAATACCTCAAAAGACCTCTGTAACCCGCGTTGCCGCTGTTGTTGCGGGAGGTTTATTCTTTCTGGTAATGGTTGCAGCAACCCGTCAAACCTTCGAAATTCATCCGCGCTACCCGTTCAGTAGTCAAATCGGATTAGTCAGCGAAGTTGGTAAAGCATTGTTTAACGAATTTTTACTGCCTTTCGAGGTTTCTTCAGTTCTGTTCATTTCTGCTATGATCGGAGCAATGATTTTTGGAAAGAAAGACAAGACAACCAATTAAGAATGTTGAATGATAAATTATGAGTGAAAAGAAAAACATATTGAAAGACAAGAGCTTTGCTTTTGCCATTCGTATGGTGAAGCTTTTTCAATATTTAACTGAATCCAGTAAGGAATTCATTTTGAGCAAACAGATCTTACGAAGTGGAACTTCAGTGGGAGCTTTGATTAGAGAAGCTCAAAATGCTGAAAGTTCGAAAGATTTTATTCATAAACTTGGGATAGCGCAAAAAGAATGCGATGAAACTATATATTGGATTGAGCTGTTGCGTGAAACAGGTTACTTAAACAATAAAGAATTTGAGAGTATTTACAATGAGGCCAATGAATTACTGAAAATGCTAAAAAGTGCCATTCTCACTTCGAAGCAAAATAATTCATAACTCATCATTCAAAACTTATAATTCATGAAAGAGATTACATCGGCCATACAAATCATACCGCTTGAGCACTACATTTTATTGTGTGTCACATTGTTTAGCATTGGCCTGCTGGGCATTTTATTCAGGCGAAATACAATCATCATTTTGATGAGCATCGAGTTGATGTTGAATTCAGTGAACTTGTTGGTTGCGGCGTTCTCGGCTTATCATTCCGATCCAGCCGGACAGGTTTTCGTCTTCTTCATTATGATTGTTGCTGCAGCAGAAGTTGCTGTAGGATTATCGATACTCGTTATGATGAAGCGAAACGTCGATTCAGTGGATATTAACCTTTTGAACCGCTTGAAATGGTAGAAACAATTCCAAATATGAACCTCGCGATACTTGTGCCAGTTCTCCCGTTATTAGGCTTTTTAATTACAGGGTTTGGCTACAAAAAATTAAAACACAATCAGGCCGGAATTATTGCCAGCTCTTCGGTTGCATTGTCTTTCCTGATCTCTGTTTTGCTGTTTTTTTTCCTGAAAGATTCTGGAAAAGAATCGGCAACAATTACGCTTTTTAATTGGATAAATATTGGCAGTCTGAACATTCCGTTCGCATTTCTTATCGACCATTTATCGCTAACGATGATGTTGATTGTTACCGGAGTTGGGACGCTGATTCATATATATTCTATTGGTTACATGCACGGCGACGAACGGGTCAATTCGTTTTTCGCGCAAATGAATTTATTCACTTTCAGCATGTTGCTGCTCATTATGGGATCGAATTACCTGGTATTGTTCATTGGCTGGGAAGGCGTCGGTTTGTGCTCGTATTTGCTCATTGGTTTCTGGTTCAAAAACCCTGCATACAACTACGCAGCGCGTAAAGCTTTTGTGATGAACCGCATTGGCGACCTTGGGTTTATTCTCGGAATATTGCTTCTCTTCTTCACTTTTAAATCTGTGACTTTTTCCGAAGTATTTCAACAGGCATCAGCCTTACAAACCGGTTCAACTGCAATAACACTAATCACTTTATTATTACTTGTTGGTGCTCTTGGGAAAAGCGCTCAAATACCTTTATACACCTGGTTGCCCGATGCGATGGCCGGTCCAACTCCGGTTTCTGCGCTCATCCATGCAGCAACAATGGTTACCGCCGGAATTTACATGATTGCCCGTTCGAGCATTTTGTATAATCTTGCTCCTGCCACATTAGATGTTATCATTGTAATCGGGCTTGCAACGGCAATTTTTGCGGCCATCATCGGGTTAAAACAAAACGATATAAAAAAGGTCCTCGCCTACTCCACCGTTTCTCAGTTAGGCTACATGTTTCTGGCTCTTGGGCTTGGTGCATATTCAACTGCTGTTCTCCATGTTACAACTCACGCGTTTTTCAAAGCGCTGTTGTTCCTCGGCGCCGGGAGTGTAATTCACGCTATGGGCGGAGAACAGGACATCAGAAAAATGGGCGGATTGAAAAGCAAAATGCCGGCAACATATCTCACTTTTCTGGCTGCAACATTGGCAATCAGCGGAATTCCACCGTTTTCAGGATTTTTCAGTAAAGATATGATTTTGAACAAGGCTTTTGAGCACAACCCTATTTTGTACATTTTGGCGTTGGGCGGTGCTTTAATTACCTGTTTTTATATGTTCAGGCTGCTCTACCTGGTTTTCTTTGGCGAGAACCGAACAGCCGGAGCACATCCGCACGAGTCACCCAAAGTGATGACAGTGCCGCTTATTGTTCTCGGTGTTTTGTCAACCATTGGAGGATTCCTGAATATTCCTTCACTTCTTGGCGGAAATTTGGGATTCAGTTCTTACCTCAACAGTTCGGTGGCTTCAAAAGCTGGAGAAGAAATGAGCCATTCAACTGAAATCGGGTTGATCGTTCTTTCTTTGGTACTTTTGGGAATCGTGATTTATTGGGCTTACCAAACCTTTGTTAAAAAAGCAGAAGTTCCGGCAGGAGACGAAGTTCAGCTTCCAGCATTCCAGAGGGCTATCGCAAATAAATTCTATATTGACGAATTGTACCGTGCCGTTTTTGAAAAACCGCTTGCAATTTTTTCAACCTTCCTTTTCCGCAAAGTGGAGACCTTGATTTTAGATCCAGCGGTAAACAACATCGGGCGTGGAACTGCAATTTTAGGTTCGCTTACCCGAAAATTGCAACGGGGAAACATTAGCTTTTATCTTTTTGCAATGGTCGCCGGTATTTTATTATTTATCGTATTTATTTTGACAATCTGATCTCATGATACTACTACTTTTACTATTGATTCCATTTGTTTCGGGCCTTGTGGCTGCCTTTTTCAAGGGCATCCAGTCTGCACGAATATTTGCACTGGTTTCGACGTTGATCAATTTATTACTAACACTTTTGCTGGCTTCCAATCCGGCAGATACCGGATACACTGCACAATGGATTAGTTTCATGGGAATTCCGTTCGACCTGGGAGCCGATGGCACAAGCTTAGTGATGATTTTGCTGACCAATCTTTTGTTCCCGTTTGTTGTGCTGGCCGGATTTGGACGCACCCAGAAAAACGTTCCGATGTTGAACGGCCTTATTCTCTTAACGTTGGCCGCACTCAACGGTGTTTTTATGGCTAAAAATGCGTTTCTGTTCTACATTTTCTGGGAACTTGCCTTAATTCCAGTTTATTTTATTCTTCTGGTTTGGGGTGGCGACGACCGAAAAGCGATAACGCTTCGCTTTTTCATATACACCGTGGCAGGTAGCCTGTTTTTGTTGTTCGGAATAATTTACCTGTACCAGCTTACACCGGGTACCCACACAACCGACTTTTCAGTTTTTAACCAGCTGCATATTCCGGCGCAAACACAGGTTTGGCTGTTCTGGATCCTGTTCATTGCATTTGCCATTAAAATGCCCGTTTTCCCTTTCCACACATGGCAACCGCCGACCTACAAAATGGCTTCTACACAAGGAGCAATGATATTAGCCGGAGTAATGACCAAAATGGGGGTTTACGGAGTTTTAAGATTTATCATTCCGATTGTTCCGGAGGGAGTACAATACTGGCAACCCGTTGTAATTACGCTGGGCATAATCGGAGTAATTTACGCTTCGATCATTGCCTTCAGGCATTCGAACCTGAAAACGATGATTGCCTATTCGTCTATGGCGCACATCTCGCTAATGGCCGCGGCGCTATTTGCAGTCAACGACTACGCAACAAAAGGCTTACTTTTTCAGGTAATGAGTCACGGGATAACAATTGCCGCCATGTTCTACATTGCATGTTTAGTTAAAGAAAAAACAGGAACTACCGAATTTATACAGCTTGGCGGGCTGAAAATTAAGGCTCCAAATCTTGCCATCGTGTTTTTAATTGTATTGCTTGGCTCAATCGCTTTACCGCTGACGGCTGGCTTTGTGGGAGAATTCCTGATGATAGCCGGTCTGTTTCAGTTATCGATTTGGTATGCGGCATTCGCCGGATTAACCATGATTTTAGGCGCAGTTTACATGCTATATTCTTACCAAAGAGTAATGCTGGGCGCGCAAAAACCGGTATTTGAAAACGTAACAGATTTAAATAAACTTGATTACTTTATCCTAATCCCGCTGTTGATACTAATCATTGGATTGGGAGTATATCCACAACCTGTTTTTGGCCTGATTGAACAATCGGCCGGTGCTGTAACGAGCTTAATAAAACCCGCTGCGGAAGTAATTACTCAAATAGCGCATTAACCGTTTAACAAACTGATTAGAAGAGAAAATGAGTGCATTTATATTTACTGCTGTTCTTGGAATCATAGTCTTATATCTTGGTTTTTCTAAAAATAAAGCCATGCTTTCGCCAATTTCGGCAGGCGGATTGGTTATTGCCTTGTTGCTTGAACTGAAAGACTGGGGACGCGGATCAAAGTATTTTCATGATATGATCCTGATTGACAATTTCTCAATTGCCTTCAACATTTCGATGATTATAGTAACGATTTTGATTTTCCTTTTTGCGCTGGATTACTACGAAACAATGGAATTTCACGTGGCAGAGCTGTATGCGCTAATGATCTTTGCCCTGACCGGGGCATTCCTGATGACTTCATTCTCTAATCTGATCATGCTCTTCCTCGGAATAGAAATTCTGTCGATTCCATTGTACATCCTTGCAGGCGGGAAGAAATATTCGTACCGGTCGAATGAAGCTGCATTTAAATATTTCATGCTGGGTTCGTTTGCTACAGCAATTTTCTTGTTTGGCGTCGCTTTGGTGTATGGAGCCTCAGCAACATTCTATCTTCCTGAAATTAAAACTTTTATTGCACAATTCAACGGAAAGTTGCCGCCCATGTTGCTGGTTGGGTTACTCTTTATTATAGTTGGCGTTACCTTTAAAATAGCTGCAGCTCCATTCCATTTCTGGAGCCCCGATGTTTACGAAGGTGCACCTACTCTTGTAACCGCATTCATGGCTACAGTTGTAAAAACTGCCGGTTTTGCAGCATTTTACCGCTTGCTCGGAATTGGATTACTTCCGTTACCTGTTCAAATTGAAAAAGCATTGTGGGTAATTACCTTCCTGACGCTTTTGATTGGGAACCTGGGAGCATTGAAACAGACAAATTTCAAACGATTACTTGCATATTCTGCCATATCTCACAGCGGTTTTCTGATGCTTGCTGTTTTGTCTCAGCACGAAAATTCTGCATCGGTTTTATTGTATTACACTTTCGTCTATTCATTAGCTACAATTCCTCTGTTCATTATCTTTATTCTTGCAAAAAGAGCGTCGGAAGGGTTGGAAGAGATTTCTATTTTTCGTGGTCTTTACAAGGAAAAATCGTGGATTGCGGTAATGGCTATCATTAACCTCATGTCGCTGGCAGGCATACCTCCAACTTCAGGATTTATGGCAAAATACCAGGTGCTTTTCCTGGCCATAAACAAAGGCATACTGCTGACCTCAATTTTTGCGATTGTGATGGCTATTATTGGAGTTTACTATTATTTCTTTGTTATCCGGGAGATTTTTACTGAAAGAGGCCAAATGACAACGCCAATTGTGGTAAGCAAATTGAATGCATTAGTGATTATACTTTGTTCCATCGGTGTGTTGGCAACGGGAATTTTCATCATGAGATTACCAATCTAAAAAATAAGCAAATCAAAAATAAAAACGCCTGCTGGAATAAATCCTTGCAGGCGTTTTCGTTTAGTTATTCCCCTAAAATTAAATATCCGGATTAGCTTTTTTAAGCGGCTTCTCCAAAATTGATTCGTATTTCGTAACAGTGAACCTGACCAAATAATAGCTGATTACAACCAATACAGGCCAGCTTAAAAACCATAAAATTGAACTCCAGTACATAGTTTCAAATTATAAATGATGAATTAAAAATTATACCCCGAAAAGTTACCGCTAGTAGGCATGATGCTCCTGCTCCAGTTCTTCAGTACTGAGAGGCTTGTTGTTCATCGATTTCCAGGCATACCAGATGTAAGCCAGAACAAACGGAACAAAGAGCGAAACGTAGCTCATAGCAACCAACGTAAATTTGCTTGACGAAGCTTTTGCAATGTTCAAAGAAGACTGCAGATCGAATATCGATGGGTAAAAGCAAGTGTTGTTAAATGCAGCCAGAATAAGCAGCGACCAAACAGTTAAAACAGTTCCGCCACCTGCAAACCAAATGCCCTTTGTTCCGCCTTTCAATATTGTTGAACCTATACCCCACAATACGCAAACTACACCAACAAGCAATATCAATGTATTTAAAGGTATTTCAAGCAAATTGTGCAGATACTTGTAAGACTCAACACTAACTACTCCGGTTTCAGAATTATAAGCATAGCCGTCTTTAAACAACAAAGCAATTACAAAATAGAGGAAGAATACCAGGAACGGAATCGTGTTAAAAACCAACTCCTTCTTCGAACGTTCCTGAACCATTTTATTATCAACTGAATTCATAAAATAGAGCAACCCGAGAATCCGTGCAAGGAATAAAACAGCCAGTCCCAGCGCCAGATTGTGGAAAGTCAAAACAGCTTCCAAACCACGGAAAGAAGTTCCCCAGGTAACACGGTTCATGTCGTCGAGCTTAAACATTGCGCCATTAAAGAATGTACCAACAGCGGTGCCAACAAGCAGCGGACCGAGCAATCCGTTGATGAACAAGAAAATCTCAAAGGTTTTGGCTCCAAGAAAGTTGTTCGGTTTCTTTCTGAATTCGAACGAAACAGCCTGAATAACAAACGAAATCAGGATAGCCAGCCAAACCCAGTATGCACCGCCAAACGACGTGGAATAAAACAGCGGAAACGAGGCAAAAAATGCTCCGCCAAAGGTAACCAGTGTTGTAAACGTAAATTCCCACTTACGACCGAGTGTATTGACAAGCAAAGTCTTTTCCTCTTCGGTTTTTGCTACGGTAAAAAGCAAAGTTTCACCACCCTGAACAAACATCAGGAATACAAATAATGCGCCCAGCAGCGAAACAATCAGCCACCAGTATTGCTGCAAACTAAGTAATGATAAAGCTTCAAACATGACTTGCTCCTCCTTCTGTTTTAGGTCCTATTTTAATTTGACGCGCCATGATTTTTAGTTCTGCAATCAACAGCGTAGTGAAAATGATTGCGAACAACCAGAATGTAACCTGAACGGCTCCGGTAGAAATCTTTGTAACTGCAGCCATTGTCGGCATTAAGTCCTGAATTACCCAAGGCTGACGACCAACCTCGGCCACAATCCAACCTGCCTGACTGGCCAGGTAAGCCAAAGGAATAGTCCAGATTGCAATCCACAAGAATTTCCGCTTTTTGTGAATCTTACCTTTCAGGGTATAGAATAGTGCCAAAAGGAAGAAGAAAATAAAGTAGAAACCGAGTACAACCATGATGTGGAAACTATAGAACGAAAGCGGTACACTTGGAACCAGCGTGTGCGGATCGGCGATGTAACCGTAGCCAAAATATTTAAAGTAGTTATTCTGAAAATCCTTGCTCATAATCTCGGTCTTGAGAGAATCAGCAGTTTCTTTATTCCCTGCTTTCTTTGCCTCTTTGTAAGCGGTGAGCTTTTCGATCGCCAGTTTCCCGCGCTTGATTTTTTCTTCGGCACCCATCACTCCATACTTTTCATTTCCTCGAATTAAATCGTTAACTCCGGGAACAAAAGCATTCCAATTCAGGAAAGCCATGTACGAAAGAATATTCGGGATTTCGATTTTTACTGCGAAGTCTTTCAGGTTTTCGTTCGAAGGGTCGGCCTGATTCTGAGATATCAGACCTAATGCAACCAGACCTGCACCTTCGCTACCATTGTATAGTCCTTCAAATGCTGCAAATTTCATGGGCTGGTGGTGAGCAATATCTCTTGCCGAACTGTCGCCAGTGAAAATAGCGTATATGATCGAGAGAAATCCAAATATGGCTCCTACCACAATACTTTTACGGGCAAACACAACGTCTCTTCCTTTCAGTATAAACCAGGCTGAAACGCCTATAACAAAAATGGCCGCGAGTACAAAACCCGACGAAGTAGTATGCAGAAATTTATGCACTGCCATCGGATTAAACAATACTTCCCAGAAACTTGTCATTTCCATGCGGGCAGTTTCAGGATTGAAAACCATACCGACAGGCTTTTGCATCCAACCATTGGCAACTAAAATCCACAGGGCCGAAATGTTGGCGCCAATAGCAGTCAACCATGTTGATAGCAAATGGAACTTTTTGCTCACTTTATTCCATCCAAAAAACATGATGGCAATAAAAGTCGATTCCATAAAGAAGGCCAGAATACCTTCGATAGCCAGCGGAGCGCCAAAAATGTCGCCCACAAACCACGAGTAGTTCGACCAGTTGGTTCCAAATTCAAATTCGAGAATGATTCCGGTAGCCACACCGATAGCGAAATTAATTCCAAACAAGGTCATCCAGAATTTGGTGATTTTCTTCCATTCCGGATTGCCGGTTTTTACGTAGAGCGTTTCCATGATCGCTACGAGGATACCTAATCCAAGTGTCAGCGGCACGAAAATCCAATGGTACATGGCCGTGAGTGCAAATTGCGCTCTGGACCAATCGATTAAAGATGCATTGATTCCTTCGAGCATAGGTTTTTAATTATGGGTTGATACTTGTTAAATTTTCCAAAACATGATTGCTTCTGTCCTGATCAGTTTTAAAATTCGTCTTCAGGAAATTGGGAAAGAAGAAAATTTTAAGGATTACGAACATGACGAACAGCTTGATAAGGATTACCAGCCAGACCTGTTTGCCCCAACGCGGAAGGTTCGCAAACCCCTCTCTGTAAAACCGGAAAGTACGTTTCAGTATATTCATATCCTGGGCAACAAAACGGGTTGATTAGTTGACATCTAAAATTAATTTGAATTTTCAGGTTTTTAAGAGATTCAGACCGGAAAATCGTATCGATTATATTGATTGCTGATAGATTTTACCAAATGCGTTGATTTTTAGGGATGTGATGACAATGAACAACGCCAGGCGGCAAGCAATATTTGCAATGTGACAAGCCATATTTAAAGTGTAACAGGCAATATATGCAATGTATCAGGTGATATTTGAAAGGTGTCGGGCAATATATGCAATGTGGTGGGTGATATATGAAAGGTATCAGGCAATATATGCAAAGTGACAGGTAATATTTGGAGGGTGACAAGCAATGAGAGCAATCTGACAGGCAAACATCGCCGCCGCCTATTGAAAAGGGCGAAATCGACGAAGCGTCGTACCAAAATTACCTGAAGATGGAACGCGAGAAAGCGCACTTTGAATCGACGGTTGAAGAGAGGCGCAAGAAAGATAAGATTATGGGGAAAATTCTCAAAGATTATTACGACAAAGACGTGAAAGGTAAAAGGCACTGAGCAGAGTTCTCCAAACCGACAACGCTGTTCGTAAAGTAAGCTCTTCATAACCAATTGATAAATTTGTAATTTTGTAAAAACTGACAATTATGGACAGACAAATTTTAATCGATAAAACCATCAGTAAAATCAAGCAATTGCCTGATCTTAAGATAAAAGAAGTTAGCGATTTTACCGACTTTTTATTGAGTAAGATTGACAACGGGTTCATTCAGGAAGGAATACAGAAAATGACATCTGAATCGAAATCCTTTGCCTATTTGAAAGATGAAGAAGACCTTTATACGGTTGGCGACTTAAAAGAGAAATACAAATGAAAAAGGGCGACATCGTTCTGATTCCCTTCCCGTTTACTGATTTATCAGGAAATAAATACAGGCCAACAGTTATCCGGATTGACTCGGAAGATGATGTAACCGTTTGTTTTATCACTACTCAGCTTACATGGCAATCTGAATTTGACATTGCTCTGCAACCGTCTGAATTTAATGGCCTCAAAAAAGAATCGCTGGTCAGACTTAATAAATTTGCAACCATTGATAAAGAATTGATTATTGGGCGACTTGGAACTCTTGAGAACAACTATATTGAATTGATGAACAGAAATCTAACCAAGATCCTGAAATTGACGGAATGACAAAGCAGGCAAAGCCCGTATCTGCTCATCTTGATTAGTTCTACAAATCTTCATTTTTCCGATCTTTTTGATGAACAATTTCCGGTTTCAATCCTTATTTATCGGAAAATTCAACAGCCAGCCCTGAACTCATGAGTGAAGATTTGAAATGCATCCATTGCGGAAATTCATGCGGAAAGTCTCCAGTTATCTTCGGAGAAAACCCGTTCTGCTGTTCAGGCTGCTCTACCGTTTACCAGATTCTCAACGCCAATCAGCTTAAACAATATTACCAGATCGAGCCGATGCCCGGCATTCGCATCGACGACGAAAAGCGCCCTGCAAGCGAAACTTACGCGTTTCTCGATCTCGACAAATTCAAATCGCAAATCCTTACTTTTTCTGAAGGAGGCATTTCCAAGGTCAGTTTTTTCATTCCTGAAATACATTGCGCCTCGTGCATCTGGCTGCTCGAAAACCTGCACCAGCTGAACGCCGGAATCATCCAGTCGTTCGTCAATTTCCCAAAGAAAGAAATAAACATCACGTTTAAAGACAGCGAAATAACACTCCGACAATTGGTTGAGCTGCTGGTTAGTATTCATTATATTCCTGAAATTAACCAGCATAGCATTGAAAAACCAACCGGCGACAAAGCTGAAAAGCGACTGTTCATTAAAATTGGAGTTGCCGCATTCAGCTTTATGAATGCGATGATTTACCATTTTCCGCAATACCTTCCGGGCCACCAGTTTTTGGATGCCGACATGAAACGACTTTTCGGCTGGCTCAGCGTATTGTTGGCTATTCCGGTGCTAACGTTCTCGGCCAGCGACTATTTTCTGACTGCATGGAAAAGCCTGAAAAAGAAAATGATCAGCATTGACTTGCCTATTGCACTGGGGCTGATTACGCTTTTTACCCAAAGTTTGGTTGAAATTCTTTCGGGACGCGGCATTGGCTACATCGATTCGCTTACCGGACTGGTATTTTTTATGCTCATTGGCCGCTGGTACCAAGGCAAAACCTACCAGGCGTTATCGTTCGAGCGCGATTACAAAACGTATTTTCCGCTGGCAGTTACCAAAATAACCGACGAAGGAACCACAACCATTGCCCTCGAAGATCTGAAATCGGGCGACCGCATTTTGGTTCGAAATCAGGAAATTATTCCGGCCGATTCGGTGCTAACCAGTGAAACCGCCAATATCGACTACAGCTTTGTGACCGGAGAATCGATGCCAGTCACAAAAAAAGCCGGTGACTTTGTTTTTGCAGGTGGCCGGCAGATTGGAAGCGCCATTGAGCTAACCATCGAAAAAGAAGTTCAGCAAAGTTATCTGACACAACTCTGGAATCAAGCCGAAAATCCTTTCACTGCCAACGATAAACTGAATACAATTGTCAATCGGGTGAGCCAGTATTTTACCATTGTGGTGGTGCTGATTGCCTTGACATCAGGCCTATTCTGGTATTTCAACCGACCCGAAATTGCCGTATTTGCTTTTACTTCGGTGCTGATTATTGCCTGCCCATGCGCATTGGCATTAACGGTTCCATTCACCTTCGGAAGCACCATGCGGCAGTTCGGCAGACGCGGTTTTTATCTGAAGAACACTGCCGTAATCGAGCATCTACAGAAAATTGACACAGTGGTTTTCGACAAAACCGGAACCATTACCAATGCGCAATCGTCTGGCATCAGATTCGTTGGCAGCGAATTATCTCCGGAGCAAAAGCTGATGATCAAATCGCTGGCTTTTCACTCGTCGCATCCATTAAGCAAAACACTTTATAATTCGCTCGAAGGAGATCAGTTGTTAGAGGTGAACGACTTTCAGGAAATACCGTCAATGGGACTTTCAGGAAAAATTAACGACACCCGCATAAACATGGGCTCCAAATATTTCGTTACCGGAACAAAATCCGAGAATGAAAATTTAAAAACTGAAGTCTGGATATTCATTGACGGTTCTGTTCCTGGTTATTTTCAGCTTGAAAACCAATATCGCCAAGGACTGCAAAACCTAATTCAGAAATTGGGAAAAACCCACGAACTACATTTGCTTACAGGCGATAACGAAGCCGAACGAATAAACCTGATTGGCTTTTTTGGCCACGAACAACGGTTGCATTTTAACCAGTCGCCAACCGACAAGCTGGAATACGTGAAAAGCCTTCAGAAACAAGGTAAAAAAGTGCTGATGATTGGCGA